>JAQWSQ010000018.1 GCA_029243145.1 Planctomycetaceae bacterium | reverse complement strand
GTGACTCTGCCTGTGCCTTGCCGCCATTTTCTCTGAGTGAAGAAATCATTGAAGAAATCAAGCAAGCCACCTATGCACTTGCCAAAGAATTGCAGGTGTGTGGTTTGATGAATATTCAATACGCCATCAAAGTCACCGATGAAACTCCCATTTTGTATTTATTAGAAGTGAACCCGCGTGCCAGCCGCACCTCACCGTTCGTTTCAAAAGCAACGAACCGATCTCTCGCCAAGATGGCTGCCAAAGTGATGGCAGGTCAGTCTCTCGCGGAACAAGGGATCACGACAGAAGTTTGGCCCGAACATTATTCGGTCAAAGAGAGTGTGTTTCCCTTCTCTCGTTTTCACGGCGTCGATATTGTCTTGGGGCCAGAGATGCGTTCAACCGGTGAAGTGATGGGGATTCACGAACAGTTTCCATTGGCCTTTGCCAAAAGTCAGATAGGTGCTGGGAACAAGCTTCCCGAGTCGGGAACCGTTTTCATCAGTATGGCACAGGGACGAAAAGAGGCGATGATTGAGCCGGCTCGCAAGTTGATCGAGATGGGTTACAAAATCATTTGCTCATCAGGAACTGCCAAAGCGATGAGTGCGGCGGGTCTCGAGGTCGCGACCGTGAAGAAGTTGCAAGAAGGGCGTCCTAATCTTCTCGATTACATGGCGAACGGCGACATTCAGATCATCTTTAATACGCCCAGCGGTAAAGGCGCACGTACCGATGAAGGGAAGATCCGAGCCGCCGCTGTTTCTTACGGAGTTCCTTGCGTTACGACTCTGCCTGGTTGCTTAGCTGTTGTTGGTGCCATCGAAGCACTCCGCGAAAAACCAGAACTCGAAGTACGTGCCTTGCAGGATTGGTTCTCAGCAATTCCCTCGTGAATTGCTGAGAAACAAGCTTGATTGAACGTAACAGGCAGAGGAAATCGCTAGTCTCATCACAAATACATGATCGATTCAAATCGAGACTGATTAAGGTTTTGTGATCACGCGAATGAAAGTGATGGCTCATTCGTGGCCGATTCTGGGAAACTTCCTCTTGATGCAAATCGTTACTGCCTCTACATTCTGATCGCCTCGTTGCTCGCCTGGTATCCAGTCAGACATTTCTTAGCCGGTTCCGGCTAAGATGGGAATATCGAAACACACACCAATCGATCTCTTCTGATCGAGAGGCTCGGTTTTCCGCCACACACAACAATCTGTTTGGAAGAGGAGAGCCAACAATGACGTTGCCTTCCGTCAGAGTTTCAGTCTTGCGCTTATTATCTGTAGCAGTGATGCTCTCCGTGGCAATGAGTTGGATGGGAAATCATCTGCACCAATCCATGCAGTCATCAGAACTTAAGTTGCAAAGTGACTGGCCGACGACTCTTCCCGACGAAGAGAATCGCATTCGCGCATTCAACGGCACATCCATCGTCGCGCCTGCGGGATGGTTGGCTAAGATCGCCGAAAATTCTGTGGAAGTGATCGCTCCTGGTCACGATGAGCGTACAAGTCGGTTCGTGGTCAAGGTGGTGAGTGATCGCCATCGCCATCAACAACCACTCCCACGGACCCATCTCTTCCAGAACGGCCACGCTTGCGTCAAAATTCTCCACGTCAAAACGACTCCTTTTGAGCCGGCACGCCATGAAGCACAAGTGATCGTAGACTGCGACGGAACCTTGTACGAGATTAGCTTTGTTACTTACAAGCACTTCACAAAACAAGTTCCCGACCGCATTTGGAACTACCTCGAGACATTCGAACTCTCGGATAAAAAAATGACAGTGATGCTCGACTGAGTCGCCGCTTTCAGCAATTTCTCACAGACTGTCCGGCGAACTCTCTCTGATCGTTGTTCGCAGCTCGCGCAGAACTGCCACAAGTATCGCACCCCAAGCCGCGGCATTCGGTAAAGAGAACAACAAATACAGAGTCAGCATTCGTTCCTCAGCATTAAAAGGAAATGCTTCGAGGTATAGACTGATCTCTGGAGCAAACAACACAGCCGCTCTACGAAAACCAGCCAGCAACATCGCCAAGCCGATCAGTACTGCAGTCGTCGGCTTTCGGCTGGACCAATAGAGGCATATCAAGCCACCCGCAAACCAAACGAGAAACTCAGGGATAGCTGCCAACATATTGTAGGTTTGAAAGGTGTCCATGGTCTCGGCCTTGTTGCTTCGATGATTGAGTCTATTGCTCACCTTATCATAGACGGTCTCTGTGCGTATTCATTTCGCGAAATGCTTCCAGAATCCTCGATTTCTTTTGATCCGATTGTGTGTATTGAGCGTTCTGATGAAAGGCCATACTGTTTAGGAGCCATGATGTCGATTGACCGGGACAACAAGTCGCAAGTGGACAAGAAAAATTTTCTGCAACGTTGGATAGGGTGGCGAGCAATTGCAGTGTTTGTTTTTTTGATGCTGATTCTGTCGCCGTTTATTTATCGCGGATATCAACTGGGACAAGTGCCTGATTTCCCGGAACCGTTCGATCAGGAACCTTTACTGGAATATTCGATTCCCGATGACGAAAACGCGATGTATGGGTTTCGGTCAGCCATGACGCTTTATGTGCAGCCCACGCCAGAAGCCAGAGAACTGCGCGATGAAATCGGGATTGGCAGATTACGCCTTCCAAATGACGTAATGGATCAATTCCTGAAGGATAACGAACCTGCTCTTTTCGTCTGGAAACAGGCGACCGAAATGGAGGAATCTTTATACATTCCCGCTCGGGAATATGATCTCTCGGTTTCTCTGGATCTTGTTCAAGACTTACGTGAGGTTCAGCGAACAGTGATGTTGCTATGTCATAAGCTACAGTCCGAAGGAAAAACACAAGAAGCCGGGGAATGGTATCGTTCAGCACTCCGCGCCAGTCGGCATATTGGAAAAAATGGGGGACTCATCGAACGATTGGTTGGTATTACTTGCTTTCAGCACACAGCAGTAGGTTTGACCGAATGGGCAGCGGTGCCTGATTTGACGAGCGAAGATCTGAAAATCGTTCACCATCAGATTCAAGAAGACTGGATGTTAACCGAGAAAACATCAACAGCTCTGAAACTCGAATATCTCAGCATGATGAAGATGATCGAACTCGCTGACCTGGAAGGTTGGGATTATTATTTTGATGTGGAAATCCTTAAGTCCGTGCTTTATCTGAAGGGAGAACCCGGACTTGGTCAGCGGATCTTGCGTTTCTATTTCTTCGATCTGTTGCGGAGTTGCGATTTTCCCCGTCGCGAACGCCAGAGAATCGCCAACGAAACCATCGTCAACTTTGACGGCATCGAGTGGTCGAATGAGGAGTTCAACCGCTCACTCAAAAAATCGTCGATTGCAGGTTTACTGTTGCCTTCAACTTCTCAATTTCAAACGGCCATCGACCGCGAGGAAGTTCACTATCGCTGTCTGCTCGTCGCGTTGGCCGCGCAAGCCTACTTCCGCGATCATGGCGAGTTCCCTGCCGACGCAAGCCAACTCGTTCCCAAGTACCTCGAAGAAATTCCCGACGATCTTTACTCACCCACACCGGCACCGCTTATCTATCGACGAAATGGAATCGATGCCGTGGTCTATAGCGTCTTCGAGAATGAACTCGACGATGGCGGCAACGAAGTCAACTACGACGAAATCGTTAGCTGGGGTAATCTCCTCGATTCCGGCTTCCGCATTCGTAATCCGTTCGATCAACCACTGATCGCACCAAAATCGTAAGAAGACTGACTCCCGGCTCCTGATTCCTGCCACCCTCGCATCAATGCACCCGTTGACCCGGTACAGCACCATCATCGGGAGAGAGCAGAAACACATCCGCTCCACCCGGTCCGCTCGCACAGACCATTCCTTCGCTGAGGCCGAACTTCATTTGTCGCGGCTTCAGATTGGCAACGCACACCACCAATTTTCCGACCAAGGCTTCCGGCTCGTAGGCTTTCTTGATACCCGCGAAGACATTCTTGGTCACGCCACCACCCAAGCTGAGCGTCAGTTGCAGCAGCTTGTTCGCGTCGGGAACATGATTGGCTTCGACGATGCGGGCAATCCGCAAATCGACTTTGACGAAGTCATCAATCGTGCATTCCTCGGCCAACGGTTCGGCTTCGAGAGCTTTCGAACCATCATTCCATTGGGAAAGATCGAGAGCGGGGACGGCTTCTTCGGTGGTTTGTTCTGATTGGGCTTCGTCTGTCATGGCTGCGACTTTCTGGGGGTCAATTCGTTGGAGCATATGTTGAAATTTGTTGACCGGTGTGCCAGTCAACGGCGTCTGGGAGTCGTCCCAGCTTGTAATCGGTTCAGTCAATAAAGCATCCGTTTTGGCAGTCAGTTCTGGCAAGACCGGAGTCAGGTACACGATGATTTGTCGGAAGAGGTTAATACCCACCGTGCAGATGTCGCGCAGTTCGTCGGCTCGCTCGGGATCTTTCCGCAACGCCCACGGCTCTTTGCCTTCGATGTACTGATTCGCTCGGTCAGCGAGCAGCATGATTTCTCTCATGGCGGCCGAGTAATTGCAGTCTTCATAAAACTTCGCAATTGTTTCACCGGCAGCCGTTCCCTGTTGGAACAGTCCATCATCGACCGGATAAGTCTCCGACAAGTTCTGGTTGGCAACGAACTTGGCACATCGGCTGGCGATGTTAACGACCTTGCCGACCAGATCCGAATTGATCTTCTGCTGGAAGTCGTCCAAGTTCAGGTCAATGTCGTCTACCTTTGGTCCAAGTTTACTGGCGAAATAATAGCGCAGGAAACTCGGATCAAGATGATTCAGGTACGTCGAGGCTTGAATGAATGTCCCTTTCGATTTGGACATTTTCTCGCCATCAACATTCAGGAAGCCGTGAATGTGTATCTTTTCTGGCAACGAGTAACCGGCTGTCTTCAACATGCCGGGCCAGAACAAGGTATGGAAATAAGTAATGTCTTTGCCGATGAAGTGATGAATCTCGGTCTCGGGATTCTTCCACCAATCATCGAGGTTCTGGCCGTTCTTCTTGCACCATTCCCAAGTGGAGGCAATGTAGCCGATGGGTGCATCAAACCAGACATACCAATAGTTGCCGGGCGCGTCGGGAATTTCAAAGCCGAAATACGGAGCCGGTCGCGAGATGTCCCAGTCACGCAGTTCGTCACCCAGAAAGTGACCTTTAAGGTAGTTGGCGATTTCTGACTGCAGGTGTTCGCCGCTCTGTGTCCATTCATTAAGGAACTCATGGAGTTGTTCCAACTCAATAAACAGGTGTGTTGCTTTACGAAGTTCGGGAGTTGCTCCCGATACGGTACTCACCGGATTGATCAATTCGGTCGGTGTGTAGGTATGGCCGTTATCGCAATTGTCTCCCGGTTGGTTTTCGAGTTGACAATGCGGACACGTCCCACGGACGAAACGGTCGGCGAGAAAGATTCCTTCTTCGGGATCGAACAATTGCTCGATCTCTTTTTCTTTGACGAGACCGGCGTCACGGATCGATTGCCAGATCTCTCCGCACAGTTCTTTGTTCTCATCGCTGTTCGTGCTGCCGTAATTGTCGAATTCAATTCCAAACCCGGCGAAGTCCCCGACATGGGCTTCCTTCATTTCGGTGATGAGCGCTTCTTCGGACCGATTTTCTTTTTTGGCCCGAATCATAATCGCCGTACCGTGCGTGTCGTCGGCACAGAAGAAACGGCATTCGTGGCCGCGCAGTTTCTGAAACCTGACCCAGATGTCGGTCTGTAGGTATTCAACCAGATGTCCAATATGAATATGGCCATTCGCATAGGGCAAAGCGGCAGTCACCAGGATTTTGCGAGCAGAGTCTGACAGGGCAGCACCTCGAAATGTCTAGATTTATGGTCAATTGAGATGAGATAAGCAAGTTGGGAGATCAATAACCGAACAGACTTCGACTGTTTGGGCTGTTCGGCTTGTAACAGTGAGGCATTCTAGGAAATAATGGATCCCGGCGGGAGAGAGTGACGCCGAAAAGACAAAGAAACCCTATTAATTCAGTAGACACGATAACATTTCAAGATGTTCCTGAAATTGATCCAAGAATTTCTTCCCAAGCTGGTTGACGAACGGTTTGGCCGCGATACAATGACTCTCCGCGATGTGCGAAACGTAGTCTCTTAAGAAATTAAGGATTTGCTGCGAAGAACGTATCGTTTTGATCTTTGGCAATTTGGTTGGTGGATAGATTGTGTGGCCCTTACAGGCTGGACGATTTGGGACAGCTTGCTGTCGCAAGGAATTCAGTCTGTGTTGAGTTTGTGAGGCCGGCGTGATGAGGACGGAAGGCAGCTT
>JAQWSQ010000017.1 GCA_029243145.1 Planctomycetaceae bacterium | reverse complement strand
AAGCTGCCTTCCGTCCTCATCACGCCGGCCTCACAAACTCAACACAGACTGAATTCCTTGCGACAGCAAGCTGTCCCAAATCGTCCAGCCTGTAAGGGCCACACAATCTATCCACCAACCAAATTGCCAAAGATCAAAACGCACATTGAACCGTAAACGGCCAGTGTCCCGCGTTGAAATAACGCGAGGGGAAAGAGTGTTTCCCAGCGTTCCCCATATGGGGAGGACAGATTTTATCGGCATAAGGTTCTAAGTCAACGCACTTGGACTGCAAATTTTCTCAGGATTTCCAGATCTTTTCTAATTACCTGACTCAGCAGCCAAGATCTAGCCCGACTCCCGGGATCACAAATGGCCAAATGAATGGAGAAATCTTGCTGCATGAGGACTTCCGCAGGAGTATAATCGAGCGGTCATTTTCACCCAACGCCATGCTCGTATTTATAAGAGGGCCACTGAAATGATCGATCCTACTGAGACGCCGTCAAACACATCTTCTCAGACGGCATCCGCAAAGCCGTCCCGCAATCCTCTCGAAAAACTGGTTGTTTGGGGAGCCATTGCCATTGGTCTGATCATTGTGGGAATCGAGGCACGAGGAAAATTGGGTTACGATCAGACGCTCAGTGGCCTGTCCCAAAAGATGAAAGAGATCGACGAATCGGGCGAAGATAGCCAAGCGTTGACCTATGACTCGGCTCAATCGTATTTCAAATTTGGACCGACCGTTTCTGACGAAGAGCCAGTGGGAAATCTCCGCAAATCACGAACTATGGAATGGTTCAGCCTCGCCAAAGAATACAAGATGAAGCTGATCCTCGATGACGATGGCACGCTATTGTTTGTGGAGACCTCTAAGCCACCCGAAGAACCGGAACCGGAAATGATCCCGGAAACAGAGGAAGATGACGACGGCATGGTGGAGCCGGGCGAAGGTGACACTCCACCCGGCGGAGAGGTTGCCGAGGAAGAAAAACCTGAGAAAGAATCCACAACCGAGGACGAGTGAGAAATCACTCTTCATTACAGTCCTCTACAAATTTGCGTGATCCATCCACGTTCTGTGTGCGTATCGGTCAATTGTGCGCATGAAACGTACTCGGGTGTTGGCTACAATGTCATCAGTGCTCACTCGCAAATTCTCTTTCTGGAATCAGAACGCCTGTCATGATGGAATTATTGACGAACCCGACAAACTGGGTCGCCTTTCTCACGTTAACGAGTCTCGAAATTGTCCTCGGCATCGACAACATCGTCTTCATCTCGATCCTCTCTGGTAAGCTGCCGAAAGAACAACAGTCCAAAGCTCGAAACCTGGGGCTGATTCTGGCGATGGGCACGCGAATTTTATTACTGCTGGCGATCAGTTGGATCATGGGATTGACTAAAGAACTCTTTTCCTTGTTCGACCACGGCTTTAACGGCAAAGATATGATCTTGATCATCGGGGGAATTTTCCTCGTGGGGAAAAGCACAACCGAGATTCACCATAAGCTGGAAGGGGAAGACCGTTCGGAAGTCAAAGGCCAGGCGACATTCGCCAGTGTTATCGTTCAGATCCTGCTGCTTGATTTAGTGTTCTCTTTGGATTCGGTAATCACTGCCGTGGCAATGGTTGATGAAATTGCCGTCATGATTGCCGCCGTCATTGTGGCAGTCTTGGTGATGTTGGTCTCAGCGGGACCGATTGCCTGCTTTGTCGAACGTCATCCGACCGTCAAAATGCTGGCCCTCAGTTTTTTACTGCTGATCGGTGTCACATTGATTGCCGATGGATTCGGTCAGCATATCAATAAAGGATACATCTACTTCGCCATGGGCTTCAGTATATTCGTCGAGCTGCTGAACCTCAAAATACGAAAGTCGAAAAAAGCAGCCGTCAAATTTCACGAATCGCTCGATGCGAATCCAGAAGAGTCTTGAGCATCTTAAGAGTGAACTCCATAGCCCTGCTGCGCAAGCAGCGGGGGCCGGTTCAAGAGCGATCGTCCGTCGAAAGTAATTTGTACGAGCCCGCAGTGCTTGCGCACTACGGCTATCAAACATTAATCGTGCAGGACCGGCCCAGCCAGCCACATTGATGGATCAACCATGAAACAACAGGTGAACGAATCTTGGCGATTCCTGAGAACGACGGCCATCGGCGGTTTGTTGTTTTTGTTGCCTCTCGCCGTCATCGGAGGCATCCTCGGGTATGTGTACTCGTTAGTGATCGTCATTTACGAGCCACTCAAGGAGATGATCCCGGTCAGCACAGCGAGCGGTATTGCGATTCTGTTTTTGATGGCGTTGGGAATTCTGATCTGTCTTTGCTTTCTCGCCGGTATCGCAGCTCGTCGAGCATTCGCGAGACGCTTTACCAAAACCGTCGAACGTCAACTCACGATGATGTTCCCCAAGTACGCCATCTATAAAGACATCTTGGCGGGCAACATTGGCGGAGACTCTGCGACACCCTCTTTGAAACCGATTCGCATCGAATTGCAGGACCGCATTCAGATCGGGTACGAATCGGGCCGCACTGAAGATGGCTTGGTGATCGTCTTTCTGCCCGGTGCTCCCGACCCGTGGAACGGCAGCGTGGCGATGGTCAAACCGGAACAGGTTTCACCGTTGGAAGTCGACTTCAATGAAACAGCCGCCATCTGCGAACGTATGGGCCGCGACTCGGAGAAACTGTTGAAGTCCTGAGTTCTGGCTGTGCAGCCCATCGAAATACTTAATCCTACTGCGATTGATTTTCCAACAGTTGTGTCAAGTCAAGGACAAACGTGACGGACCGATTTCCATCGAGCCGATCACCGGCCCAACCACTAAGACGAACGCGATTTTTCAACGTGTCGCTGCCGGGTGACGTGGGATACAGAGAGCCTTCATCAGATAAATCGAGGACGCTAAACATCCGCCACCCTTCTCGTTCTCCATCGAATAACGGCTCTACCAAATTAACTAAGTCAATTCGCTCACCTTCGGGCTTCCAATGAAAGAACTCTCTAAGCGTCGGAGGTACAGGAATGGGAGGCCCTCCGAGTTCGAACTCGCATAATCTTTCAGCAGTCGCCAGAAGCGCACCATCATTCGACACATCAGCAATTCTCACACGAACTTCTTCTTCGGTTGTTGGAATCCACCTCAATCCTTCTCGATTGTTTTGTGTCAGATCCCAGAGGTATCCAGTTTCGACGACAACATCGGACCCGAAACAATCTTGCTTCACGGGACTGATTGGAGTCGTCAGATTTCCAGCGAGGGACTTTCCATTTTGTGAAATTTTGGGAGCGCCATGGGATGCCGTCCAAATCGGGCCATGCGGTGATTTATATTCGAGACCCTCTTCCTCGGTCCACAGCCAAGGGTATCTCTTGGTGACTCCATTGAAAGTCATGTCGGCGATGCCACACGACACCGAACCGTTCTGCCCAATATCTGTCACTTCGAGGTATTGAAAGAGGTTGTGATCAGTTTGGCCCGGCATGAGACCGAGTCCAATCATTCCCGTTTCGGCGGTCCAACGAAATAGTTCGATACGCTGGCGAAAATCGCCACCACTTCCTGGCACTACATGTGTGAGAGAGAAACCGATCACCACTTTGCCATCTTGACTGATTCGATGCGCCCAGGAATTTTGATACCTGAGCTCACCTTTGTCGGGATCAGCTTGTAAATCTTCGTGTGCCAGAACACCAAGACGCAAAACCGAATCATCCGAGGGAGCAGAACTAGCTGAAACGAGGACTGCCTCTCTCTGGATCTCGTCACCAGGTTGGCTGAACTTTCCGGTTGAGCCACAAGCAAGCCTCAATGAAGAGGAAATATCCCGATAGTCGATTCGAAAAGGCTCAGGGAAGAACGAGGCCAAATCGGTGGTTCCAATTTTTGGTCCCCAAATAATTCCCGTTGCATGCCACGGGGAGCTGTTGCCGATCAATCGATTTCCCGCAGAGTCGACGAAGAATTCAGCGCTCGTTCGCGTGTCGTCCACCAGTAAAGGTTCGATCCAAATTCAGCGTTTAACGCTGTTTCTACGTACTCTGCTCTGCATTCAGGGCAAAGCATTACCTGAGCCTCAACGTCTTGTTTACGCGTTTCAGTTTTTCTCCAAGATAATGATTCCTACGGAATGCATTTTGTGACTCGTTCCACTCATGGGACATGAATTTACCACTTGCCAACCTTCTGCTAGGTGCTGATTCAACTCACTGAGTGCTTCCTCGCTAGATTTGGCTCTGTTTCGACCGCTCAGGTCATTAACGTCCAATTTAACCACAATAGCTTTTCTCATCCATTCCTACCTTGGGAAAACAATTATTATCCGGGATTTCCCAGATGGAAAATTCGGTGGCACTGACGAAGGCCACCATGTTTCTTCGCAGTCATCGTAACCGGTGTTGCGATCCATTTCGACATTTTTCTTCCTTTCTCGGTCTGTCCTGTCCGCCTTGAGAGGCAAAATATCGATTTTTTATCAAGAGACAACTAATGAACGATACTCAGCTCACCCGGTCACCCGGTCACCCGGTCACCCGAATGTTGAAAAATAACAACATTTTTCGTGAGATTTGTTTTTTCGCGGTTATGAATGAGATTTTCGTCCTTCAAAAGAGGCAAATAATCACCAAACAGGAACAACCAGCCCCCATCATCGGGAGCGAGATGACTCATTTGCCCAGACCTCACTCCAAAGACAACAGCCTATTTCAGCGGAAGCCTTCCCATCACGAATCTTTGGACGTTAAATCCCCGATTGGATTCCTTCATAAAATCCGATTACTCTGAGCTTTCCTCAATTCCACAGCACACTGCGATTCCAGATAGGGACCGAACACTCATGCGATTGATAATTCTGCTTACACTCGCTTTTGCCATACTGAATTCGACAACCTTCGCCGAAGACTGCACCGCAACTCATATCTCGGCTGGCAAGCCCATGGCCAGTATGGGGATCATGGTGGGTGAAGTGACTCCTCGGTCGGCTTATATCCAAGTTCGCTTATCAACCACCGACAAACTGGTTGACCGGGATCTCCCAGGAACGCCGGGTGTCGTCGAGTTCACGTTAACAACCAAAAACAAATCGAATGCTGCACCGAGTGTCCAACTTGTGCCGGCTACTGAAGCACACGACTTTATCTCGCGTGCTGTGTTCTCAAAATTGAAGCCGGGATCCCAATACATCTGCACCACGAAAATCGGTCCCGATGCCAAGAACCTGCAACCGGGACCGATGGCCGAGTTCAAAACATTGCCGGGTGCGAAGAAATCGGCCGCCGTCAAATTTGTCGTCGTCACCGGAATGAATTACGCCAAGTTTCACGGCGATGATCGCATCGATAAGAAACAGCACCTTGAAGAGAACAATACCAAACTTCCTCAACCTTACGCTGGTCCCGATAAACATCTCGGCTATCCGTCTCTCGCCAGCATCTTAAAACAGCAGCCCGACTTCTTTGTCGGCACGGGTGACAACGTCTATTACGATACGCCCGACAAGCCACGTGCGGAAACAATTCCCGAGTTGCGTCAGAAATGGCACGAACAATTTATGCAACCACGCTACAAAGATCTGTTCGCGAAAGTGCCGACCTACTGGATGATCGACGATCATGATTACCGTATCGACGATGGCGACAATTCGGGAGATTATCTTCCCACTCCGGCTCAGGGGCGTGAGATGATGTTGGAACAGTTGCCGGTCTCGGCACACGATGACGACGAAGCATTGACTTACCGGACTCATCGTGTGACCAAAGATCTGCAAATCTGGTTTCCCGAGAACCGGATGTATCGCAGTCCCAACGCGATGGAAGACGGCCCCCAGAAAACGATTTGGGGCAAGAAACAAAAAGCCTGGCTGAAGAGGACACTCGCCGCTAGCGACGCCAAATTCAAACTTCTCATCTCGCCAACTCCGATGGTCGGACCCGACGATCTTCGCAAATTCGATAATCACACCAACATCAACGGCTTCCGTCACGAGCGGGGCGAGTTCTTCAGCTTCCTGAAAGAAGAAGGATTGTTGGAAAGAAATTTCTATGTCGTTTGCGGCGACCGCCATTGGCAATATCACGCGGTCCATCCTTCAGGTGTGGAAGAATTCTCGTGTGGAGCATTGGTCGATGCCAATTCGCGACTCGGTCGCAGCCCCGGTGATCCCAAATCGACCGACCCCAAAGGCTTGATCAAACAGCCGTACTCGCAAGATCCCCGCTCAGGCGGTTTCCTGATGATCGACATCGCTGGCGGCTACGAAGAGCCCAAGTTGACATTCACCTGGCACGACGAACTCGGCAAGGTGTTACACAAGACTGTGAAGGAATAAAGTAAAAAAAACCTCCTCATCCGCCCTTCGGGCACCTTCTCCTCCAAAGGAGGAGAAGGAATTAGATTGAAAGAAAATAGAAATTCATCCTACCTGCATGCCACCCTCTCTTCCTTTGGAGGAGAGGGCCGGGGTGAGGAGGACATCTAAAATTCCCGCCTCGCGTTTTATCCCACTTGCTGAATGGAAAGTCCTCCCGTGACACAAACACTCGTTGGTTCCAACAAGTTTGATCTCGACACCCCTGCCCTCTGTATCGATCTCGACATCATGGAGTCGAACATCGAAAAGATGGCCTCCTACATGACCACGCGTGGCAAACAGTGGAGGCCGCACGTCAAATGTCATAAAACTCCCGCCATCTCTTGGAAACAAATCAAAGCGGGAGCCATCGGCGTCACCAGTGCCAAGGTCTCCGAAGCGGAAGTCTTCGCTTTCGCCGGCATCACCGATATCCTGATCGCCAACATGATCATCGGCGAAAAGAAACATCGTCGAATCGCAGCGCTGTGCAAAATCGCCGATCCCATTGTTGCCTGCGATCATTACACTCAGGCCGAGATGCTGTCCCGCATCTGCGTGGAAGTCGGCGTGAAATGTCGAACCATCCTGGAAGTCGATATCGGACTCGAACGGGTCGGCATCAAACCAGGAAATGATACCCTGGAACTCGCTCAGGCCATCGACAAGCTCCCCGGTCTCGAACTGGTCGGCATCATGGGCTACGAAGGGCATTTGCTGCGAATCCAAGATCAGGAAGAAAAGAAAGCCAAGATCGGTGCAGCAATGCAGATCCTCGCCAAGACCAAAGACGACTTCGACAAGCACGGCCTGAACTGCGAAATCGTCTCTGCGGGTGGCACTGGCTCGTATCAGATCACCTCTGACATCGATTGTGTGACCGAACTTCAAGCGGGTGGCGGTATCTTTGCCGAGCCGTTCTATCTCGAAGAATGCTGCGTCGCAGATCTGGAATCGGCGGTGACAGTTTTAGCAAGTGTTGTCAGCCGACCTGTGTTGGAACGGGCCATTCTCGATACCGGACGAAAAACGATCTACCCGGATATTTTCATGCCGACAGTCAAAGGAATCGATGGAGCCACCATCGTGGCTCTTTCTGCCGAGCACTGCAAAGTCGATCTCGAAGGCGACGCCTGCGACCTGAAGATCGGCGACAAGATCGAACTGTATCCCGGCTACAACGACTTCACCACGATCCTGCACGAAAACTTTTACGGCTTCCGTAATGACGTATTGGAAATCGTCTGGCCAACGGCGGCGCGAGGGAAGATACAATAGGCGTTAGGATTTAGGAGAATAGGAATTAGCAACTGGCAATTAGGGAAGTGTTTGTAGGCTGGGACTGGTCCCAGCTTGACCTGCGATGCTTAGATCGAACTGGAGTGCTGGGTCACGACCCCAGCCTACAGCTTTGGCATCATTCCCTAACAATGTGATGATTCATCTAAGCTGCATTGAGTCGGGACCACTGACCTCTTTCCAAATTTGAATGTCAAAATAGTCTGACATTAACTCTTCAATAGAATTTTTATTGAGAGATCGCTCTTCCAGAGGAAATTGGATGATTATTCCTGTAGATCCATTTTCCCAAGTCGCAGGTTTGATTTCCAACTGGGTCACATGCCAAGTCTTCGTGACAAATACTTCCCATACTCCGCCGGGGAGACGATATGCCCCCTCAATAAAATCCATGTTTTCTTCCATCACCAAGTCATAGCTGATTTCGCCTTCGATAATATGCATGCTTAATCGCGATGATGGATTTCAGTTTGGTAAGTGGATAAGCTCAAAATCACCCCGGCAAATCAATATGCCCGGGTAACGGCACAATAGAATGTTACATCTCCTCGCCTCGGTCTGTCCAGACTGCGAGTTCGTTGCCGCTTGGTTCGGTGAAGTGAAACCGTCGACCGCCGGGGAAGGAAAAGATCGGACGGATGATCTTTCCGCCAGCGTCGTGGACTTTGACGAGCGTCATCTCGATATCTTGGGTGTAGAACACGATCAGCGCGCCGCCGTTTGAAGTCGATGACTTCAAATCGGATTGAAAGAATCCACCATCGAGACCTTCATCGGAAAACGCCGTGTATTCTGTGCCGTAATCGGTGAACGTCTAATCAAATACTTTTTCGAAAAACGCTTTGGTGGCGGCGAGGTCACTGGCGGGGAACTCGACATAGTTGATTTTCTCATGATTGGGAGCCGACATGAGTAAATTCCTTGGAAAAGGATCGCGAAAGCAAAATGCTGAAAGGCATGATACCGCAATTGGGGCCGAGATTGATCCCGGAATTCTTTCAAAACAATTCTGTTTTCGAGTGACTTATTGACCATTGGCTCGTTTTCTCTATCAGCCGGATTGTGAATGAATGGCGTTATCGGATTTCGCGCCTGACAATCACCGGTCTCAAAAAGTTCATAAACTTTCAACTTTGGTTGATGTGTCTCAGAAAGAAAACTCATGTTGGTCACACGATTACTGATGATTGTTGCCGTCTGTTCTACCATTTTGTACTCCTCACAAAAGGCTGAGGCATTTTCGATTTGGTGCGAAGCGAACTACGAACTCGACAAGGCATCCTGCACATATCGATACGATTACAATACACAACAATGGATTGGCTGCCGTCAAACGGCGATGCAGGATATGCATAGTTGTTACTCAGCCGCCAGCACTTGGGTTTTTGGATTTTAGTGAGCACTGATCGCTCAGAGGTCAATCGCCTCTTTCTCTAATCCTTCTAATCATCAAAGAATTTATTGCTATGCAAAAAACGATTCTACGTTTAACGGCGATCCTCTTTTTCATCATCGCATTCGCAGTCGTTAATTCTCCTCAACAACAAGCTCATGCATCTCTCGGGTTCTGCAACTCTTGGGCAAATTCTTGTATCTCTAGTTCCAGCGGTTTCGAGAATACCTATGAATGTGGTGCATCATGGGATGCCTGCGTTTTCTTCTTCGTGGATTGACACATGTGGCTTGAACAGTTTCAGAGCATTCTCAAGATCGCGGGAATGATCGAATCATAGCCTTTGTGCGCAAGCACAAGGGATGCGTTCAATACAAATTGCCCAGCAAATGGATTTCGCTCGCATCCCACATGCTCGCGCATGTGGGCTATGTTGCTTTCTTTGCGTGTCTCATTGGCTTCGCGACTTTGCGTCAAACATAACGGTCCGCACAGCGGACCCTACGGCTTGCGTATGTGGGCTATCAGCCCTTCAAATCGTTATGTAGCTGGACTCGCAAGAGTTCAGAAGGACCAACACTGCCCTCGCATTTCGTCTGAATTCTTGCGAATCCAGCTACCCGTTCGTTGCTTTATCGTGCGGCTGGAGAATTGGCAGAACGATCTCATTGTTCTCGCCTCGAATGGCCTACACAGAGTCGCTTTTGAGGCCGTAGGCGGTTCTCTGCGACTTTGCGATAAACCGTGGACTAGCGCCCATCGGCTGATTGGGTGGAATAACAATTCGGGTTCAATGCCTATTATACACTATCAGCCGGAGCGCGATAGTGTCCGGTTTGAGCTATCACCCCTTCAAATCGTTATGCCTCAATAACGGTTCGATGGACGGTTCGCGGCCGCGGAATGATTGGAAGCTGATCATCGGGTCGCGGCTGCCGCCGACCGCGAGAACTTCATCGCGAAACTTACGACCGGTCTGCATGACGGCATCGTCATTCTCCAAGCCGATGTCCTCAAACGCGGAGAATGCATCGGCCGACAACACCTCGGCCCATTTATAGCTGTAATATCCTGCCGAGTATCCACCTGCGAAGATGTGCGAGAACGCACACAGGAAACGATTCTCGGGAAGTGGTTTCATGACTGCCGTCTGTTGACCGATCCGTTTTTCGACATCGAAGATCGTTTCGTCGCCCTCGGGATCGAAGCGATGATGCAATTCGAGATCGACCAAGCCGAATTGAATCTGCCGTAACATCTGCGAGCCGGCTCGATAGGTCCGCGCTTTGCAGATTTTCTCAAACAGATCTTCAGGCAATGGTTCGCCCGTTTCGTAGTGTGCCGTCATTCCCAGCAAGGTGGGTCGATGGTAACACCAGTTTTCCATAAATTGACTCGGCAACTCGACCGCGTCCCACTCGACACCATTGATGCCGGCGGCATCCGCGAAATCGATGGTGGTCAACATGTGATGCAAGCCATGTCCAAACTCGTGGAACAACGTGACGACTTCCGAGAAGGTCATCAAAGACGGCTTGTCGCCAACTGGAGGCGTACCATTGCAGACCAGATAGGCGACGGAAAGTTGTGAGTAGCCGTTCGACATACGGCGGTCGAGGCAGGTATTCATCCACGCGCCGCCCCGTTTATCTTCGGGACGAGAATAAGGATCCAAGTAGAAGCCGGCAATTTGCTCGCCCGCGTTGTTGAAGACTTTGTAGAACCGGACATCCTTGTTCCAAACGGAGACTTCGGCGTCAGTCTCTTTGATGGTCACGCCGAACAGACGATGAATCACTTCATACAGACCATTCAAGACGCGCGGCATCGGGAAGTAGGGTCGCAATTCGTCGTCGGTGTATTCGAATTTCTGTTCGCGGAGTCGCTCCGCCCAGAAAGCGACATCCCAATGAAGCAGATCTCCAACGTGTCCATTTTCCTGCGCGAGTGCTGTGATTTCAGAAAGATCTTGTTCGGCTCCCGGTTTGGATGCGGCGAGGAGTTGCTTTTCCATCTCTTCGATCTTCTCGACCGAGGGAGCCATCTTGGTGGCGAGAGACAACTCGGCAAACGAGCCGTAACCGAGCAGCGAGGCTTTCTCTTGACGCAGTTTCAGAATTTGAGCGATCAATGGTGCGTTGTCGAGATCATCTGCCGAAGCACGACTGACGAACGCGCGATAAACTTGTTCTCGCAAGTCGGCGTTGCGGCAATGTTCCATGAAGGGGAGGTAACTGGGAATATCGAGCGTAATTTTCCACGGGCCGTCTTCGGGAGTCGATTCTTTAACGCCGGCGTCATCATCGCCTTGATTAAACGCTTGGGAGCTGAGTTGCTTCAGACTATTAGGGCAACCCTCCATATCGGCGGGATCGGTGACAATCAATTCAAATGCTTTCGTGGCATCGAGAACGTTGTTCGAAAAGTCGGTCGCAAGTTTCGAGAGTTCCTGGGCGATTTGATTGAAGCGTTCCAGCTTCTCCCCTGCTAAACCAATCCCCGAAAGTTCAACGTCGAGAATGGCTTTATCGACGATGCGTTGTTGAGCGGGATCCAATTCATCAAAGGCATCGCTCTCTTTCAACCCTTTGAGTGCGTTGTAGATCGGCTTGCTTTGCGACATCCGCAAACCAAAAGTCACCATCGGCGAGAGCATTTCTTCGTGGGCAAGACGAAGTTCGTCCGAGTTCTTCACCGACAGCAGATGACTGACCGGGTTCCACGTTTGTTCGAAGCGGATGTCAATTTCTTCCAGCCTGCCGAAGATGGATTCCCAAGTCGGCTCGAGATCAGCTTCGATTTCCGTCATTTTTTGTTCGGCATACTCGAGGAGAGCTTGTGCCGACGGAACCACATCGCTCGGGTCGATCAGATCGAACTGAGGGAGTCCTGAAGTTTGCCAAAGTGGATTGTCGGAAAGTTGATCGCTCATGGAATCCTCTTCAAGAACGGCGTTGTCAGTGATTTGAGGACGCCTACAGTAACGAAAACATCGGGAAATATTGAGTCTGCAAAGATCGATCAAGGTGCGAATTTGTGAACTGTTTTACAGAGAATTTTCCAGTTTTGGGTGAAAATGACAAAGAATTCATGTCACAATTGCGTAGGTAATTCTGCATTACCCGTGAGAGGTGTTCAGAAAACCAATTTAATCATGAGTTTTCTCGGGTATTGTGATAACCTTTTTTGTGCCCGAACGATGGATTAACGTCGATCTTAATTTTTGAGAAAAGATAATATTATGTTTTTGGAAAAACTCCGAGATCCGTTTCATTGGCTCAGCATCGCGTTGATTGCAGTCATTATCAGTGGTTCAGTGGGCTGGTACGCCTTCGCTCAAGATGAGAAGCCTCTTCCACCGTTACCCGATCTCTCTGCAGCCAAAGATGCCGCTGATCCTTTTGCCATTCCTGAAGATGCTGACGCCAAGACGTTGGCCGAATTCATCCAGAAGTTACAGAAAATTCCTCAGCAGCAAGCCACTTCACAAGCGCAATACATAGCCTTGATGAAGAAGGTTTCTGAGGCTTCACTGAAAGCCAGCGATCTTGGCTTGAAGATGAACGACCTGAAAGCGGAAGAGAAATTGCCGTTCATTGTCTCTCGGGTGCGGTCGCTTGTCGTGATGGGTCAATTAGGAGACGAAACAAAACTCCCCGAAGCGATGAAGTTTGCAGCCACCTTTCACAATGATGAAAATGCTCAAATTTCCTCTGTCACCAAAGACATTACCCAACAACTCAAACTCTCTCTGATACCGGGGATGAGTGAAAAAGAGCGGCAAGCTCTCGTTGATGAAGTTCTTGCCGACTCCGAGAAAACCGGACTGACACGATTCAATTTACGGGGAGTCATCCGGCTCGCAGAAGCGATGGAACAATCGGCAACTGGAAAAGAAGCCGCCGCCGTCTATCGCCGAATCGCCAAGATGGCCGCCACATCCGACAATGAACAAATCGTCGATTACGCGGCGAAGCTCACCGGAACGGCAAGACGCTTAGAACTTCCCGGAAGCCAGATGGAAGTGTTTGGCAAAACGGTTGCCGGCAATGATTTCAAATGGGAAGAATACCGCGGAAAAGTTGTGCTGGTCGATTTCTGGGCAACCTGGTGTGGGCCTTGCTTGCAAGAGCTGCCGAACGTCAAAGCCAACTATGAGAAATATCACGACAAAGGCTTTGAAGTAGTGGGAGTGAATCTCGACCAGGACAAACAGAAACTGATGGCATTCACCGAGCAGAACGGTGTTCCTTGGGTCAACATTTTCCCGGAAAACCCGGAGTCTCGCGGATGGAATCATCCGCTGGCTTCATATTACGGAATTTCGGGAATTCCATCGGTAATTCTGGTGGACCAGGAAGGAACCGTTATTTCCACAATGGCACGCGGCCCTGAATTGGGACGTTTGCTGGAGGAATTACTGGGAGCTCCTGCCAAATAGTTCATTTGGAAAGATTCATCAGGCATTCGTCGTAATCAAAATTGCGGCGGCTGCCTTTTTTTGTTGGTATGCTGGAATCCTGTGGAACCCACGTGAGATTCTTCTCCACAACACGCCTGAATGGAGAAGGAGTCTTTCATGATGGCTGACACGACTGGAGATCAAGAACCGTTGATGATCAAACAAATTCTCAAACCGATACTGGGACTCGTTCCATTCTTGCTCTGCTGCTGTGTGACCTCGTCGGCAAAAGCACAGACGATTGAATCCCCACTCTCCGCGCTGGGCATCGAGCCCCTTGAATTTGAGGAACCTGATATGCAGACGATGGGTGGTCGCCTCTTTTGGGGAGATGTTTACTTCTTTCATGAATGGAAGATCCAACAGAATGTCTTCACAGGACATTACCGTTTGTTGAACGGAAAGGATGTCCGAAAGGCATCAGGCACATACGGAGAATGCCTCGACACGCTCTTTGAAATCCGTAAACAACAAAAACTTGAACCCATGAAGGGGAAAGCCGTCATCCTCGTGCATGGCATTATTCGCTCCTCGAAGTCGTTCGACAAAATGCGCAAGCGACTGGTTCACGAAGGGTATCAGGTCTTCGGTTTCAATTATCCCAGTACGCGAGTACCGATCACTGATGCCGGAAAATATCTCGAACGTGTGCTGACATCGTTTGAGGGAGTTGATGAAATCGATTTCGTGGTCCACAGCATGGGCGGATTGGTGGTCCGCTGTTATCTCATGAACTGCGAAAAACCAGATCCCAGAATCAAACGCATGGTGATGCTGGGTGTTCCCAATCAAGGGGCCGGAATTGCCGACAAAGTTCAAAACTGGCCATTATTCAAAATGCTTTACGGACCAGCCGGTCAGCAACTGGTGACCGATTCCGAAGGATTGATTTCCAAGTTACCGGTTCCCGAGTTTGAATTCGGAATTGTCGCCGGAGCGCGCGGGACCAACAAAGGATTTAATCCTCTGATTCCAGGTGACGACGATGGAACCGTGGAGCTGGAACACACCAAACTTCCGGGCGCCGCCGATTTCATGACTGTGTCTGCCCTGCACTCTTTTCTCATGGGCCATCCTGAGGTGATCAATTCGACCATTCGTTTCCTCGAAGAAGGAAGATTTCGCACAGACAGCCCCGCGCAACCAATTCCGCCAAAAGAACCACAACCCTCAACAAAATAACGACTTACGATAACACATGCCGTTTTGGACAGTCGGGAATTTCTGAATAATCACACCTTCCTCACAGAAAACGCCGTAGAGTTCCGAGTCTCGCAGCATTATTATTTAGCAGTCCTTCATAAGTTCTATACTTAATAAGTTCTTTAGATAGTCATTCCATTGCCGTTCGGCGAGATGATGGTGGCGAGATCAAGCCTACCATTCCAAGAAGGAAATCCACACACATGGCGACTGACCAGGCTTCAGATAGCAAGTTGGCGAAGAAACTCCAATCCACCGACGAGGAAACCGTTCGGCTTGAAGCGGAAAAGACGATCAATAAGGTGCGAGTCGCTCTTCCAAAATCAGCGAAAGCTCCGCCCCAGAAAAAGTCCGCCGTGAGTGCGTCTTCAGCTTCGGCCCAGCCAAAACCTAAAAAGAAGAAGAAATCTGTTCTGGAAAAAGTGCGTCCTCCGAAAAAGACGTTGAAGGAATATCTCTCGTCGCGAGAAGGACGAATCGCCGCGATCACCTACTTCGTCAGCGTTGCCGTTCATGGCTTCATCTTGCTGGCCTTGGCCCTCGTGATCCTCAAACCCGACTTGGCTGATGACCTATTCGAGATTTCCTCCACACCTACTGAGAAGCCGGTTGAAGTTCCTGAAGAGGTGTTTGATACCGTCAAACAACCGGATGAAATTTACAACCAGGCATTTGAAGATGAGCCCGATCTTTCGGTCGCCCAGGACATCGTTGAAGAGACGCAGCCACTCAGTATCGATATTAGCGATCTCGAACCTGCGATTGAGATTGATGAAGACTCTTTGAGTGCGCTGGCTGAATTAGCCAAAGACGGTGAATTTGGTGGACGTTCGGCCAAAGGTCGAAAGTCGCTGGTGAAGGTGTCAGGAGGATCAGACGGCAGTGAAGCCTCTGTTGTTCGTGCATTGAAGTGGATCGCCGAGCAGCAACAACCGGACGGGAGTTGGAACTTTGGAGAAATTGGTGAAAGCCCAAACCCGGGGAGTTATAAAAACGCCCCCATGGGTGCGACCGGGATGGCGTTGATGGCATTCCTGGGAGCCGGCCACACACACGTCAAAGATGGCCCTTACAAGAAACATGTGGAACAAGGTCTGGCGTACATTATGAACAACGCCAAAATTCAGCCCACGGGTGTCGATTATCGGGATCCGATCCCTCAAGGCATGTATGTTCAAGGAATTTGTACAATTGCCCTGACCGAAGCATACGGGATGTCAAAAGACAGACGTTTGCGACGACCCGTCGAGGGGGGAATCGCCTTTATTGTGAATGCCCAACACCCCACTGATGGTGGTTGGCGGTACAATCCGGGCGATGCCGGAGATACGTCCGTCGTCGGTTGGCAAGTGATGGCGCTCATCAGCGCGCATCATTCGAAGATCAAAATTCCCCGAAATGTCTTCAGCGGAATCACCGCATTTCTCAATAACGCACAATATGATGATGGAGCCCAGTATTCTTACCTCGTGAATGGAGGCGGACACAAAAACCCGTCATTAACGGCTGTCGGATTGCTGTCTCGAATGTATCTGGGATGGGAAAGAGACACTGCCTCTCTGATTAAAGGAGTCGGCGTACTGGCCAAGACAGGCCCCTCCAAATCGAACGAATATTACAACTATTACGCGACCCAAGTGTTGCATCATTTTGGAGGAGAAGTCTGGGACGCCTGGAACAATGTCCTGCGGGATCAACTGGTTCAGGCGCAATCAAAAGAAGGACCAACAACAGGTTCCTGGAAACCGGGAAGCGGACACGGCCCCGAACAGGGTGGTCGATTGTATTCGACCTGCCTCAATGTGATGACTCTCGAAGTCTATTACCGACATCTTCCGTTGTATCAACGAAACACAGTGCAAGCCGATTTCTGAACTCGGCCTCTCTTCGTATTTGTGAATCTTTTCTCGTCGCAAACTTGCAGGCGCGTTGACTGTGGACACGCTCCGCGCGGCTGAGTAATCTCAATAAAGATAGAGACAACGAAAATTACGTCAAGAACAAAAAACACGTCGAGAAAGTGACCTCATGACGATCTCCGTCAAATACGATGCTACCGCTGCCAAAAAAGTGTGGGGAGATTACGATCCCGCGACTCTCATCGAAGACATGCTCGCAGCTCGCACCGAATTGCTGGAAGATGTGGACCTGTTCAATTCTGGAGACCCAGTCCCCGCAGACAAACAACCGCTCGATGCCGGGTTCATTGAATGGCCACAGAAGTTGTTGTTTGAATATCAAGCCGATCAGGAAAACAGTTTGGTCGGTCGCATCATCGATGCTGCAGAGATGTTGCAGGAAGAAGTTGACCGGGTCATATTGCTGGGGATAGGCGGGTCTTACATGGGGGCGAGAGCTTGTTTTGAGGCGATGTGTCATCCTCATCACAACGAGATGCCAGCCGACTTTCGCGACGGCGTCCCACGCATCAGTTTTCAGGGGCATAACGTCGATAACGACGCGACCGCAGGCCTTTTGGAACTCCTCGAAGTGCTCGGCGACAACCCTGCCGTCTTTGATGATCGCTGGGCGCTCGTGCCAATTAGCAAATCAGGGGGAACTCTCGAAACCGCGGTGGCGTTCCGTTTGTATCGAGAAGCATTAGAAGAATTTTACGGCAAAGATACGGACGAAGTGACCGAATTTGTGATCCCCGTGACGGGCGAAAAAGGAAAGCTCCGCGATCTCTCAGAAGTCGATGAATATCCCGTGACGTTTCCGATCCCCGATGGAATCGGCGGACGTTTCTCGGTGTTCACGGCAGTCGGACTTCTCCCCGCCGCGATCATGGGTCTTGATATCGTCAAGATGCTCGAAGGAGCAGCCGCGATGACCCGCAAGTTCAAGTCGGGGCAACCCGGCCATAACCCTGTCTTCGATTACACGGTTGTCTGCAAAGCGTTCGAAGATGATTACGACATGCCAATTCGATTGCTTTCGACTTGGGGATTGCGATTGGAAGCCTTCGGCTTCTGGCACGACCAACTGCTCTCAGAAAGCCTCGGGAAAGATGAAAAGGGCGCCACCCCTTTAACCGTTGTGAACACCCGCGATTTGCACAGTCGCGGCCAACAGCATCAGGAAGGCCAACGCGATAAACTCATTACGAATCTCATCATTGGCGGTTCGCAAACTGATGATGTCACAATTCCTGAATCGGATCGTGATCAGGATCACTTGAACCGTTTCGCGGGTAAGTCGCTCAACGAAGTGATGTCGGCTGCGATTCAGGGAACCAATCAGGCATACGCTGGTGAGAACCGCCCCACCGCCGATTTGACCGTTCCTGAACTCAACGAAACCACCCTCGGTGAACTGTTCCAGTTCTTCATGCTTTCCACGGTACTCGAAGGTCGTTACATGGATGTGAATCCTTACGGCCAACCGGGCGTGGAAGCCTACAAACAGAATATGAATCGCATTCTGGAATCTTAAAACCTGTCAGCCCGGAGAAGATTCTGCATGTCCACGATCACTGCCTTGGGACATTCCTGTTTTCAGATCGAGACCGGCGATCATACGTTACTGATCGACCCATTTTTGACGGGTAACCCGCAAGCGACCGTCTCTGCGGAAGATGTGAATCCTGATTTCATCATTGTCACACATGGTCATGAAGATCATGTGGGCGATACGGTCGCCATCGCCAAGCGGACCGGTGCCACCGTGATCTCAAATTTTGAGATCGTGAACTGGCTGACCGCTCAAGGCGTCGAGAACTCTCACCCGCAACATCTAGGCGGAGGATTCGCACATCCCTTCGGTCATCTGAAATTGACCATCGCCCATCACGGCTCTGCCTTGCCGGATGGTTCGTATGGTGGTAATCCGGCGGGATTATTGTTCACGCTGGAAGGGAAGAAAATCTATCACGCCGGCGATACCGGACTCTTCTACGATATGAAACTGATCGGAGAAGAAGGCATCGATGTGGCCATCCTTCCCATCGGTGACAATTTCACAATGGGCCCCGTAGATTCGATCAAGGCAATCAATTTTCTCTCGCCCAAAACCGTGATCTCCATGCACTACAACACCTGGCCCCCCATTGAACAGGATGTCGAGGCGTGGGCCGCAAGCGTGAAAGCCCAGACATCCGCCACGCCGGTGATTCTTGCATCGAATGAATCGCTGGACGTTTCATAGTGGCTGAAAACAAATACGCATCTCGTCTGAATTCTTGCGCATCCAGCTACCCGGATGCGAGCGAGCTTGTTTGTTTTTCGCTGCGTCGCTGCGCCTCTGCGTGAGACAACTTCTTTCACTGCTGGCAACCCACCAGTGGCATCCGACGACAAAACTCTCTTACACTCTGGGGGCTCACTGCGTTCGTCTCCAGCCACCCATTTTGTTATTTCTCCGCGTCCTCTGCGAACTCCGCGGTTGAAAAAGATCACCAGTAGTTTCTCCCCCTTGCCAAGGGGAGATTAAGAGGCGGTCGAAAACTACGAAACTTTCCGATGCCTATACCAGACCGATAGACGAGCGATCGGTGCTGCCCAGATTGTCGGGTTACGGCTCGCTCCGCTCGGACTAACCCGACCTACTCTGCTGCGTGAAACTGTTTGCTGATTATTCCCCTGCGCCCCAGCCGAGGATACGGACGAAGATATCCATATACATCACCAATGCTACCAAAGACAGAATGAACATCGCGCCGACCCATGTGGCCGCGGCGAGCACTTTTTCACCCGGTTTTTGACCGGTAATTCCTTCCCAGATCAGGAAGATCATGTGACCGCCATCGAGAATCGGAATCGGTAGAAAGTTCAGGATCGCCAGGTTGACTGACAGGAAGCCGAGAAACGCCAGCAGTTCTCCCATACCATGACTGGCAATTTGATAGGCGGCATTCGCGATACCAACGGGACCTTGCAAGTTTTTGACAGAGACATCGCCGCGGACCAGACTACGAAGAGTCAGAAAGATTTCCATTCCTTTGTTTTCGGTCTGATTGACACCCATGGACATCGCCTCACCGAAATCGTCAGTTTGCAATGTGTAGGTATCGATGGTCAAAACCAGACCGCGAATCGGCAGATACCATTCGTTGTCTGGAATTTCGACAGGAATCAAGGTCACTTCCTTTGATTCCCCCGCACGAGACACTGTGAGTTTGATTTCACGATCGCGGAGTCTTTGAATCGCCCAGAATGGATAGGCCCAATCGGTCGGACGCTTTTTGTTTTCCGCATCCGCAAATTGAATGACTTCACTCTCCTCACCTTCAGCTTCAGAATCCGCTTCCGCTGTGGTTGCCATGAATTCGAGAGCTTGCACGCGGTCTCCTGCTTGAATCTTACCATCCGCAGGGCTACCGGCTTTGACCGAGAGGACTGTCCGCGTAATTTCATACGCGATACCGATGGAAGGAGCCGTCATGGGAACATCGGGACCGGTTGGTCGCTCGGTCCACGCGGGAATATCGTCTGGAGTGATTTCGATGCGGACAAGCCCTTCCGTGTTTTCCAGACCTTCCGGCATTTCACTTTCATCCGAGAGAGTAGGACTCGGCTCGTTGCCCGATTCGCGTCGGACATAGACGATGACTTTTTCTCCGGCGAGTGATGAGAAAGCTTCCGATAATCGGAGGGGATCGATCTCTGGGCCGACTTGCTGTTCGTTGACCAGCACAATTTTGTCGCCGTTCTTTAATCCCGCCTTTGCAGCGGGAGAGTTTTTCTTGATGTGCTTGATACCGCCAATATCCATCACCAATCCGAGTTCTAAAAAACGAGTTGGGGGTACGACGATTTTCGTCAGTTCACCGGCAGAATCACCTTTCCGCTGAACATAAACATCCAATGAGTCTCCCGGCTTGCGGGCGACAATATCTTTCATTTGGTGGTAATAAGAGATCTCCACTTCACCGATTTTGCGGATGGTATCTTCCGGTTCAAACGGAGGTTCCGCACGCTCTGCTCCCGAAGAGGAAATCGTGAAGGATGCTCCATCAAGTTGTTTCTCGTCGGGGATGGTCAGTCCTTGCGAGAGACCGATTCCCAACACTCTGAGATCGCCCGACTCATCGGGCATGATTTCCAGATTTTGTTTTTCACCGTCTGCTTTTTTGACTTCGACTTTGAGAGGTCCATTCGAAAGTGCCACCGCAAGTTTGAGGTCGGTAAAAGATGTAATTCGCTTACCATTGATAGAGGTGATTTCATCACCGGTTTGCAGTCCACTTTCCCATGCGGGAAGTCCGATGGCAGTATTGCCAACGACGGGGGGAGCTTGTTCGACACCCATCATGTACGAACAAGCAAAGAAAAGCATACCCGTGATGATGTTCATGATGACTCCCGCCGAGATGATGGCCATCCGCTGCCACACTTTCTTGGCCATGTAAGAGCGAGGATCTTCTGAGACTTCCTCATCGGTCATCTGTCCGGGATCCATATCGTCTTGTCCCAGCATTTTGACATAGCCGCCAAACGGGATTGCCGAGAAGGCATACTCCGTCTCTCCCCACGTTCGACTCAAGATGATAGGCCCAAAGCCGATACTGAATCGTTCCACCATCACGTCGCACCATTTGGCGACGGCGAAGTGTCCGAGTTCGTGGAAAAAAATGACCAATCCGAGGCCGATGGCGACGCGCATAATGTTGATCAGAAAATCAAGATCAGGAAGGGCAGCTAAAGTTTCCAACTGTATGTCTCCTTGCGAGTCCACTCATCTAGTGTGAGTAATTCCTCCAGTGAAGGACTCGGGTGGTAATCGTGTGATTCAAGAATATCGCGGCAGAGCCGTGAAATGTGACAAAATTCCAACTCTCCTGCAAGAAACCGCTCAACAGCCACCTCATTGGCGGCATTCAAGACGGCTCCACAGGTTCCTCCCCGTTCGGCGACCTCAAAACCGAGATCTAACGCCGGAAATGCTTCACGGTCGGGAGTTTCAAAATGAAACTGAAATCCGGATTTCCAATCCATACGGGGGCTGACTCCCTCCCAACGCTGGGGATATGATAACGCATATTGGATGGGAAGTTTCATATCGGGGGGGGATAATTGAGCCATGACCGAGCCGTCAACGTATTCCACGAACGAATGGATCACCGATTGTGGATGAATGACGACCTCAATTTTTTCAGCCGGGAAATCGAAGAGCCAACGCGCCTCGATCACTTCTAGCGCTTTATTCATCATCGTCGCAGAATCGATGGTGATTTTCGGACCCATTTCCCAGGTCGGATGATTCAAAGCGGCTTCCCGCGTGACCGATTCGAGTTCTTTGGCCGTCTTCCCGCGGAAAGGGCCACCACTCGCGGTCAGTATCAATGTTTTGATCTCTTCTCGTCGACCGCACAACATCGCCTGAAATAACGCAGAATGTTCGCTATCAACGGGAATCAGGCGGCAATTGTTGGCTTTGGCCAACTGCATAATCAATGGTCCTGCAACGACCATCGTTTCTTTATTCGCCAAGGCGATATCTTTGCCGGCTTCAAGGGCTTTCCAGGTTCCCTGCAACCCGGCAGCCCCGACGATCCCCGAAACGACCATATCAACGTCAGAAGCAGTCACAAGCTGTTCGATGCCTTCCGCGCCGAAAACCAGTTTGGTGTCGGGATGAAAACGTGAGTGATCAATGGTTCCTGACAGCGATTCGTCGGTCAGGACGGCAATGGTCGGTTGGCATCGATGAGTCTGCTCGGCCAACTGCTCCCAACTGGATCGAGCCGCCAATCCGTAGATGTTCAAGCGATCCTGATGTGCGTCGGCGACATCGAGCGTGCTCGTCCCGATTGACCCCGTTGATCCCAATACAGCAATCTGTTTCATGGTGGGATTCAGTGAGTGAGGTCGAAGATGGAAAGTGTCCAGAATGTTATTCTGCAAAAGGCGATGCGAATCATCCAAATTGTTCGACGAGTTGGCAATCTCGATGTAAGCCACGGTGTGACTGATATTTGCATCGCAACTGCGAGTGAGGAATATTCTAGGTGGTCTGGAAAAATGCCGCAAGTTTATCACGGCTTACGAAAACTCATGGTTCGTAGAGGCTCGTGGGAGTCTTGTTTTCAAGGGGCAAAACGTGTCGTCTCGGCCACAAGAAAGAGCCATTGGCTCTGAAGAGATCCTCACTTTCCGCCCACTTCATCGCCTTTCTCCGCTCAAAGCGCTATAATGTGAGGCAGAATCGAATCGATGCCATGATCTCCAGTTCATAAAAAGACCTCAAATCCGGTCAATTTTGATCGGTCCTCGAAAATGCCATGTCGAAAAAAGACCCTTCGCAGCCGTCTGACCAAAAAGATTCCTCGTCTCGAAAACAGGACGACAAGAAATCTGAACGCCCCTCCAGCAATCTTTTTTGGATGTTTCTCCTGGGTGGAACCGTTTTGATGCTCGTGTATTCGATCGTCAATACACGCTCACGTGGTGAAGAAATTACGTTCAGCAAATTTAAACGCGAGCTGCGTGATAATGTGCTGGACGGCTCGAATGTGTACAAACTGCAAATCAATCCCGGCTACATCACTTATCAGGATCATCCAGAAGTTGAAGCCGGGAAAACCAGCGACTCTGAGACTCCGACGAAATACTTCTACCTACCAACCGTGGGAGTCTCGGACGAAAGTCTCGATGAACTGACGGATGATCTTTACGCTCGACAAATCGAATACGAATTCACCAAGCCACCGAGTGAGTTACAACAGATGATGGGGATGATCATTCTCCTCGTCGTGTTCTTGCTCTTCATGATGTTCATTATGCGTCGCATGGGTGGAGCCGGATCGGCGATGTCATTTGGACGTAGTCGGGGAAAATTGTTCGCTCAGGAAGATATTGAAATCACCTTCAAAGATATCGCCGGCATTGAAGAAGCCGTCGACGAGTTGAAAGAAGTCGTCGGATTCCTCAAAAGTCCCGAGAAGTATCAATCTCTGGGAGGACGCATTCCACGCGGTGTCCTGCTTGTCGGCCCTCCTGGGACGGGTAAAACGCTCCTCGCAAAAGCCGTCGCGGGAGAAGCCGGAGTCCCCTTCTTTTCTTTGTCCGGTTCGGACTTTGTCGAAATGTTTGTGGGTGTGGGGGCGGCCCGTGTGCGGGATATGTTCCAACAAGCCGCACAGCGATCCCCTTCCATCATCTTTATCGATGAGCTGGACGCTCTCGGCAAAACTCGCGGCAGCGGTATGCCGGGCGGACATGACGAACGCGAACAAACATTAAATGCTTTACTCGTCGAGATGGACGGGTTTTCTTCGGATCAAAGCGTGATCGTCATTGGTGCCACCAACCGACCGGAAACTCTCGACCCGGCACTCATGCGTCCCGGTCGTTTTGACCGTAATGTGTTGGTCGATCGTCCCGACTTCAATGGACGCTATGCGATTCTAAAAGTCCACGCGACAAAAATCAAAATGGACGACAGTGTTGATCTCGAAAAGATCGCCAAAATCTCACCCGGATTTGTCGGAGCCGACTTGGCAAACCTCGTCAACGAAGCCGCCCTGCTCGCAGCGCGTAACGACAAAACGCGGGTTTCGATGGCGGAGTTTGAAGAAGGGATTGAACGAGTCGTCGCCGGTCTGGAGAAATCCACCCGACTCATCCACGAAGATGAGAAACAACGAGTCGCCTACCACGAATGCGGCCACGCGTTGGTTGCCATCAGCCTGCCCAACACCGATCCCGTCCACAAAATCTCCATCATCCCGCGCGGTTTCGGAGCACTCGGCTACATGATGCAGCGACCGGAAGACGACCGCATGCTGGTGACTCGCAGTGAATTGATCAGCCGCATCAATGTCATGCTGGGAGGAATCGCCTCCGAAGATTTGATTTATCAGGAATCTTCGACGGGCGCTCAAAATGATTTGCAACGCGCCACAGATATCGCTCGCCGCATGGTGACCGAGTTCGGCATGTCGGCCAAACTGGGGCGCGTTCATTACAGCGACGTTCAGCGCTCGCCCTTCCTCATGAATTCCGGCAGTTCGGGAGAACATTCCCATAGCGAGCAAACCGCACGCGAGATTGATTTAGAAGTCAAGAAAATCATCGATGAATGTATGCACGCGGCAGCCGAAATCCTCAAAGATCGACAAGAACTTCTGGAGCAAATGACCAAAGAACTGCTCGAAGTTGAAGTGATGGGCGACAAGCACATCAAGCGGATTCTCGATGCGCACAAAAAGGGCCCATCAGTCATGCCGGGAACCTTCAAAGAGGAAGACACCAAAACACCCACTCCTACCGTCGCCCCAAAACTGAATGAAACTAAGAGTGAAGAAGACGGCAGTGATGACGACTCTCAGCCACCGACGGCTGAGCGGATGTAACAGTCAGTAATTTTTATGAGTAGTCCATGAGATGCAACAGGAACACTAATTCTCGCTGATCTTCACTCATCAGATTCAAATCTCCTGATCAGCGTTTATTAGCGAAGATCAGCGTTCTCAAAAACCTCAAGCCGGGCGCACATGCACGCGCTCGCGTGAGTATGTGCGATGCTTACCAGATTTCAGGACGCAAGATCTTCGAGATCATTATTTTTTCTCGATTTTGCGTAAGAATTCGGCGTCCGTTTCGACTTAGATACTACAGGCGGGCAAATCACGGCCCGAATTCCCTTGTCAGTCGAGGAGCTGAACCATCAAATCGTCAATTGCATTCATTCTGATTATCTTCATCCCGATTCCGACTCTCCGAGCGGAAGACCCGCCGAAAAAGTTTCTGGAAGCGATCCCTGCAGAAAGCCTTATGAGCCTGTCGCTACGCAATGTTGAGGCACTCGATCAAAAAATCGACACGTTGAATAAAGATCGAGCTGGCTGGCAAGTACCGGTCAAAACACTGATGTAATACGTGTTGTCCTATCTGACGATCAGCCAAGGAATCGATTGGGAAGGCAATTTTTCTGCCTGCCTATTCGATTGGGGAAATCGAACTCTGAGTGATGATTCTCTCCAGCATTTGGTTGTGAAAGTTCCCTTCACTCAAACAGAGTTAATGGCCAAGAATTTCAATCTCACTGCTGAACAATTTTCTGAGGGAGAAATCCATCACTTAAAAGAACGAATTAATAGGAGTCAAGATGCCTATGTCTGCAGACAAGGAAAAAGTGGGCTGCTGTGCCTCACAAAAGAGGTGTTAGAAAAATATTTGAAGTCAGACTCTTCTCTTTCGGATGTTTCTTCCGACCCCGAGGAACGACTCTCCAAAGCCGACTTTCTCTTTCATGTGAATGTGGATCACTTTCGCCCAGACCAGTTTGATAAACAGATGGAGCGCGATCTAGACACCCTGTTACTGGGACAACCAGACGAGACCCGCAAGCGAGCCTTTGAGGTGATCAATCATATCAATCATGGATTCTTTGCCGCAAATATTGACGAAGGAATGCATCTGAGGTTTCAACTCTCCCTCGACAAAGAACTCCCCGCAGCCTCACAAAAGCTACTCAGTCAGTGGGGAACCCCAGTCTCAGTCCCGTCGCTCAAAGGCTTCCCAAATGGTCAACTGATTTTTGGGATGAGTAAAACGGCAGGAGAAATCAAAAATTCTCAGCTCCTGCAACAAATCGCGTTATGGATATTCAAGCGGTCCATCAATCATCGTTCGTTGGTCGAACTGGTCGAGCCGTATTTGTCTCCCCAAAATGAAACTTTTTATGGAGTCATCGACGAACTTTGGAATTCCATCGTCGAAGCCCGTTCCGCTGTCTATAAAAATGAAAACCCGACCATCGACGGACTGGCGAACTTACTGATCATTCTCAAGCCCGAAGATCAGGAGAACTTTAGCCAACGGCTGGCGGAACTCATTAAATTTTCGCGAGGAACAGTCTATAAACCCAACCAAAATGAACCCGAACCGGTCACCGATCAAGACATCAAAATGCTGGTCGAAGAACTTGGGGCGACTGAGTTTAAGAAACGTGCCGCCGCGACATTACGATTGAAGCTCCTGGGAGAACGATCACTTCCTCACCTGGTAGAGGCATTGGTTTCCACTGATATCGAAGTGGCCGGACGCTCGAAGAGACTCGTGACCTTCATCAAGAAAGAGGTGGCCAATCATACCGAGAACCTGCTCAAAGAGGGATTGACCGTCTTGCCGATGCCTAAGTTCGTCTATTACGAAAATCAGAGACAGATCGCCGGCCATCGAACAGATCTTCTGGAGGCCGTCTGGGAGGGAGAGCACAGCATCAACGAAAAACGGCTTCAAGAACTCGTTGGCCCACACGGCCATGAAATTCTTCTGGTACATGTGAAGGATGAAGTCGTCTTGTTCTGGGGTTCCAATCGGAAGATTCTGGAAGAGTGTGTGAAGCTCTTGGAAAACGGTCAGCCCGCGCTAGAAGTCCATCGAAAGCAGTTCGCCAATTATGCATTACCACGCCGATTGATCGAAGTGCATGCCTCCTTGCAGCAATTGACGCGGATGGTCCCGGATGCCATCGGGCGAAAACCAAAAAAGCCGTCACCTCCCATCACCCAAGATTATTCTTCGTTCGGCTTTGAAGTGGCACCCACGCACCTGATCGGTGACGCGACGTTTCCAATCGCTGAGTACCGATTCCTCTGGCGGTATTTCTTCTTTTGATGAGTAAGTCGAGCAAGCTCCCGCCTGCCAATTCATCGACCAATGCGGAGCCATTTTACAAATCCCGATGAGATGACCATTCATAAAAACGGACTACGATTTTTCTCTCAAAGTTCTAATGAGTCAAAATACAGAAGAGGAAAGCAGACGGGAGCCTGGCAAGAAAGGCTGGTGTTGGGTGGAGAATCAGGAGGAATCGTGTTGATCAACCCGAAAAATGGCCAGTTGCATTGCATATTTAGTGTCGATTGCTACATTGGTGGCTTGATGGTCTTCCCGAGGGAAGGCTTGCGTGGGGCGAATTGTATTCGCTTCACGTCTCAGACGAGATTAGGTAACGTCACATAAGTAGTGTGACATTAATGGTTTAGGATTGACGATGACGATTACGAAACAGCAAAAAGTCCAGGCAATTTCTGACTACCAACGAGGCGAATCGGATACCGGTTCTCCCGAAGTTCAGATCGCCATTCTGACCAAGCGGATCGGTCAATTGACCGCGCATTTGAAGCAAAATGCCAAAGATCATGCTGGTCGTCGTGGACTACTACAGATGGTGTCTCGTCGCCGCAAATTGCTGGATTATCTGAAAAGCAAAGATCTGGAAAAGTATCAGGAAATCCTCGAACGCTTGTCGATCCGGAAGTAGTCATCCCCGTGGGGAGCTTCCTTCGACGCAATTGTGTCGGAGTCGGAAGTAAGAATGAATCAGGAATTATAAGTGAAGGTATCAGTCGAACGGGAGATTGCAGGACGGACATTAAAACTGACAACTGGCGAAATTGCGAAACAGGCCTCCGCCGCCGTCCTTGTCCAATATGGTGAAACAGTCGTTTTTGTGGCGACTCAAGGAGGACCGGGAAGACCGGGACTCGATTTCTTTCCGCTAACGTGTGATTATCGCGAGCGATTTGCAGCCGGTGGAAAATTCCCTGGTGGCTTCTTGAAGCGTGAAGGACGACCAACGACCCGCGAAATTTTGACCAGTCGTTTGACCGACCGGCCAATTCGCCCCTTGTTCCCCAAAGGTTACAAGGATGAGGTTCAAATCATGTCCAATGTTTTGGCCTATGATGGCCTCAACGACCCGGATGTGCTTTCCATCAACGGAGCTTCGGCAGCACTGTCGATTTCAGACCTTCCTTTCGACGGCCCTATTGCCGCTGTTCGTGTGGGAATGGTCGATGGAGAATTGACACTCTTCCCCACCGTGGAAGAAACTTCAGAAAGCCCACTCGACTTGATCGTCGCCGGGAGCAGCGAATCGGTTCTCATGATCGAAGGGTTTGCTGAACAGCTTCCCGAAGATGAGATGGCCGATGCGATCATGTTCGCTCACAAGAACATTGTCGAATTGTGTGCCCTGCAAATCGAGCTGGCTGAAAAAGTCGGCGTCGAGAAAACACCTTTCGAAGCACCCGGAGAATGCCCGTTCCTCACAGAACTGATTGCAAAATCGAAGGACGCTCTGAAAGACGCCAAAGTTGCCGGCATGAAGCAAGACCGAGCCGGTGCAGTGAAAGAACTGAAGACTTCACTCAAAGAACAATACTTCCCGGATGGTGCCGAAGAGACCGAACAGGGCTGGACAATGTCTCAGTTCAAAGCGGCTTTTCATGACCTCGAAGCGATTGTGTTCAAAGAGTTGATCTTCGAAGGCAAACGTCTCGACGGACGAGCTCCGACCGACATGCGTAAGATCACTTGCGATGTTGACCTGCTGCCCAAAGTTCACGGCTCTGCCTTGTTCACGCGTGGTGAAACACAATCGTTGGCCACATTGGTCCTCGGAACATCTCGCGATCAACAACGAGTCGATGGCTTGCTGGAAGAATACTCCAAGCGATTCATGCTCGATTATAACTTCCCTTCCTTCTCGGTCGGTGAAGTGCGTCCGATTCGTGGACCGGGTCGGCGTGAGATTGGTCACGGCATGTTGGCCGAACGATCCGTCCAATCAGTCTTGCCACCGAAGGACAAGTTCCCTTACACCATTCGCTTGATCTCCGACATCATGGAATCGAACGGGTCTTCCTCAATGGCTTCCGTTTGCTCTGCGACTCTCGCATTGATGGATGCCGGAGTTCCCATTTCGCAACCAGTCGCAGGAATTTCGATTGGTGTTGTCAAAGAGAGCGACGAAAAGTATGTCCTACTCACCGACATCATGGGTGACGAAGATCACTTCGGCGACATGGACTTCAAAATTGCGGGAACTGGAAAAGGTGTCACCGGAATTCAGCTCGACCTGAAAATTGATGGCATCAACGAAGACATTATTCGCGCAACTTTGGAACAGGCCAAAGAGGCCCGGAAAGAGTTATTGCGAAACATGCTCAGCGTGATTGCTCGACCTCGTAAAGAGATTTCGATCAACGCACCGCGATTGCTCAAAACCAAAATTGATCCTGAAAAGATCGGCTTGCTGATTGGTCCTGGTGGAAAAACCATCCGTGCCATTCAGGAAGAAACCGGCGCGAACCTGGATGTCGAAGAAGATGGCACCGTGCTTGTCTCGTCGATCGATGCCGCTTCCGCAGAAGCCGCATTGGCTCGTGTGGAAGCACTGACCGAAGAGATCAAAGTCGGCCGCGTCTACAAAGGCAAGGTTTCCGCGATCAAAGATTTCGGTGCCTTTGTTGAAATTGCACCGGGTAAAGATGGACTCTGTCACATCTCCGAACTCTCTGACGGGTTCGTCAAGAATGTGACCGATATCTGTAAAGTCGGCGATTACCTCGAAGTGAAAGTGATTGCAGTCGACGATCAAAATCGCGTGAAGCTGTCCCGCAAAGTGCTACTCGAAGCGAGTGGCGAAGAAGGGGATGGCGGCGAGGAAGAGTAGTTTGATCCTTGTGATCAAAGCTCAGAGAATTTCCATCCCCCCTCATATTGAGGGGGGATTTTCTTTGCACCTGTGACTTTTTGGGATACCGGCCTCTCATGTCGGACATCACCTCTGAATCTGTTTCCGAAGCTGAGCGTTGGCATAAACAATATGCCGAGATCGCTGAGCTTGCCGGTGCTCTTGCTCACGAAATTCGGAATCCTCTTTCCACGATCAGCATGAACCTCAAGCTGGTTGCCGAAGATCTCCCCGATGATGAATCTGCCAACAGCAGGCGACTGCACACCAAATTGGACACGATCCAGACGGAATGCAATCATCTGGAAAATATCCTGGAAGCATATCTGCAGTTTGTTCGAGTGGGCGAGATTGAGCTAGAACCTACCGATCTCAACGAAGTCGTAAAACAGTTCCTCGACTTCTTCAAACCACAGGCAGAATCTGTCAAAGTCGAAATCAGCTTCCACCCGGCAGCCGATCTTCCCGAGATCCCCATCGATTCGGTTCTCATGAAACAGGTCTTACAAAACCTGGCCCGAAACTCTCTCGACGCCATGCCCGAGGGAGGCGTCATTGAACTGCAAACATCACTGAAGAACGAGGCTGTCGTTCTGGAGGTGATCGATAATGGTCAGGGGATGCCGAAAGAGGCGTGTGCAAAAATCTTTCGCGCGTTTTACTCCCGGAAGGCCAACGGCAGCGGTCTGGGACTCTCGACTGTCCGCAAGATCGTCGAAGCACACCGCGGGCAAATCTCTTGTGAGAGCGAACCAGATCGCGGAACCCGCATGACTCTCACCTTTCCGGTGCCAAAACCCTGATTTCAGGCCCACTCGCTGGCCTCACTTGTTTCAATCAGGTACGATCCCTGCACAAATGGCAGTACTGCCAATCCGGCAGAAACTGCAAATATGACCGATTGAGGGACGATTCATGGCAGATCAGCAAGACGCTCGCGAACTCAAAGAAATCCCCATCGATGTCTTGGTTGTTGATGATGATGAAGCGCATGCGCAGGCTGTCGCCGATTCCCTCAAGAAGATCGGCTGCGATTGCACCATAGCCAACTCGGGAGAACGTGGAATCTCTCAGATCGAATCTGAGAACTACGACATTGTCGTCACAGATATGGTCATGGGAGAAGTCGACGGATTGGCCGTCTTGCAGAAAGCACGCGAAGAACTCCCTGAAGCTTCCGTGATTGTCGTGACCGGTCATGGATCGATCAGCTCGGCCGTCACCGCCATGCAACATGGTGCGTTCACGTATCTCTCGAAACCACTCGACATCACCGAGCTTCGGTCGGCGGTCGAAAAAGCAGCATCGAACATTCGTTTGATTCGTCGCAATGCAGAATTGAGTCGCCGACTTGATGAGAAATTTGGGTTTGAAGGAGTCGTTGGTAACAGCCCACAAATGCAACGGATCATCGACATCCTCAAAAACGTCGCGCCGACTGATAGCACTGTTCTCATTGAGGGAGCAAGCGGAACGGGCAAAGAGCTGGTAGCCCGCGCGATTCATCAAAACTCTCCTCGCAAAAATAAGCCATTCGTACCACTCAATATTGCGGCTTTACCAGAAAGTATTCTGGAAAGCGAATTGTTTGGTCATGAAGCGGGAGCATTCACGGGTGCCGTGGGGAAGCGGATTGGTAAGTTCGAACATGCAAACGGCGGGACGCTCTTTCTGGACGAAGTCGGCGAGATGCCACTCGACATCCAGGTCAAATTGTTGCGCGTTCTCGAAGATCGTAAGATCACACGGCTTGGTTCGAATGACGAACTCGAAGTCAACGTGAGACTGGTCGCCGCCACCAATGCAGATATCAAACAAATGGTTGCCGATAAAAGGTTTCGCGAAGATCTTTACTACCGATTAAGTGTCGTTCGGATTGAGCTACCACCATTGCGAGACCGTCAGGGAGACCTGGACCTCCTCATGAACCATTTTGTGAAAGAACTCTCGGAGCGTTATGGTAAAGAGGTCCAAGGGTTCTCACGTCGCGCTCGACATGCACTCTTTGAATATGATTGGCCCGGAAATATCCGCCAACTTCGCAATGCTGTCGAACGAATGATGGTGCTGGATACTGATGGCCTGTTGGATGTTGACGATCTTCCCGACGAAGTCGCAGAACTCGCGGGGGAATTGACCGAAGAAGAGATCGCCAGTGGTGTCTCAGGAGTCGATCAACTGGTCGGCAAGAATCTGAATGATGTCGAAAAATATTACATCAGCAAAGCGCTCGAATTGACCGACGGCAAGCGGGAGGAAACCGCCAAGATTCTCGGCATCGGCGAACGAACGCTCTATCGTAAGATCAAAGAATACGACCTTTAGTTACTGGCTTTCAACAGAATATCTCTTGTTGAAAGATTCCGCATGATGTCTCAATTATATTAGCAGACTCACTCTGACCCCGATTGTACTTTGATCCAATCGATTTCTAATACAAATGGACCTTCCTTTTTGTCTCCCAATAAAATCCCGATACCACTAACGGTTGCGGGATCAAGTGATTGATTTCGTAGCTCTCGCCCAAACGAAGTCGCTTTGAATTGCTCCAACGGCAATACCACTTCCACCCACTCATCCTTTTTGGTCTCAAACTCTTCACGATATGAAAACGCGATCCTACGTGTGGGAACGTACAAATTGAATGTATAGTTGCGACCATCACCTCGAACTCGCATCACAAGTTGATCACCTTTTGTGAGATTCAATTTTGACGCTCTGCTCCGCACTGAAGCGAAACCACCATTATTTTTCAGCGAAAGTGTTCCAAAGAATTTCATAGTCTCATCGTTGGTGATTTCGAACTGCCCGACAGAACGTCCGCCCATCACACCATCATTCACGGGCTGCCATTGTCGGCTGTCCGTGGGCGTGGTGAACGAGAATAATTCGCGGGAGTTCTCGTCGGCAAAGACGCCCCCCATGCTGCCCAATACGCTAGCGACAACGATTGATAGAAAACGCATGACAGAAACCTCGTGCTTGGGACGACTTGATGGGGACTAATTACTAATACTCTAGACACACTGTCAAATACCGTCATTCATGGCCTGTCAAACTCGCAAGATTGTAGTCCCTCACCGAGAAAGCCGTCCATTAAGTTGTCACTGGCTTCGCGCTCTCGTCCCGATGCACGAGAGAATAGATGCAAGGCACCAAGATGAGAGTCAGCACGGTCGAGACGATCATGCCTCCCAGCAATGCACGAGCGAGTGGGATCATCGCTTCATTCCCCGGTGTAAATTGAATTGCCAGCGGTAACATTGAGGCGACCAGCGTGAGTGAGGTCATCAGGATCGGACGCAATCGAACTTGGGCAGCCGACAAAGCGGCATCCGCAGATGAAAGCCCTTCTTCTCGGCGACGATTGGCGAATTCCACCAACAGGATCGAGTTATTCACCACCACGCCGATCATCATCAACGTCCCCATCAGCGACTGAATGTTGATATTTGTCTTTGTCAGGTACAACACGGTAATCACGCCGCCAAGTCCTAAAGGTACGGCGATCATGATGATCAGGGGATCGAGGAACGAACGGAACTGGGCCATCAACACGAGGTAAACCAGCAAACCGGCAACCGCAAGACCTACTCCCAGTAATGACATGCCCGACTTCATGGTTTCAACGGGACCACGAATGGTCGCAGCGACGCCGTTTTCAAATTCCATTTCGGCCAATGCATTCTCGACATCACGGGCCACCGAGCCAATATCTCTTCCGGTGACATTCACATGCACATCGTTCACTCGGGAGATATTGTAATGCTGAATTTCACCAGGAATCGTCACCCGATTGATTTTCGCAATGTTGGAAAGCGGGATTGTGATAGGACCGTCGGGAGTCTCCAGTGAAAGCGGAATGTTGCGAATTTCGTCAAGCGATTCCATCTGGTTGTCTTCATATTGTACACCCATGAAGAAGTCGACACCCGACTTGGGGTCAATCCAGATTGTCGGAGCATACCCGACACTCGAACCGAGCGCCGTTAAGATCGTTTGAGCCACTTCTTCCTGATCGAGGCCTAGGTATTTGGCCCGAGTTCGATCGACTTTGACATCAAACTGTGGGTAATCCAATGATTGGGCAATCTGAACATCGGCCGTTCCGGGAATTTCTTTGAGTACATCGACGACTCGCTCGGCAGCATCTCGACACTGCCCCAGAGTTCCTGCCGAAAGCTGAACACTGATCGGAACGGGAACACCTTTGTTGAGAGCCATGTTCACAATTCCTCCCGAGACAAACAGGAATTTTTCCATGGGGTACTCGTCGTTGAGTTTGGAGCGCAATTGTTTGATGTAGGTTTCAGTGCTGGTGCGTCGTCCTGCCTGCTTCATGTTGACAATAATGTAAGCGGTGTCGGGGCCAGAGTTGGAACTGAGAACCGTCGAAAAACCAGCTCCCTTACCAACAGGGAGGCCGATATTCGAGATCAGTGTTTCGATCTGCTCTGCGGGAATCACTTCTTGAATGGAGTCTTCGAGTCTTGCGACCAACTTTTCCGTTTCCAGTAATTCTGTACCGGGAGTTGTTTTGATGCGCAATTCAAACGTTCCGGCATCGACGTTCGGGAAGAGTTCGCTGCCAAGAAATGGCCAGAGAGTGAAGGAGAATCCCACCCCCACGATAATAACTAGTGCCGTGAGTGCGGGTGTTTTCAAGAATCCAGCGAGCAAGTTTCCGTAGAGACCGCGCGGCTTGGTCGAATCATCTTCAGTCGTCGTCGCCGGATCACTTTTTTGCTGAACTCGCTCCCGTACGAATCTTGCACAAAACGCTGGCACAACCGTCAAAGCAAGAATGTAGGAAGCACCAATCGTAAATGTCGCAGCGAGTGAGAGTGGTTGGAACAGGTATTTAATCATGCCGGTGAGAAATATGGCCGGCAGAAAAACGGCCAATGTTGTAATGGTTCCAGCGAAAATTGGACCAGCAACTTCAGCGGTTCCTTCGCGAGCCGCATCGAGACCTGATTTCCCCATCCGTTGATGACGGATAATGTTTTCGACCACCACAATCCCCGCGTCCACAACCGTGCCGATGGCGAGAGCGATCCCCCCCAACGTCATGACGTTAATCGTTTGTCCGGTAAAGGCAAAACCGAGTGCTCCGATCAAGATTGCCAGTACGATCGTCGAGACGATCACAATCGTCGGAATCAGGCGTCTCAAAAAGACGAAGACAACAACGGCCACCAACGCCGCTCCCAACCCAACCTGACGGTAAAGGTTTGTCATCGCTTTCCGAATATACTGCGACTGATCGGAAACCAGCGTCACTTCCGTCTCTTCAGGAATGTCGCCGCGAGCTTTCATATTCGGAATTTCGGTCGCGATTCCTTCATAAATTCGGTCAACGACGGCAATTGTGTTTTCTCCCGGTTCACGTAGCAACGGGCAATAAACGGATCGTTTTCCATTCACACGTACCACATTGTATTGCAGGGCTGCATCATCGACGACGCGGCCGACATCGCGAATAAATATCGGGCGACCATCCCGGACAGCCACCGGGATCGCGGCAATTTCATCGGTTGTGGGAAGTGTATTCCGAGGATGAATCTGATAATCGGTCCCTCCGATGCGGGCAGACCCGGCAGCAAGAACGAGATTCGATTTGCGCATCGCTTCCACGACTTCGGTTGCGCTGATGTGATGTGCCTGTAACTTTCCAGGATCAACATAGACCATCATCTGACGGAATTTCCCGCCAAACGGGTGTGGAATCTGAACTCCTTTGAGCCCCCCCATTTTGTTTCGGACCGCGTAATAACCAATCTGATACAACTGCGATTCTCCCATCCCTTCTCCCGATATCGCAGCTAGCACAACGGGCAGGTTCGCGGGTTCACTCCGCAGAGTGAACGGCCATTCAATCCCCGGTGGTAAGTGGAACATGTCGCTCGCTTCGAGATTCACGATATCGTTCATTGCCGAACTTGGATCAGCGCCCGGCTGGAAGAACACCTTGATGACGGTAGCTCCGGGGACTGTCCGTGATTCCTGATGCTCGATTTTACCAGCTAGCGTTAAGGCGCGTTCGACACGCGAAGTCACCGACTTTTCCATGTCCATCGTGGGTAAACCGGGATAGGAAAAATAACTGACGACCACGGGCTCTTTGAAGTCGGGAAGAATATCAATGGTAATACCGGGGATCACTGCCAGCCCAAGCAGACAAGCCGCGATGGCCCCAGAGAGAACTGCAAAAGGATTTTTCAGGGAGAAGTTGATCAGTCCCATGGGTTGGCGTTTCTTTTAAGCGGCGAAGGATCTCATGAATCTAAAACCGGGGAATCATCAGTCTTGCAGAACATTGACTTTTTGACCGTTAGTGAAGCGTTCGCGATGTGCGTCGATAACATCCTGTCCCGTCTCAACACCCGAGACAATTTCGATAGTGTTGCCATCATCGAATCCAGTTTTCACATCGATCACGGAGACAGTTTTGTCTTTGTCGAGAACATAGACATAGGCTTCACCGGCTTCTGTGAAACGAACTGCCCGAGCGGGAAGTGTGTGGGAGGCAACTTTCGTGGAGAGGTTAATCGATGCCTGACCGAACATTCCCGGCAATAGTTTGCCCTTCGCGTTATCAATATCGACTTCGATCAACATTGTGCCAGAATGTGAATCGAGACTTTGCGTCAATCGTGAGACCAAACCTTTGATTTCTGGTTCATCCTTATAGAACGGAAAAGAGAGCGTCACTTGATCACCACGATTCACTCGCACGGCATCAATTTCAGGGATAGGAATCTGCACACGGACTGTGCTGATCTGGCTAATCACGAATAACGAATGTCCGCTTTTGCTCGATTCCAGATTTCGGACAAGGTCACCGGGATCAATCGAACGTGCCGTGACGACACCAGCAAACGGAGCTTTCAAAACACCGTATTCAATCATGACGTTCAGTTCTTCGAGTTCACTTTGGGCGATCTTAGTGTCTGCTTTTGCGACACTCAAATCGGCCTCTGCGGCCGCTTGTCGAGCTTGAGAGACAGTCACGTTGGCTTCGGCAGAGAGGATGGAGGACTTAACGGCTTCGAGAGCCGCTTTTTCCGAATCCCTTTTTTTCCGAACTTCGTCGAGGACTCGAGGAGCCAAAGATTGTCGTTGGACGAGATCTTCTGTCCGTTGGAATTCTGCTTCAGCAGCCGCCAATGAAGCGGCCACTCGGTTCAATTCCGATTTGGCCTGTGTGAATTGTGCCTGAGAAGAAACGATATCCGCTTTCGCGAGTTCGATACCAGCGAGTGCTTGTGTTTCGAGTGCTTGGTATCGTTTAATTTTGGAATTCATCACGGCGACCTGTTTCTTCATTTCCGGGATGGAGAGGATGGCCAATACCTGGTTTTCCTTGACCGGATCACCAATATCGACTTTCACTTCTTCCACGTAACCCGAGACACGTGCTTGAATTTCTGCTTGGTAAAAAGGACGCACGGTGGCTGGCTGAGTTGTCGTGTGTTCGAGTTTGACTTCTTCCACCGCCACTGTTTTGACCGGGATCAATTTGTCTTTGTTGACTTCCATTTCGGAAGTGGAAACCGTGGGAGTACAGGCAGAGAGAGCCATGCTGGTGATGATGAGTAAGACGAATCCCAATGGTTTCATGGATCAGCGACCTTTCAAAGCAGGCGTTTTTGGAAGACTTTAAGGATAACACCGAGTAGGAGAGTTAACACCACACAGAGTCTGATATTTGCATTCCCACCGTTCACAATGCCGGTGAGAACGCGATCATCCCAACCGCTCGTCACAACCGGATCATCCCGCAGAACTGTCGCCACCCTGCTAACAAAGCCGCGATATCGTCAGCATTCCTACGTCTGCTGCGAAGCGACAACCGATATGACCCCAATGTCCGGCTTGGCCGGAAAAACCGACCAGGGAAGGTCTATCTATGCGACTACACCAATCTGCGATCATTCCACTGTGTCTGATACTCTCAGTCTCAGGCTGTCAATCGTCTCGAAACTGGCTCAGCCAGAACGGACCACACGAACCGGAGCGTGCCATTGCTTATGATGCTTCGGAGTTTGCTGAAACCGACAATCGTGAGATCCCCAACTCAGGACTCTCTGCGAAGTTGGCGACTCCCAACCGGATTCGTGGTGATCGAACCGATTTCTCCGTTGCCAATCATGAGTCCCGCTCTGTTGGCTCTGCTAAAATGGCAACCTTGATGATCGATGGACAGGCTTACAAAGTGCAACTGGTCCCCGAAGAGACGGTTGGGAACATACAGCCTGTGTCTGCAAAGACTGGAAACAGCCCTACTCTTCTACCACTCCCGGCGGCAGAAGATCACGCCGTCGAATCGACACCCGTAAAATTGGTCGATATCTCATTCGCCGAGCCGGAGCAACGGGAACTCGATCTCGTCTCAACTCTCAGCATGGTGGGGGGACAACACCCAGTGATCGGGTTTGCTCAATGGCGAGTTCAGGAAGCCTACGCACAACTCGATCAAGCTGAAGTTCTCTGGCTTCCGTCGTTACAAGCCGGGTTCAGTTACCACCGCCACGACGGAAATTATCAGTCGAGTAATGGTCAAATTGTCGATGTGAACCGAAACTCGTTTCAACTGGGGATGGGCGAAGGAGCCACCGGAGCCGGAACAACACCCAGACCGGGGGTGGTGGCTCAATTCCATATGGCTGATGCCTACTTCCAACCCGAAATTGCTCAAAAGAATGCCTGGGCTCGCGGACATGCCGCCAATGCCACACAAAACAAACAACTACTCAACGTGGCACTCGCATACATCGAACTGCTAAACGCTGAACAAGATCATCGAATTCTCGAACAATCTCGCGACCGAACTCGAGACCTTTCCAAAATCACGAGTGACTTCGCTGCCTCTGGACAAGGACTTCAAGCCGATGCAGACCGAATGGCGACCGAGCTGTCTCTCCTGAATAGTCGAATTTCTGAAGTGAATGAACAAGCCGACATTGCTTCGGCTCGCCTGGCACAAACCCTCAGCATTGATGCCGGACAAAGAATCGTGCCCCGTGATCCGATGGTCGTTCCGATTGAACTCATCACCACAGAATACGAAAAAGGGACGCTAATCAGCACTGGCTTGATGAACCGTCCCGAATTGAAAGAAGCCCAGAATTTGGTGTCTGCGGCGTGCGATCAATACAAGCGTCAGAAGTACGCTCCGTTGGTGCCCAGCGTGATGTTAGGAATGAGTGCCGGAGGATTCGGAGGAGGACTGGGTAATACTACAGATGACTTCAGCGGTCGCTACGATTTCGACGCCTTGATGATGTGGGAAGTCCGCAATCTGGGATTGGGCGAAAAAGCAGCCCGCCGGGAAACTCAAGCCCGCGTTGAACAAGCGAAGTTTCAAAAAGTTCGTCTACTCGACCAAGTCGCTGCTGAAGTGAATGAAGCCCACTCGCAAGTCACGCACCGTCGCAATCGAATGTCGATCACAAAAGAAGCCATCGCGTCTGCCCAGAATTCCTATGAACGCAATGTTCGCCGTATTCGGGATGGTCAAGGACTTCCCATCGAAGCCCTGCAATCGTTGCGTGCTCTCGAAGACGCGAGCCGTGCGTATCTCAAGGCGGTCACAGAATACAACGAAGCTCAGTTCCGTCTGCAATGGGCACTCGGCTGGCCCGTCGTGGCTCCCGCAGCTCTTTAACAGGCTGCGTTGTCGCTGGGTTGTCGCTTTGGGAAGTGCATCGGGATTGACCGATAAGTGCTCCCTTTTCTATAAATTCGCTCCTGAATTATCGAATCATGGAGCGATCAGAATGTGCAGCCGCGACAAATGGGTTTCCTGTCTGGTCCTGACCCTCTCATGGGTCAGCTTGTGTGCTCAGTTATCAGCGGATGACAAGCTCGCTCCGACACAAATCCAGGCCGAGCTAGATCGTCGTCAAGGATTGCTTGATGCCTTTCTGAAATCACAAGATGTCACGGAACGATTTCAGATTGCCGATTCGGTTCGCAAGAGCGAGCAACTTCTTCTCAATCAAGACATTCCTGATTGGTTAGAAAAGAAACTGCTTGACGAACATATCGGTTTACTGTCGTTTCTCGCTGATCAAACAGAATATGAAGCACCCGCGCGATGCGTCCAGTTTCGGACAGAACTGGTCGCCGCTCGAAAAGGATTCCATCCCCAGAAGGATCACTGGGAAATCAGGATGGCGGAAGCGTTTCTGCAAGAAGCTCGTTCCATCGCCGCATTGGACAACAACTCACTAACACAATTGAAGCGTGCACGCGAATTCTACCAGCAAGGACAAGCACAGTTTGATGCAGGAGCGTATGAATCAGCCGCATTGCCACAACAGGAATGCATACGATTGTATCTGGAGACTCTCGGTCGTGAGACCATCAGCACCGCGCTGGCGATGCGAATTTATGGACGAACATTGATTGAACTCGAACGGGGTCGCGAGGCGGCATCGATTCTTTACGAAGCGGCCCGCATCGGACGCGAGACAGTGGGGCTCTCGCCTCTTGTAGTGGGAGCTTTGGGAGATTCTGCTTCGGGATTTTATCTGGCAGGATATCTGAAGGAAGCCACCCGGTTACAAACACAAGTTGTGCGAGACTCTGAGACTGTCTACGGACTTCAACATGAGCAATATGCGAACGCGATTAACAACCTGGCGCTGTACATGTCCGAAACAGGAGATCCCCAGGTAGAGCTGAGGTACGCTCTACAAGCTGGAGAGATTTATGCAAACCTGGAAGGAATGACTGCCGCTGAGGCCGACAATTCCAACCTGATCGGGAATGTGGCGATGGCCGCATCTGATTATGAAAAAGGGATGGCGGCGTTCCTAAAAGCCGCCAAACTGCAATCAGCAATCTATGGAGCCAATCACCCTTCTGTCGCTGTCGCACTGGGAAACACCGCGCAAGCCGCTCTGCTTCTTGGGCAAAAAGAGCAGGCGACGCGATTGATGAACCAATCAATCGCAATTATCGATAACACGATTGGCCGCGATGATCCGCGTGCGGCACAACATCTGGTGCAATTAGCGACGATTCGCCGAGAAGAAGGCCGTAAGAAAGAGTCCGCCGTTCTCATTCAACAAGCGTGTCATCTTTTGGAACAACAAATTGGAAAGGATCACCCGCAATACGCCAAAGCTTCTCTCGATTTGGCTGTGATCTATTTTGAAATCGGAAAACGGGCAAAAGCCGAAGAGACGTTAATTCACGCGGCAGAAGTTTTTGAACAGAAGCTTGGTCCAGATTCGATTTGGCTCGCCCAAACACTCTCTCACATCGCCGTGCTTGAATCTTACAATCCGCAAAAATAATTTGTGAAACAGGTTATCAATGTCGCCGGGAGCATTGCTGTGGATGCGTTGGAGGAAAATCATCCCGAGTACGCAGAGTATTTGTATCGGGCTGCCACCGTGTATCAGAACATGGATGAACATGGACTCGCAAAATCGACATTGACCGAAGCCGTCAGATTGGCGCAAGACAAGTACGGCCAGAAACATCCCGAGTATGCCACGGCAATTTCAGCGCTAGGCGTTGTGCTGTTAGAAACGGACGAGAAAGACCGCGGCAAAGCACTCGTCGAACAAAGTGAGCGAGTTCTTTGCGATTATCTGGGACGGGAACACCCCGAGGTAATCGAAGCGATGGTTGAAGTCGCCCGAGTCAAACGCTTGCTGGGCAACCCACGACAGGCATTGGAAGAACTGGTCGACTTGGAAGCCCTCGCCAAAAAACAATTGGGAGCAGACGGCCAACCTTACGCCAATGTTCTCGTTGAAATGGGGCGCGCTTATTTGCTGGATGGTGATCCGCAAGCTGCACAACAATCTCTCGTGAAAGCCGGCAACATTTTCGTAGAGCAATTAGGAGAAGAGAGTCCCGACGTGAAAGAGGTGCTTCGGCTCATTCAACTCGCCCGTTCGGGCAACCCCGAACAGATCAACGGAGAAGTCATTCATCAACTCGAAAAACATGTTCCCGAGTATGCGGAATACAATCGAATTCGTACCGTGACCTCTCAGGAACTGACCGAAGTTCAGGAACGACAAGTAAGAATTACGAACATGCTGCAACGATTGTCTCAAAATCAATGAAACGCTTATTGCTGCTTTTCGAGAATCCCCATTTCTTGATCACCGATCACCTGCAATCGTTTCACTTCGATAATTTTCCACTCGCCAGCCATTTTCTGCCAATTGACTTTCCAACGTGTTGGCTGCCGTCCCACATTCCCGTATCCGGTGACCGTCGCCGTGACATTAACACGAAAGTGCGATTCAGCGAGCGTGTTCTCGGCCTTCGTTGTGACTTGGAGGTCGGTGATCCGATAATCCTCAGCAATATCGACCATGGAGACTGCGCCAGTAACCACAGCCTGAAGAACTTTATCTTGCGGCGAAAAATGTGCGATCACTGCTGCCATATCATTTTCGTGGAATTCTTCTGCCAGCTCATAGATTTGCATCTCGATCTTTTCACCGTCCGTCACAATTCTCTGCTCAACGAAATAGATCACTCCACAGACAACGCCCAATAACGCGGCGACTGCCAGCAATTTCATCTTCTGTTGAGCGACGGAAACAAACGCCAGGATCACTCCCACACTGCCGATCAGAAACATGGGTGTCCACGCATCTTCGCTAAACCACATGGGAATTCTTTCTCTCAGAAGGAATGTGCCTGAATGAACGCCGGAACCGGCAGACACATTGTAAGAGCCAAGCTCAAAAAAGACACATCAAAGCGGGAGCTCTGCCATAGCATCAAGCAATACAAGAACTTACGTCGTGTCACGTTTTGCTCGACGCTTGGGACAAATCACATGGTCCCAAAATTTGAACCGGTCGTCCGTTCGACGAAATCGATGATCTCACCTGCAACATCAATCTCGGTTGCCTCCTCTACCCCTTCAAGTCCCGGTGACGAATTCACCTCCATCACCAAAGGGCCACGCTTGGAAGGCAGAAGATCGACGCCGGCAATATTCAGACCAACCGCGCGAGTGGCATCCAATGCGACTCGTTCCATATCTGGCGTCAATTTGACCGATTCCGCCGTTCCTCCACGATGCAGATTTGAACGATACTCTCCCGGTTCACCCACTCGTTTCATGGCCGCCACAACACGGTCTCCGACCACAAAGCAACGGATATCTGTTGCGTCGGCTTCTTTGATAAACTCCTGCACCAGAATGTTGGCGTCTAACAACATAAACGCTTCGATCACTGCCTCCGCGGCTTTTCGGTTCTCAGCAAGAATGACACCGATCCCCTGTGTTCCTTCCAACAATTTGATCACCACCGGCGTTCCACCAACCTGTTCCAACAAGCCGGCAATATCTTTCGTCGAGTGAGCAAACCCCGTCACGGGCATATCGACGCCATCGCGAGCCAACATTTGCATCGAGCGTAATTTGTCGCGGGAGTTGGTAATTGCCTGCGCCGGACTCGTCACGAAAGTTCCCATCATCTCGAATTGACGCACAACGGCAGCTCCATAAAATGTCTTTGAGACACCGATTCTGGGAATGACCGCGTCAAACTCATCAAGCGTCCTCCCCATATACCGAACGGTCGGGTTAGAAGACGAAATATCCATCACACAACGAATGTAGTCGATCACTTCGGGTTCGTGACCGCGTTCTTCAGCCGCTTCGACAAGACGACGTGTTGAGTAGAGATTTTCACCTCTGGAGAGGATGGCGATTTCCATATTGATCACTGACTATCAGAGGTACGTTTCTTCGTAGTTTTGTTGCGGACCCCGCTTTTCTTCTTTTTGATCACCTTCTTTTTCCTAGGCCGCTCGCTCAACAGATATGTCTTGCCGGGATCAACCAGAAATCGATTTTTGAGGCTCTCTCGCCCTAACAGCATCGGCATTCCCATGGTCTCACGATTAGCCAATGTGAGCTCAATTGCCCAAACTAAGCCGCCAATCGAAGCGTGCGTCAAAACCACAGGTCGACGGGAATAATGGCCGTTAGAACTTTTTACCCGGCGATACTCCAAAAGTTCGGCATCAACCGTCTTGGAACGAGGCGATTGTGTCGTTCCATATCGAACAACGAATCGAACCGATTGAATGCCATTGCGAATGTAGACCTTTTCGACTTCTCCGTGGATGGCAGAAGTGGTCGCTCCGGTATCAATTTTGACATGTACATCCTTGATGGCTAAATCGGGTAAATCGACGCGTTCCTTCCAGCCGATGACAGGTAAATCGAGTCGTGATTTCTTTTTCTTCAATCGCCTACTCACATTAAGAGAATGATGGACGAAATAGTTCAACAATCTGGGGATAAGTATAACGTAAAGTCGTCTCTCGCATATAATTGGAGGGATACTCCATCCTCATTACCATGAAATTCGCATTGATTCTCACACCATTTTGGCCTATTCCTGAACGAGAACTTACACTTTCATAAAGACGGATCACGACCATGGCAGAATTTTGGAACCGGCGGGAATTGCTTCAATCAGCGGGACTCCTTTCGATCCTTCCCGCAACTTCACTCCTCACCCATCAATCTGCCTGGGGGCAAATCAGCGATCGGCTCAAAACGCTTTCCACGGATGTCCCGAATGCCGAGCCACACGTCGATCAATTGATCAAGCACTGGATCACTCCTGCTGAACAATTTTATACCCGCTCGCATGCCCCTGCTCCGAAAGTCGATCCCAAGTCATTTAAGTTGATGGTTGAAGGTCTTGTCGATAAACCGCTTTCGATTTCTTATGCGGATCTGTTCGATCAATTCCCCAACATCGAAATGACCAGCACACTGACGTGTGCCGGCAATCGTCGCACCGAATTGATGGCAATGAAACCGATCAAGGGAGTCCCTTGGGGACCGGCTGCCATCGGGAATGCCGAGTGGTCTGGAGTACGACTCTCGGATGTCCTCAAAAAAGCAGGCGTGAAACCGAACGCCAGCCACGTCTGGTTTGAAGGACTCGACGAAATTCAGCGTGATGATGGCATCATTCCTTTTGGTGCCTCCATCCCCATCGAGAAAGCATTCGCCGATTCTCCCACTTATCCGGGTGCCATGTTGTGCAACCAAATGAACGGCGAAGACCTGAGCCCCGATCATGGCTATCCACTGCGTACCATTGTGCCGGGCTTTATTGGAGCACGCAGTGTCAAATGGTTGGGACGTATCACCGTTAGCGACCGACCGTCAAATAATCATTATGTGGCGAAAGCTTACAAAATGATCTACGACAACACGGATAAAGAATGGGCCGAAGCACGCCCAATTTACGAATACATTCTCAACTCGGTCATTGCTGAACCAAAACCGGGCAGCAAATTTGCACCAGGTAATTACAAAGTCAAAGGATATGCTCTCCCACCCGGTCGAAAGGGTGTCCTCATCAAGACTATAGAACTTTCGGTCGACAACGGACGCACGTGGATGACGGCCCGACTCACCAGTGAACCTCAAGAATATTGCTGGCAATTGTGGGAATCACCGGTCATTACCCTCGAACCGCATCAATCGATCACTGTTCGTGCGACCGATAGCAACGGCCACACTCAGCCACAATCCATCCCCTGGAATCATAAGGGATACCTCATGAATCAATGGCATCAGGTGAAACCGGGCGGATGATGGATCGCGGAGAGTCGATCAGTCTTCGACGTCCCCTGCGTGCTTGCGCACGCGGCATAATCCATCATCTTGAGCCGCCAGCGCAAGCTGGCAGGGCACGATGATCGTTATTAAATTTTCACCTTTTGTTTCCGCTGAATGATTCCCAACTCAGAGGCTTCAGCAATGAGTGAACCACTGGCGTATTTCATCACATGGACCACCTATGGAAGTTGGCTTCCTGGTGATGAGAGAGGTTGGATACGTCATGACTCTTCAGGAGTCAAAGAACCTGAAAATGCCATTCGATATCACTCGCAAGATTTACTGAAAGAGACTCCAGCACTTCTAAGCCAACTTCAACGAGAGTTGGTGGATCAAACGATTCGAGAACATGCGGCTCGTCGCTAGTGGAACATACTTGTATTGAATGTCAGGAAAAATCACGTCCACCTTGTCATTGAAGCAATGGAATCACCAAAGATTGTACGCCAACAAATGAAAATGTGGACCACGCGAAAATTGAAGAAGGATCATCCTAAACGAAATCAATGGTGGACAAAAATGGGTGATTATCGGCAATTGTTCACGGAAGAGGCGGTCGAGAATGCAGTCCGCTACACGCTGGAAGGCCAATGATAATAAATCAGCTCTCAACGTCCCCTGCGTGCTTGCGCACGCGGCTCAACTTACGCGGCGTCTCGATCATGTTGCAACCGTAGATGCTTCTCGTGATTGGCACGTTCGAACGCTTTGGTTCGTTCATCTTCCGTTTGAGCATACAACAACCGAAACAGCATCTCCTGAGTCGAACTGAATTCCATGCCACGACGACTCATCGCGGTTCGAGCAATATCGAACATTTTCTCCAATGGCCAACCTTCGATAATTTCCCCCTGCCAATAGCGGGAGTAGCTCGGGACATGCCGGGGAATGACATCACCGTCCGGCAAGACCATCGCCATCACACCCACGGCACTACCGGTATCGAAGAGACTGTTCACGGCGGTCTTGGTGTGATCACCGATAAAGCTGCCCACTTTTTTTCTGTTCGTCTCCACGAGATCACCAGCCAGCGGCACGCGCACATCGGAGTAGTCAAACTTCAAATCGCTGGTTCCCGATTGAGCGCCAATATTGACCCACGGGCAAATGTAACTGTGCCCCAGAAAACCGGCGTGATATTTATTCGCGTGACCGTGCACGATTGAATTCTCAATTTCTCCGCCAACTCGACAGACCGGACCGATGGTACTTCCAGCCGTGATCTGACCGCGAAAGACATGCGTCTCGCGACCGATATGACATGGACCTTCCAGTCGCGTGAATGATTTGATGCGGGCTCCGTCTTCGATTGTCACTGGTCCCGAACGAGTATCGATCACGACGAAGGGTTCGATATCAGCGAGGGGCGAGATCGACAATTGTTTTTCGGAACCTAGAATTTCCACGCCCCGCCGGGAAAACCTTTGTGAGTGGAATGCTCCCAACGGAAAATCTTCCACAAGCTGTCGAGAATTGCGATCCACCAAATCCCACGGACGTTCAAGCAATTGACCACCCACATCCACCCGACGACGAGACTCGGCAATCTGTCGGATTCGATCTCTGATTTCGGCAGAAGTCGATTGACTCCATTCACCTTCGTCCAACCAGACAGCAACCGGTTCGTCTTCAATCCAGGCCGCTTGATCAGGCTGACATGGTAATTCCGTCAATGTTCCCGGTATCCAACGACCATTCAGTAAAAGCATCCCACCCTGATTGAGCCACTGATCATCATTGAGGCGAGTGTCTGGTTCGGACTCTCGATAGACGGCTGCCAAGTATGGTCGAATAACGGCTCCCCATTCGGTCAAATCCCAAGCTCTCTGGAGACGTTCACGCACGGAATATCGTCCACAGACCAGTTCAAAAACGGGACGTGCCAAGGCGAGCGGATAAAATTGTTCCGCGGTTTCGTCTTCCCAGAAACAAACTTGCATCGATCAATAATCTTTGAAATCAAAGGGAGTAGAGCGCAAATGTGGCGGAGTTATAGCTGAGCACTGCTGGAATTAACAGATCATTCACACCCGGAATTCGAGGAATTCTTGATGAAGAGAACGCCGTAGAACCCTATATTTTCGCGATTTATACATAATCTGAATCCCGATCAGAATCAGGGAGTGTGCCTCGGGTCGCTTGAGAGTTCCGCGGTTGCCGGATAAAATCGAACCTTCAACAAGTAAAGACATTTTTTGCGGTTGGCGTACGCTCGTGATTCGCCGACCTTTCTGATCGGTAGACACTGTCTCGATCACACTTATCGGTTTCAACAAAAGAGGAGTGGCCCTGTGGCTGTCAAAGTAGGAATTAACGGTTTTGGACGTATCGGACGTATTACATTTCGCGCGCTGGCTGCTCAGCCAGAAAAATTTGACGTGGTTGCCATCAACGACCTCGGCTCACCGAAAGCATTATCTCTGCTGCTGAAATACGACAGTATTCAGGGAAAATTCCCCGGAACCGTCGAAGCGGCTGAAGATGGCCTCATCGTCAACGGCAAACATATCAGAGTGATCGCCGAACGGGATCCCAGCAAATTGCCTTGGGGTGAACTGGGTGTCGAAGTCGCTCTGGAATCAACCGGCTTCTTCACAAACCGTGCGTCCGAAGGCAAACCAGGTTACGACAGCCACTTGGCTGCCGGTGCCAAGAAAGTCATCATCTCGGCTCCTGCCAAAGATGCCCCTGACTTGATGGTGGTTCAAGGTGTCAACGACGACCAACTGACGGCTGAGCACTTGTGTGTTTCCAACGCCAGTTGCACAACCAACTGTCTCGCTCCGATGGTGAAAGTCCTCGACCGCGAATTCGGTTTGGAGAGCGGCTTGATGACGACCGTTCACGCTTACACGAACGATCAACGTGTTTCGGACCAATTCCACAGCGATCCTTATCGTGCCCGTGCTGCTGGTATCAACATCATCCCCACCACAACGGGTGCTGCCAAAGCCGTCGGCAAAGTTCTGCCACAAGTTGATGGTAAACTGACCGGACTTTCGCTGCGTGTTCCCGTTCCTGCTGGTAGTGTGACCGACCTCGTCGCCACGTTTGAAAAAGACGTGACTGCCGAAGCTGTCAACGCCGCCATGAAAGCTGCCAGCGAAGGCGAACTGAAAGGGATCATGGAATACAACACCGATCCGATCGTTTCTTCGGACATCGTGGGTAACACTCACAGTTGTATCTTCGACTCCTGCTGGACAACCACCATGGGACCGAAGATGCTGAAGGTTCTCGGCTGGTACGACAACGAAACCGGTTACTCCAACCGAACTGCCGACCTGATTTTCAAGGTCGCCCAACTGTAATTTTGAGCGTAGGTCAGGCTGTGCCTGACAAACAACAGAGTGAATCCAAACGCCGGTCTCTTATCGAGATCGGCGTTTTTTGTTGGATTGATTCAACCACGAATTAAGCGAATTAGACGAATTGAGTTTGCTGACTGCCTTTTCCTGCGTTCCTGCCTTCCTTATCAATTATCTCGATCAATCGTCCAGGCAGACGATGATTCTCTTCTCTCAACAAAAATCTCTGCGATCTCAGAGTTCATTGTGGTAAGATTCTGAGAATAGAAAATTATCGTATTTCAATCACAGATCATCGCATGACGTTTTCTCGCGCTTTGTACGTTTTTTTGACCATCTGCTGTTCGCTGGTTTCGCTTTCGAAAACCCGAGCAGAGAAACCGAACATCATTATTATCTTTGCCGACGATCAAGGCTATCAGGATTTGGGATGTTATGGTTCTCCCGACCTGCTGACACCCCACATTGATCGCATGGCCAAAGAAGGAATGCGGTTCACCAGCTTTTATGCACAGACCGTGTGTGGCCCCTCCCGTGCCGCATTGATGACCGGTTGCTATCCATTACGTGTCGCTCAACATCAGAATAAAGTCGATATCCATCCGCGATTGCATCCTCAAGAAATCACTATCGCCGATGTTTTGAAAGACGCCGGGTATGCGACCGCCGCATTTGGGAAATGGGATTTGGCCGGTCACACTCAAACCGCTTACACGCCTCAACTCCTTCCCACTCGACAAGGTTTCGATGAATTCTTTGGCACTCCCTCGAGCAACGATTCTTTCATCTACATTTTACGCAATGAGGAAGTGATCGAAAAAAGAGCCGATCTGTCATTAGCGACTCAACGATACACCGACGAAGCGATTGACTTTATCAAGCGCAGCAAAGACCGGCCTTTTTTTGTCTACCTCGCTCATTCAATGCCACACATCAAACTGGCGGCTTCCCCAAAGTTTCGAGGAAAGTCATCTCGTGGTCTCTACGGAGATGTGATTGAGGAACTCGACTGGAATGTTGGTCGAATCCTAGACACACTCACCGAAGAAAATCTCACGAAAAAGACTTATGTCATTTTCACCAGTGATAACGGCCCTTGGTATCTTGGTCACAGCCCCGGACACCTCAAGAGGATTGGAAAGAATGCCGCCGATCATGGTGGGTCTGCGTTACCGCTTCGCGGTGCGAAAACATCCACTTGGGAAGGCGGTTTTCGAGTCCCGTGTATTGTCTGGGCTCCTGGAAAAACTCCGGCTGGAACCGTCTGCGATGAAGTTGCCTCGACTCTCGATCTCCTCCCCACGTTGGCAAGGCTCGCCGGAACGAAAGCCCCCACTGATCGAGTGATTGATGGACACGACATTTCTGATTTAATTCATGGCATTGAAGGAGCCAAAAGTTCAACGGACGCCTTTTATTATTACGCGAGAACGAAACTCCGGGCCGTCCGCGTTGGTCGCTGGAAACTCCATATTCCGACTGGGGCTGATGCGCGTTGGAAAAACTTCAGCAAACCGAACGATGCCGCCGCCATCGTAGAACCTCTTCTCTTTGATCTGGAAACCGATCTCTCGGAGAAGCAGAATCTCGCGGACCAACATCCTGAAGTTGTAACCGAGTTAATGCGATCTATCGAACATGCTCGCGATGACATTGGCGATGTAGATCGCATCGGTAAGAACGCGAGATTTTTTGACCCTCAGCCCAAGCGTCCCGATATCCGAAAACCCAAACAGTAGCCCTTTGAGAAAACTGATTTTTCATCAGATCTGTTGCCGATGCTCACGCCACCACTCGGTCTCTAACATGCCGTGCCAGTAGATATCGCTGCCGAGAAGTTCGGTTTCTTGAGTGACAAACTGCTCGACGTTGGGAACCTGTTCCAATCCTGCTCCACCAATGGGAGTGACTGCTACATGTCCACCGATGAGTTTCGGTGCTAGAAAAACGTGCAACTCGTCGATTAAACCGTGATCGAAGAAGTCTCCGAGTAGACTGCCACCACCTTCCACCAAAATATTCGTCATCTCTCGTCGACCGAGTTCCTGTAACAACTGGTCCAAATTCAAATGTCGAAGTCGTTCATCGAGGTAAGGAATCGGTAGCAATTCGGCTCCCAGCGCCTCGTACAATTTTCCCCGCTCGTCGATGGCATCTTGAGTCGTGACAATCAGTACGGGAATATCGTCGGCAGTTTGCATCAGGTGACTGGAGGTGGAGAGAATCAAGTCGCGGTCGAGAACAATGCGGGTCGCGATTCGCGGCCCACTCGGTCTTGCGGTCAGCATGGGGTCATCGAGTTTTGCGGTCATCGAGCCCACGAGTATGCCGTCCATTTGGCCACGTAACTCGTGTACTTTCTCGCGCGACCGCTCATTAGAAATCCATTGTGAATGTCGCGAACGAGAGGCGATTTTCCCATCGAGTGTCATGGCCCACTTGGCGTGTACAAACGGCTTTCCCGTCGTCATTAACTTGATGAATGGAGCCGCCAGCAGCGTGGAGTCTTCCTCCAAAAGGCCAACCTCGACTTCAATCCCTGCGTCACGAAGCTCTCGAATCCCTCCACCGTTGACATGCCCGGCAGGATCCACAATCGCCACAACCACTCGTTTCAGCCCGGCAGCAATCACCGCTTTGCTGCACGCGGGTGTTTTTCCGGCATGGCAACATGGTTCTAACGTGACAAACAATGACGCACCACGAGCAGAGTCTCCCGCCTGTTCGAGTGCATGGACCTCCGCATGGGGACCACCAAACTGCTGATGCCAACCTTCCCCGAGCAAATTGAGATCATCATCCACAATCACCGCACCGACGGGAGGATTCGGCTCAACGGATCCGACTCCCTGTCGCGCCAATTCGATGGCTCGTTGCATCACGTTTTGTTCGTTGGAAAAGTGCGTCATATCGTTAGCAATTAGGATTTAGTCAATGATGAAGGGGACTGCCTTTCACATCGAGGCAAGACAAAATCAATCTTCGATCACATCAGAGATGTCATCCGAGTGACTTGTAGCTTTCAGACAATGGATCAGCTAACTGCTAATTGCTAAAAACTCACTCCTGACCGGGAAGCCACAGTTTTTTCTCACCATCCGCTTCGGTCGATTCTTCTCCTGTGAACAAACCGCCCGATTCGCCGGCAATCTGATCGGGAGTAACAATTCCCACCTTCTCTTTGACGGGCAGATCGTATGCTTCTGCCAGCATCGAAAGATGATGTCGCAGTTCGGGGAGTTTCTTGCCGTACTTATCCCAGAGCTCTTCAAAGACGGGAATGAGTTCAGGATCCTGGGGATCTTCGACTCGTAATGTGAGAGCCCGCATTTTCCATTGGAGTTCGAGTTCGAAGGAGTTTTGTTGATCTTTTGACCATTCGAGTCCTTTTTCGAGCCAACTGAACGCCAACTCCCGGTCATATTTCTGAACCGAGAGATCGACCAGTGCCAGATAAACCTGACTCAGATCAACACGTTTGCCACACTCAGGACGTTCCAGGATTTCCTGCAAAACCTCATACAAGAATGCACCGTGATGCAACATCATGGCTCGATTGGTGACGTAGATCAGTTGATCGTCGGCCAACGATTTCACATCAATCCGCTTGAGCTGCAAAGAGGTGAAATGCGCGATGGGAGTTTCTTCATCGACACTGATGGTCTCAGGGACATCGAGCTTCAACGACCCACACAGACTCGTAAAATCCAATACAAACTGATTGCGACTGCAATAAGCATCAAACACATAAGCGGACGCCAACAAGGGAATTTGTTGGTCACCAGCGGTGGCTGCTTCTTGCGGAGTTTTGTCTCCAAGTCCTTGCTGTTTGGTGCTCGGCCAGACTTCGTTGACCAAATGGTCCCACTGTCGCTGTTCGAGTTGTCGACGAACGACGACTGGCGTGTCGGGGGGATTGTGCCAACGCCAGAACAGGGCAAACTCTTCAGCCGCGACCGATTCTTCGAATCCGGATTCTGTGTCGGGTGCTTCCGAAACGAGTGTGTCGCCTAATAGGTCACGTAAGATATCAAATGATTCTTTGAGTTGTGTGCTGGGAAAACCAGTGACATACGCTCGGTTGGGAAGTTCTTCCGGTTCGGAGCGATCATAAAAGGCGACATGACCGACGATCCGAGGAACTTCTTCGAGATCCGAATCGGCTGTCAGGGTGATGTCGTCGGGAGATCGGTCGAGAATCTGGAAGAATTCAGTCGGCGCTCCCTGCGATTGTTTGTCTTCTTCGCTGAGAGGCACTTTCACGAACAGCGGTTGATCGGTCAGTTTTCCCAAGGCTTGAGAGACCGAGGTTAGTTCGAGTTTGGTCGAACCGACTTCCACACGATCTTCCGTTTCCTGTAAATCAAGAAGCTGCGCAACGGTCTCACACTCCACTGCAGAAAAGGAGTCGTCGCCCAATCGTCCCGCTTGATGCAGGGCTTCGGCAGCACCTACATGATCGCCGTCCCAAGCCAAGCAAAGCCCGAGGTTCTGGAACATGCCTGCATTATCCGAATATTTCTCAGACAGTTCGCGATACTTTTTCGCGGCGGGGCCATAGCAACCAATATCGATCAGGCGCTTGGCTTTGTCGAGTGTTTTCTGTTCGCCCTCATCGACTTCAACTTCAATCAGCTCATGGACACTTCGTAGCTGATAGGGGATTTGAAGATCGCTATCGAGTTCGTGAAGTTTGACGAAGACTTCTTGCCGTTTCTCTTCGGAAACTGATTTGAGAGCAAAAACCAAATGCTGGCGAGCCGCCATCAATTTCTGCTTTGACGCCATCTCCAATGCGACGCTGACTGCTAAATATCCCACCATGTCGGGGACGATGCTGATGCACTTCTGAAAACAGCGATGAATGGCCGAACGAGATTTTTCAAATCCGTCTGTGTTGTAGGCAGCCATTGCATACAGCATGAGTGCCTGTGGATGATCGGGATTATTTTTGAGCAGTTCGCGAAGTTCGTCTTTTGCTTGCGACGGTTCGTTCAGTCCAATCAATACGGAGGCCCGAGAAGTGGCTACCCACAAATTTCCAGAGTGCTTCTCATGTAGTTCCGCCAGTTTTTTGCTACAGGCATCGATTTGTCCCGATTGCTGTAATCGAGAGACCTGATCCATCTCGTCTACGAGATTGGTACAGCAGAATTTCAATTTTTTGCCACTGCCACAAGGGCAGGGATCGTACGGATCCATCGCCATGATCAACCTGACTCTTCAAAGTGTCGTCTGAGGGGCTTTTCAGCCATAATAATTTGAAGATGAATTGTAACTGGTTCAGAGCTTCAATCGAACGCCGTGAGCCAAAAAACCACAAAAGCGATCGGAAGAAGCGTCCCATATTTCTGCGTCCCTTCCCCTGAGACACGATTTTGCGACAATAGATTCACCAGCGATTCGGGCAGGAGTCCCGAAACATCGACTTCACCAGGATAGAGACCTTGAATTCCCAGCCGCGACAGACTTCCCCCGCTTCGTCGGCTCCGGCTGACCTTGCCGCGGCATACGATCCGATGATTCGCGGAACCATGTTGGGGCTGATATCGGCCCTCGCTTATACCGGAGCCAACATCGCATTGCGAGATCTCTCGGGAACCGACGGACTTGTCTGGGCCTGTTGGGTTTCAGCCGTCAAAGCGATCCCCTGTTTTTTGGTCTCTGTTTTCCTGGTTTCGTTTCGCTGGATGACGGGCAAGCAAGCGTTTCCACCTCGACACAAACTTTTACCACTTGTGGCCGCAGCCATCATGATGCAATACGGCGGCAACGCCTGTTTCACTTGGGCGTTAAACAAAGTGGGTTTGATACTGACAGTTCCCATCGTCTTCTCGACGTTAATCTCAGTGAGCGCAGTTTTGGGACGACTGTTTCTGGGAGAACCGATCAATAAACGAACGCTCGCTTCGATGGGACTGCTATTACTCTCCATCGTTTCCCTCTCGTTGGCGGCAGACGGTTCGTTTCCCAACGCGACGACTTTCACGATTGTGACCGGCATGTTACTGGCTGGAGTTTCAGGCATGTCGTACGGTGCCAACAGTATTGTGATCCGGCAATTTCTCGGCGGTCAATTCTCGGTTTCTTCGATTTTGCTCATCATGAGCACCAGCGGAATTGTCATGTTGGGAATCCCTGCATTTTTTGTGATGGGACCGGAACGCATTGCCAATATCTCCACATCACAATGGAGTTCGATGGCTTGGGCGGGGATCAGTAATGCGATCGCGTTCTACGCGGTTTCATCGGCACTCAAATATATTCCCGCTGTCCGGGCCAACCTACTGAATGCTTCTCAGACCGCCATGTGTGCGATGGCCGGAATCCTGATTTTCGATGAAAAGATGACGTACCTTTCAGCCATCGGGATCGGGCTCACCATTGCTGGATTAACACTTTTGGGGGTCCGTCGCAAAAAGAACACCCCGACAGATGGTTCATCGGTCACGGAGATTCCCGCAGACGAAGCGAGGTCAATCCGCGAGTAAGACCGAGAGTAGATCTCGTAATTTCTCGTCACCTTCACGGGTGTCCGTTAAGCGTATCAAACCCTGATTATCTTCGGAAACCAACATTTGCAGCACGCGACGATAATAATCTCTTTCGTCTCGATAATCTCCGCGAGAGCGTGACAATGCTGCTTCACGTAACAACAATTGATAGGCTTCGAGGTCTTCATTTTCTCCGCCGTAATACTGTCGTATTTCGCTGCGGGCCGATGTTTTATCGAGAGAAGCAGACCCTGAACCGGCGGGAGACATCAGCAATAACAATAACGAAGAGAGCACACTGAAACCGAGAGCAATCCCGACCAGCAACGGATTCGCTTCGGATTTCTGCTCTTTTTGTTTGCCGTTTTTCTTCTTTTGCGGACCACCATCAATCTCTTCGAGATACAATTCGGGAAGGTGACCATCTTCACCGAGTTGAACGAGTGGGTCTCCGACTTGATCGGTGATGAACTTCGCGACATTTCGTTGCCGCCCTTTTGGTTGACCCGATTTGCGATCCTCCGCATTGCCTTTGGAGTTGCGAGCTTTTGCGGGGAGAGGCGTCCCTTTCATCTGGACACTTTTGGTTTGCTTCGGTTGAGCGGCTTTACCAACCGGACGACCTGAACGTGGTTCCGCGTCAGCGGCATCCATTTGAACTTCAAATTGGAATTCGGTTTTGTCACCAATTAATACGGTGGCGTCTTCGGGTAACCAGACCCATTTCTCGGGAGGCAAATAATTCCCCTCGACGCTGATCATGTCGCCACGTGCTGCATAGATTGCGTACCGATTGTTCCGCAGAACAATACTCAGTTCGTAATCCTGAAGATCTTTGGCACGCAAGCGGAAGTTTGATTCTTCTCCCCGACCGATGTGGACAAGCTCATCGCGCACCTCGAACGTCTTCCCTTTTTCGGGGCCTTTTCGAAAATGTAGTTTGGCAAGTTGAGGAGCCGTTTTTGCTTCCGACACTGAGAACTCCGTTAGTGGAATGACGTATCTGTCTTCAGTTGGTGAGAGAGCTACAGTTGGCTAGAGAGTCATTGTTCCTAAAATGAAGTTTAACACGAACGGGCCGAGAATAATCAATACCGTTGACATCATCACCAAAACGGCTGGCAGCAACATTTTCACACCCGCTTCGTTCGCCAAAGTTTCAGCACGTTGAGAACGCTTTAATCGTAAGACATCGGCTTGGGATCGAAACAGCTTGGCTAAAGGCGTCCCGAGTTCTTCCCCTTGAATGATCGATCCCAGCAGACTGGTGATTTCATCATCCTGTAAACGCTCGCGCATGGCTTCAAATGCGGCGGTCCGGTTTTTACCCATTCGCATTTCGGTCATCACGCGGGAAAATTCCACACCCACCGGATGCTCCGAAAACTCACGGACTGCTTGTTCCAAAGATTGCATAAACGCGGAACCCGCTTCCATCAGCAAAGTGATCAGGTCCAAAAAATACGGTAACCGTCGTTTGATCAGCAACAATCGATAAATGGCTCGCATCGTCAATTGCCGCCGCAATACCACAGTCGTCAACATTGTCATGACGAACGCGAGAAAAATCCCCGGAGAGCCCATCATGTTCGTATTGGCATAATAGTAAACAGGAAACATCAACACGCTGATGACAATGTTTCGGGCCAGATACTCTTCTGCCGTCCAGAACCGACTCATACCCGAGCACTGAATTTCACGATGAATTTCTGGCAATCCCTCACGAAACAAGTTTCGACAAGGCGTCGCCAGAAGCTGAATGACAGGCTGAAACACACGATACATGACACTGGCTCTACGCAATTCATTGATCCGCGAGACATCATATCGCCAATCGTCGTCCTGTTCGAGATCATCACTGGCCATCGAGACCAGCAAGGTTCTCGACCCCAAGAAGATCCCCAACCCCATCAACAAACAACCGATCAATAACCAGAGCTGGTCGCCGGGAGTGACTGCCAACAAGGAATGATTGGAAAGGAGGAATGACATCAAATATTGACTTTGTGATTGAGTTCAAATATCGGGATTGAGAATTCTTCGCGCCCACAGATAGGCGACCACATCGAGCACCAACGCCATGCTCAAAATGAGCTGGCCCACCAACGTGGTAAACAAGCGAGTGGTGCTGACGGGGTCCACGAAAAAGTAATACATGGCGAGAATCGCAAACGGCGCCAAAGCCATATAAACAGCCGACGACCGAGCCTGCGCGGTTTCTGCTTCGACTTTTCTTTCGAGTCTTTGCATCTCACGAATGGAAACTGCGATTCGCTCGATCACATCATTCAGTCGTCCTCCGCTGGCGCGACTGGCTTGCATCGCCGCAGAAAACAACGCAAAGTTTTCGCTCTCCAATCGCTCTTTGGTTTCTTCGAGCACTTCATCGAGTGTTTTCCCGAGTTGGTACTCAGTCATCATTTGCTGAAACTCTTGAGAGATCGGGTGTGGCGATTGCTCTGCCAAGATCTCCAACGATTGTGCTAAAGAGAGGCCCGCTTGAATCGCACTCGCCATCGAGACCATCGAGTCGGCGAGTTGATCTTCAATTTTTTCTTTTCGTCGCCGTGCCATCCGACGTACCAGATACCAAGGCAGACAAAACACAATCACCGCCGCCACAAATCCCAACACGGGGAGATTAAGAAAAATCCACAGACTGGCAAAAAACACGCCCACCATTGCCAGCCAAGAGAGAATAATCGTTCGCAGACGCTTCACCCGAACGCGCAATCGTCGAAATTTCGCCTGAAAATCTTGTTCTAAGTAGTCTAGTCCTGACCCCCAAATATCAGCGCCGGCCCACGCCATGATTGCCAAGCCAGCGCCGATGAATCCCGAACCCATTAACACTTCTAGCGGAACCATTAGTCGGCTCCCACTTCAGAAGAGGACTCTTTCGGAGCAGATTTTCCGTTCTGATCTTCTTCTTCCTCATTGCCGTACAGGAACTCGAGTTTGAGCAGTTCTCTATCCATCAACTCGTCGATATAACTCGGCAAATATCCGGTTGGTCTCAAACTCACGCCATCACGGTAATTGAAGATATCAATGATGGTCAGTTCTTTACGGTCGGCATCATAACCGAGGACTTCTGAAATTTGAGTGACGGTTCGTTTCCCGCCGGGAAGGCGTGTAATCTGCACGACGAGATCGATGGCCGAAGCAATCTGACGTTGAATCGATGAGACCGGCAGGTCGACGGCCATCAACACGAGCACTTCCAACCGTTTGAGAACATCGTCTGTATTGTTGGCATGAATGGTGGTCATGGAACCGTCATGCCCCGTATTCATGGCCTGTAACATATCGAGGGCTTCACCACCACGACATTCCCCGACGATCACACGGTCGGGTCGCATGCGCAGCGCGTTTTTCACGAGATCTCGAATGGAGTATTCACCCGTCCCTTCGACATTGGCGGGCTTGGTTTCGAGGGTGACGACATGCTCCTGATGCAGTTGCAGTTCGGTCGTGTCTTCAATCGTGATGATGCGGTCGCGATGTGGAACAAAACTGGACAACACATTCAACATCGTCGTTTTACCGGTCCCAGTACCCCCGCTGACCAGTAAATTGCGACGATTGATGACGCAGGCTCGTAAAAACATTGCCGCGGGAGATGTAATGCTACCCATCTCGATCAGGTCGTCCATCGAAAAACGATGAACGGGGAATTTTCGAATCGTCAAACACGGACCACGAACTGCCAAAGGTGGAATGATGGCATTCACACGGGAGCCATCGGCGAGTCGGGCATCAACCAGTGGTTGTGACTTATCGATACGGCGTCCTACTTGGGCGACAATCCGCTCGATAATGGACTCGGTTACTTTGTCAGAGATAAATCGTCGTCCCGATAGTTCGATGACCCCGGCTCGTTCGACATAAATCTGGTCACTCTGCACCACCATGATTTCAGAGATCGTAGGAGCACGCAACAGATCTTGCAGTGGACCGTAACCGAAGACAGTATCTTTCAGATCCTTTTTCAAGGTCCGCAAGACGATGTATCGTTTGAGTTCTTGGTGCAAATGAGGTCGCAGCAGCGGGAATATCTGATTGAATTTTGCTTCGACCCGATTGATTTGTGCGGAGAGATCCGGTTGTGAGTCGAGTTCCATACGCTCTCGTGCGAACATCAGCAAATTCGCGAGTTCGGTTTCACGTTCGGGAACAAGCGTTGCCGGGACATCAAACTCATTATAGGTTAAGCCGGCAACCGCACTTCGTTCTTCTCGATCACTCTCGAGGATCATCTGATTGATGACCAGGTCACGCAGAACCAGGCCGATCACTTCTTCGAGCAAGGCATGATTTCCCTCGTCGAAAAGTTTCATCTCTCGACAGACATCTTCGATATTTCGTTCCAGCATGAGAATACTCTCATCGTCTCCCATGCGGCTGGCATCGAGTTCGTAGACATCAAAGCGTTCGAGTAATTTGCGATGGACGCGCAGTTCCAGGTCGGCCATCACCGTCCGCAAATGCGATTCCATCTCGGTCCGGCTAATAGGAGCCGCGTGCTCCATCTCGAACGTCAACGTGTAAGGCCAGATGCGTAGTGTTTCGCCAGCGGGGACTTCAGCCTGTTCGCCTCCGATCAATTCCCGCTCGCCCACCATGCAGCTATTCAAGCCGACATTCTCGATGGTAAGTTTGCCGTCAGCATAGCGGACGATGGCTTGCCGTTTCGCAACCAGCGGGCTCTTGAGCACCAGCAAGTTTGCAGCATCGCGACCGATATGGACCACCTCTTCTTCGGTTTCCAACAGCGCGCGTCGACTTTCGTGAATTTTGTTGTACCAAATCTTCATCGGAGAGGTTGATCCTCCAGTTCGGCCGAATGCAGTATCACACCTGGAGGGGCGGTGTTATTACCGAGAATTTGGAACAGTTTTTCGGCTTCAGGATCCAACGATCCCTCGGTCACTTTGACGCTGATCCCGATCAAATTCTCCTGCCCTGTTGATCGCGTATAGGCTTGACGTGGATCGCGATCTCCCGTTCGAGCTCCCAATGAAAGAATGCGAAAAGGACCAATAATGGTGGAACCTGCGGTTTGTAGAGAAGGATTGTTGGAATTCCCCGGCGTGGGAGTAGCCGACGTTCTGGGGAAGAGGAACGAGATTAGATTTCCGGGACTGACCCGTTCCGGGATAAACGATCTACTATCCACTGGAACCCACCGTGCGACTTCATTAACGGCGAGTAGCTCGCTGAAATCCCGTTCGCTGGGAGTTTGGAGATCTTGCCACAACAGAATTTCGTTTCCCCGGTAGGCTTTCGTCGCAGCCAACCCGATGATTGAAGCTTTCTCGCGCCATAAGATGCCAACCTCTTGTAAGTTACCGAGGTTATTACTGGGAAGTTCCACCTTGGTCAGGTGGTCGTCTCGAAATCGATCCCCCAGGTTGAGTTGGGCATCACCATTCAAAATCACGAAGGCGACTTTTTCCATCTGCGACGCTTGCCGCGATAAGTAGTACCAATTGCAAATGGCACCGACGATACCGAGCCCTACGGCAATTAACAGTCCTGGTAGTCCTCTCATGGAGTCTCCTCGCGCGGTCGGGTTACGTGCATCAATCCCCGTAATCGTCCGCGTGTTTCGTCTTGTATGTGTAGTGTGAGTTGTTGTCGATAGACAGCGCGTGTTAATTCAAACTCTGCAGAAGTGCGCGTCTCCTGATCAATCCACGTTCCCATTTGTTGAAATTTTTTCGATTCGAGCAATTGCCCAAATTCCCGCTGCCATTGATCAAGTGACCCCGTTCCCGAGAACGCCAACATCAGTTGACCGTCCTGCGAGTGCAGCCCCAAATTGCAAATCGCTCCGGAAGGAAGGACAGATCGCCAATCCGTTGAAACGGGCGAATCTCCTCCCGGACGAGGAGCAAACAACCAAGCCGTCCATCGGGACTCTCCTGATGGAATAACGAACCCCCAGCTTACCACACGTCTGCCCGAAAATTGACCCGCTTTTTGCAGTTCTGGAGAATTCTTTTGGACGGCCACATAAGCTCCCAATGGAGCGTCCTGATGAAAAACGGCCGCCCCCTTCTCATCCGACCAAACCGGCTGCTGCCTCTCCAGTTCTTGTAGCATACTCAACTCCTCTTCGCCGGGTGGTTGAGCCGGTAAAGAAACGCTGGCAGCATATCCCGATAGTCTCTCAATCATTTGCGTGTGAATTTGGGACGACGATCCCTCTAACTCGCTTCGCTCCATGCGCACATTCAAATCACCGGCATCAATCAAGATAGGTGCCCCGGAAAGAAAATCAGGAGGCATGACATCATCTGCGGCAGCCCGCAAATTGGGTGTGTGAGCGTCTTCGGGGGAAGTGTTCCACCAGTCGATCACCGCCCCCCCCATGCTGATGCCGGCAAATAAAATGATACTGATCGCTATCAGGTCATTGATGCGTGAGAACAAACGCTGACCGAGCGTTTTTTCGGGAGCAGACTTTTCTGGCTCTTCGGGAGACGGTTCACTCATCGTGGACGATACCGGTAAAATCACCAGTAACCTTTGTTGCGCAAACCCTGTTCAAAGACGTCGAGTTGATCGAGCTTGTCCTGTAATTGCTGGTCACTGAGTGGCCCCATCGGGACATAGTTGGGAATATTTTGTCGATTTCTGAGTTCCCGACCATAAACGCCCTGCCAAGCTCGACACATTCGTCCTGGAACACGACGAACATTTCGCAGATAAGAAGGGTAGGCATTCGATGCCAAATAATCTTGGAGATCGATTTCGCAACCCGAGGGATGCGGGTGAAAGTTGGGAGGCCAACCGGGGCGATACCAGGTCCATTCGATATCCGCATCGAGCGCATCAAGGTCATCGGCATTCGGAACACTCGTATCGAGTTTGTTATTGAGTGCTCGAAGCGCATTAAACGCATTCATAAAGTCGGACCAATAGCCAAACAGTTGTGGCATCTCAGTCGGGTGAATGTGATACAAATCGTTGGCACGCCATTGTTCGGTCCGAACATTCCCATTGTTGGTGGGGGAGTTTCGTTGCAAACCGACATTGCCGTAATTCCAATCCCCTTCCAGAAATTCATAATCATGATCGATACTGTATCGGCCATTGTTGGGTAAAATCCGTTGTAACATTGGATAGGTTCGCTGAATCGCCACTCGCCCTTCCCGCATTCCTTCATCGAGCTGAAAATCACGATCAACCATGAAGCTTTTACCGACATCGGTCCGCTGTTCATAATGATTGGTTAAAGTCGTGATGCGACCAGAGCCAGAATTTCCTTGTAAGGCATCTGAGCTAGGAAAACCGGGTTGATTCCAGAAGTTGTTCACATTCTGTAGTGCTTGCGTGTTGTTAGAACCGATGGTCCCCGCTGTTGGCCAGCTTTGTGGTTGAGGGTTCAATTGCTGATTGCCGAGAGCAAAGCTCGATGCTCGAAACGGTTCTGTTTGTGTGGCCGCATAATGCACATTGCCTTGTGCGCGAATCTTGAACAACGATACATCGGAAAAACAGATCATCAACGCTGCCATAAACACTAAAAACGGGGCCAGCAGCACCAGCTCCATCGGCGCAAATCCGTTGCGTGGGTGTTTGGCAGGTCGTGTTGTTTGTTGGATCAATTGTTTCATTGATTGACCGGTTAGTGAGAGTCGTCTTACAGGATGGGAATTAGTGAGAATTGAGTTTGCGAATGTCTTGCACCGATATTCCGGACAAATTAGGAGCCTCAAGATTACCCGTATAACCGGGACCGACATGCGTCTGCAATATCTCGACAAGATTGTCAGCCGAGGCTGGAACCAATTTGGTTCGCCAGTTCTGATTCATCATCGACCAATCCCGCTGACTCGAAGGCCAACCGTTCGTGTTGGTATACGACCAATCAACACCATAACGATCTTCTCCTTCGACAATCCAAGGATAGTTCAATAATCGGTATGGCAAGAAAAACTTCGCTTCTGAAAATGTGATTGGATAATGCCCGGTGAGCGGATGATCGTAAAATTGGGGTGCAAAATGTTCGATGGGAGTCCAAGCAACAATACCCACCAAGTGATACTCGTCATGCAACTCTGGACTGTGAGGATCGGTGGTGCTTCTCGGATCGAACCAGACATTGTTATGAAAGTTGCTAATCGTCCCATTCGCATTGGCCGAGCTGGGATCGTACCGCCAACCATCCAGATTTTCGCTGCGGATCAAGAACGGCATATTTGAACGAGGAAATTCTTCCTGCAGCAGTTTGTTGAGTTGGGCACAAGTGAAAATTCGCCAGAAATTTGCCAACTGGGACAGGCTCGCTCGGTCGCGACCAAACAAACCCGTTGTGCCGTCTGAACGACGTTCGGTGAAATAAATATCCATCCAGTTGAAGATCAATTGCTGTAGATACTGTCGTGAAAGTGCTGATCGAGTGTCGTAAGAAAGTTTGAAATAGCGTTGATCGAGCGAGAGGTCATCAAGTCGGTAAGGTAACTGCGGATTGAATCCGATATCGATCCCACGAACATCGCCCCCCACTGCCGTCGGGTCAATGACGGGCAAGGTGCGCGTCACTCGATCTGTTTCATAGGCTTGAGAAGAATCGAGTCGCACTCCATCGCTCCGATACATGACGGCCACTGGTTGATGTCCGGCATGTAGTCGATCGTGCCCGGTGGCGTGTCGTTCGACGACTTCTTCCACGACCCACTGCGCGAGTTGCGGGGTGTTAATGACCACACTACGCTGAAATTCGGTGATCAGGCCACCCTCAAGAGCGTCTTGCGGATAGGCATCATTTTCCACCGGCACAGAGTACGCGACATCGGGGCCGCGAAGAATGTACTCGAAGACCGATAACGTCAACCGGGAATGCTCTCTCGCCAGCGGTTCAAAACTGCGCACCACCTGACGCTCCAGTGGAACCTTGGCCAGAATGGCCTGTCCCAAGGCTTCAAACTTTTCGAGTCCCGCTGCGCCACCTTCAGCAATAAAGGCTTCTTGGGCAATTTCTTCCCAAACATCGAGCACATCCTCGGCGACGAGGGTGGAGTCGGGAAGCTGCGTCGAGTTCGGTTCGAGCCGCGCTTCGCGCATGTAGGCGGTCAGTGCAAAAATTTCACACAAGAGATGATTGGAATAGGAAATCGCGTTCATGCCACGTGTGACGGTTCGCGTTCCGCTGTACGTCACCGCATCGGCGGCGTTCTGCATGCGTAGCTTGTCGTCAATCTGCTTCCCCATATTGAAGATCATGCCCAGCAAGACCGTCAACATAAAAATGGTAAAGACTCCCATCACACTCAACGCGCCACGTTCGTCACGATGCAGACGCAGTGCCAAATGTTGAGGATGTACTCGCGACAGGAAAGAACGATCAATACTCATCGATCACCTCCCCGTAGATGGGGATCAAGCCATCATTGTTCATGGTCGCCGAAGCATGAATGACGAAGACGCCCGGTAAACGACGATTGTCTTCACTCCCTTGGTCCATAAATGCATCCCAAGCCCCATTGGAAATCAAGAAGGATTGATTATGCCGGTCTTCAAACGACCAAGAGCGTTGAACTTTTCGTAAGAGCGCTCCGAGTCCCGGCATCAAGCCGAAACGGTGATAAACGTGAACCGTGACAGGATCTTGCCAGCCGACTTCATTTTCTTCGTAAGGGATCACAAGGATGCCATTCCTGTCGTAGAAATCCCAAGGATTGTAAGTGGGGCCTTGCATCACGTGATGGCGTCGTCCTTCGGACCGCTGAGCATCACGCCATTCCACAAAGACGAGCGTGTTGTCTTTCGCCCACTCAATTTTTCGACTGACCCTGGTATCGAGAGTCGTCTGATTCACATTGTCGATGTGGTTCATCCAGAATCGTAGAGTGATATTATTGATATCACTCATGAGGGTCTCGGCCTCGGGCGTCAACCACGCCGAAGAGATCGATTGTACTCCTGTCTGGTCCTCGGTCATCAGCGAAGGACAGAACGGTGCCACTCCCAACACTGAGGCCGTCCAAACTTTGCGATACTTCGTACTGAGAGACAACGAACTCGGTCCCAGAACTCCACGTATCTGATCGGTGGCCGGTTCGAGCTGATACGACATGTTGTCGATGACGACATGATTGGGAGTTTCTTCGTAACCGGGACTGGCGGAATACGTATGAGCGGGTAACCAGACTGATGCAGAACGTGCTCCCGCATAGGCCGCATAATGCACGCCCATCATCCCGATCATCAGTTGGCTCAGTTGCACGATCATGCAGATGATCGCCATAAAGATCGGTAAAGTCAGCACCATCGCTAGCGACTGCACTCCCCCGGATTGATCACGGTGCAGTTTCTTGAACCGCTTCCAATCCCACGAGGCCCGACTCAGTTTGATGGTCAGATTCAACAACCCGCACGCAACGACCAAAATGATCGCAATCGGTAGGCAGGCTTCGAGAATCTGACGATGCATAACAAGTGGCTCTTATCGCTAAATCACATTTCGGCTAATAAAGAATTCCTCGTTCGGCTAACCACGATTTTGACAAGACAATCATCACCGCTGCTAATGCGGCAGGCGCCAGAAACAACCAGCGTTGTAACGGCTCTCTCTCTTCCTCCGTCGGCTTGATCCACCCTTTGGCTCTAAACACCAGCCATAGGTGTTCGATTGTTTTTTTCATCAAATGAGCAATTCCAAATTTCCAGATCAGAATCGCAATCCCCATGATGCTCCCTAAAATGAAAGTCCACAGCATCGCTTCGATGCCCTCTTGAACTCCCAAAAAAGCCCCCATCATAGCGATCAGCTTGACGTCTCCTCCTCCGACATCAAACAACAGGAAACAAACTACCATCACCGTGCCGCAAACCAAAAAACCGGCTAGAGAATGTTGGACTCCCGGCCAGCCCGCAAACGCCGCGGAAAGTATCAATCCCAGCAGCATTCCGGGATAGGTGGTCTCATTGTAAATTTTTTGGTCTTTGAGGTCCGTATAAGTTGCCACGAGCAACAGCCCCAGCAAACAGACAGCACGCGGCGACAAATCCATATCTCGGAAATCCGCTCATCCGAATGTCTGTGAACTTACGGAACCTGTTGATTGGAAAAATTATCCGCATCAACATCCAAGTCACCGATATTGTCATCGAACTGTTCTTGAATTTTTGGCATCACATAATTAATGATGAAAATTAGAATCGGAATGGCGACTGCACCAACGATGAGAACTGTTTCGAGGGTCACGGCTCCTCGTTCGTCATTGTGAATTCGCTTCAGTAGCTTTCGCAAAGGTTGCAGGCCTGTCATGGCAATTGACTCCTCTGGATGCGGCGAGACCGCAGGATGTTTTGTTTTGGATAATTTATAGGACTGATGTGAGTTACAGGAAAGGCCAAGAGACCCAACCAGCGATCAACTCGTAGGCAGATTGCATGAGATCCATGCTCCAGAGCATGATCGCTCCTCCGCCAACACATAGTGTCGAAACAACCAGAATATACTCCGCCGAAGCAACGCCTCGACGACGAATGACTGATTCCTTCGAGCATTGCTGATGTCTTTTCTGCATGATGACTCCTACGGGCCCGCATCAGCCAGTATAAGCAGTTTATCGGCGTTTGACGCGAAAAAATCCCCTCCTCGCACTTCATTTTTCGAGATCAATCACCCAAATATTTTATCCCTAACCTCTTTCAGGACTATGACTTATATCTCATCCAGACCCACCGACCAATATTCGATTCTCTCGAGGTTGAGTCTCGATAAAGACTCTAACCCCACAAGTCGGCAGAAGTTTTGACCAAATGTCCGAGTCCATGACCGACGACTTCCTTGGCAAATGACGGTTTATTGCCGGTCATTTCCAAGCTCATTTTCAGATTTCCTTTGGCATCACGTCCCGTCATCTGATTCTCAAACAGATCCTGAAACGTGTATTGCTCGTCCGAATCGAGGCCAGTCACCTCGGTGATACGTGTGATGCGACGAGAACCATCTTCTGAGAAGCGAGTGATTTGAACAACCAGATGAATTGCCGATGCCACCTGAGCGCGAGCCACATACACAGGCAATTGCACATCAGACATTAACGAGAGTGTTTCCAATCGAATCAGAGCATCGTGAGCGGAGTTGGCATGCACGGTCGTCATACTACCGGCGTGACCACTAATCATCGATTGCACCATGTCGAGCGCTTCACCACTCCGCACTTCACCCACAATGATTCGGTCGGGCCTCATTCTCAAGGAGGCTTTGAACAACTGCCGAATCGTTAATTCCCCGCGACCGGAGGAATCCCGTTGTTGCGCTTCCAGATACAAAGAGTGAGGCTGCCCCAGTTTCAATTCGGAACTGTCTTCAATCACCACCAAGCGTTCTTCAGCCGGAATGCATGTCGAGATGGCATTTAGTAGAGTCGTTTTACCCGTTCCCGTTCCGCCAGAGATCAAAATATTTTTCTTCAGTTTGGTGCAGATATCGAGAAACTCGGCAGCCGCTTCGGAAAGACTCCCCAATCGCAGATAATCTTCGAGACCAAAAATATCACGCTTAAATTTGCGGATGGTGAGATAAGTACCGCCGCGAGCCGAGGGAGGAATGACGGCGTGGACGCGCGATCCATCCGGCAATCGAGCATCCATAATAGGACGTTCCCGATCAATCTCTCGCCCGACATACTGGGCGATGTTGTGGACAGCCGTCTGCAATGCATCTTCGCTGAGAAATGCCGCGTCGGTTTCGTAGAGCTTGCCTTTTTTCTCGACATAAATTTCCTGATGTCCGTTGACCATGATTTCGGTCACGTCATCGTCTCGCAGAAATTCCCCAATGGGGGCTAGAAAGTAATCGAGACTCGATTCAAAAATCGACTGTCGCGCCATGAGAGACCATTCTGTATTACTGACGAAATTCGTCTGCATGCTTCCCGTTGTCACATTTGAGCCGCCAGCGCAAGCTGGCAGGGGACTCTGATCATCAGTTAACTCGTCCTGCATGCATTGGCACACGGCTCAATCTCACCTGCAAGCAGTATGTCACGGCAAGACGTCCAACTCAATGAGAAATCATGATCGTGGAATCTCAAAAAAAGAGAAGATTCCGAGGAACAAAACGATTAACATAAATCTTCCTCGATCTATCCCGCCAATATCCTTGCTGGAGAATTTCCAACCATGAAGTTGACTCACGTTTTATCCATTGCCGTCTGTCTTGCTGTAAGTACCGCCTTTACCACCTCTGCCCATGCTGCAGAGCCAATGAATGCCCCCCCCAAAGGCTTTCAAGCACTGTTTAACGGCAAAGATCTGACAAACTGGAAGGGGCTTGTCGGGAATCCGAAAACTCGGGCCGAGATGTCCGCCGACGAGCTGAAAGAACAGCAAACCAAAGCCGACGAAGAAATGCGAGCGCACTGGTCTGTCAAAGAGGGCGAACTGATTTACGACGGCAAAGGGAAGAGCCTGTGTACCGCCAAGGATTATCGAAACTTCGAGATGTACGTGGACTGGAAGATTCTTGAAAAAGGGGACAGCGGCATTTACGTCCGTGGCAATCCGCAAATTCAAATTTGGGATCCCAATCACTGGAAGATCGGCTCCGGTGGACTGTACAACAATAAAAAGAATCCCAGCCAACCGAGCAAAATTGCCGACAATCCCATCGGCGAGTGGAACACGTTCCACATCAAAATGGTCGACGAAAAAGTCTGGGTCTGGCTGAATAAAGAATTGGTCGTGGATGCCGTGGTTCTGGAAAACTTCTGGGAACGAGATAAGCCAATCTACAAAACAGGTCAAATCGAACTGCAACATCACGGCAACACACTCTACTTCCGCAATGTGTTTATTCGTGAACTGGACGAAGCAGGGAAACCCAAGGGATAGAGCACAGAGTCATACAAACAACAAGAACTCTACTTGTTTTCGGATTCATTTCGGAAATTTTTAGCTTTCTCAATGTTTCAGACCCAACAAACCCAAAAAGAATTTCTGGAATACGAGAAACATTCTATACGGATTGGAAATAGGTTTTCCTTGGGTCTCATCGACTCATTACGTTCTTCATGAAAGGTTTCTCCCCATGCGAACCCGTAACAACGGTTTTACGCTGATTGAACTGCTGGTGGTGATTGCCATCATCGCCGTTCTGGTTGCTCTTCTGTTACCGGCTGTTCAGCAAGCGCGAGAAGCAGCCCGCCGTAGCAGTTGCAAAAACAATCTCAAACAGATTGGTCTGGCGCTTCACAATTATCACGATACCTTTGGCAGTTTTCCGGTCAATTTTTCATTGGCAGACGCACCAGCTTCGCAATATCCAGGAAGTCCGTGGGCAGTTCCAAATCCACATTCTCGCAGTTGGATTCAACTGATCCTGCCCTACATCGATCAGGCACCGTTATACAACCAGATCGACTTCAATTACGGCTTATTGGATGACCCCCGAGAAATGACAGCTTCAAATAACCCGGCTGATCCGAGCAATCTCGCTGTCGCGCTCAAGGTGCTGACTGTCTTCCGGTGCCCTTCCGACGCGGGAGATGACCGATTGGGAGGTCGGGCAAACACTGACGCTAGCCTACTTCTCGGCGTCAACAGTTACAAAGCCTGTGCTGGCTCAAACTGGTGTTGGGGTACTTTCACAAATACCACCGGGACTCGCTGGGGCACTACGTGCGACGGGCTCAATGCTGGCAATGGAATGATGTGCCGCTCTCATGGTGTGTGTCGGACTAACTCGATTGCGCACATTAAAGACGGTACGAGCAACACCTTTGCAGTCGGCGAAACAATTCCACGATGGAGTGACCATACTTGGTGGTGGCATTTCAATGGTTCGACAGCAACCACGGCTGTCCCACTCAATCAACCCGCCTTGTGTGCCGCCGGAGCGGGTCTCGGTAAAGCTCAGGCTTTGGAGGCCTGTTATACGGACTGGCCAAATAACTACTCGTTCATGAGTGAGCACGTCGGAGGTGGACATTTTACAATGGCTGATGGGTCGGTCAAATTTGTCAGCGAGAACATTGACCTCAATCTCTATCGTGGGTTGGCTTCCATCATAGGGCGAGAAACAGCCACTCTGCCTTAACCAATTCCCTTGGTACCACTCCGGTTGTTGTATTCATTCCATTGATTTCATACAGGATCTCAAATGTTGCGTCTCGCATCTATCCTCCGCGTTTTACCACTCACTGTCATTTTAATGGGTTGCGGTGGCGAAACTGGCCCTTCACTCGACTTGGCTTCTGCGGAAGGAATCGTCACTCTCGATGGAACTGCTCTCCCAAATGCATTGGTGACTTTTTACCCTGAAAACGGACGCCCTGCGACAGGACGAACCGACGACCAGGGTCATTTTGAACTGATGACTAAAGAGCCCGGTGATGGCGCCATGATTGGCTCACACAAAGTCACCGTTATTCTCAATCCTTCAGCCGAATCTACCATGAACTCTGAAGATCCTTACGCCATTCCAGACCCATCCACAAAGAAGGATGGAATCCCGGTCAAATATGGTGATGCATCAACCAGTGGTCTCACTGCGGATGTCACTGCGGATGGTGAGAACAAGTTTGCTTTCGATCTTGAAAAATAAGTGAGTCAGAAAGTTACTCAGGTTTAACCTGTTGGCCCCATAATTTGACTGTCTCAAAATCTCCCGTGTCGTCGAATGATCCGATGCCGATTTGCCCCCAGGCAAACGTCTTGTCGGTCGCCGTCATCACGGGAGTTTTCATATCATCGAAGTAAACCTTGATCTCTCCCGTACTTACAGATCGTTCGATGCGGGCATGATGCCATTCGTCATCCCACGGCGTGCCGGCAGTTGTTTTGGTCGATATTTTTGTCCTGGGCTTCTCATTGACGATGAAAATTTGGTTGGCATGGTCGTCGGTTTTCTTGCCGAAGTGAACGTAGTAGAAATGCGATTCGTTCTGGTAGCCGAAGAACAAACAGAGTGACCGGTGATTGTAGTCGGGGATCGTGGAACGAAATTTCACATCGAGAACAAAATCGGAAACGACCACATCGTTGAGAATCGCACGATTGTAAGGAGATCGAACCGGAGGCTCGTAATCGCTTTTCTTTTTGATCAAGGCATAAACTTGATGGTCGCCTTCGGTCTTCAGCGTCCAGGCGGTTTTGTCGGTCGGCGTCCACTTTTTAGCACCGTCGGAAAAGTCTTCGCTGAATAACGGAGCGGCCTCTTTTTCGCCTGCATCTTCCGCGAACACATCGATAGAAAGATGAGTGGACAGAAGCAATAAAGTCATGATCACAAGTCGGTACATCGGTTGATCCTGGGAAGAAAGTTAAGAGCCGGTTCAGTCTTTCATGCTTCCAGCATATCGACGTGACACTGCTTCGGGAACAGCGGCAGACCTTTATTCGTTTTGTTCTGCTCGCGATTTCAATCGATCAAGCGGTGGCCTGTCTTTAGAACGATCAGACTCGCGGCCTTCCGGTGGTTTTGACCGATCTTTGTCTCCTTGCCTTTGTGGATTAAATTCGCGACCACCCGGTACTCGATCTCCCGGGCGTTCACCACCGGGTCCACCAAATCCTCCGGGGCCACGACGCCCACCGGGACCACGTTCATCATCACGTCCCGGTCCTCCTCGCAAACGCATGACATCCTGATATTCGTGAATCACTTTCCGCAGTCCAGAAATCGCCTGAGAAAGCTCATTAGGATTTGTCTCCCGGTAGGCTTTGATCAAGTCAAAATACATGCGACCTGGCTCTTGCTGCATGAGTTTTTGCTTGTCTTCAGGATCTCGCGTTTCCAAAAACTCCTGTAGTTCTGAGTTCTTTGGAACATTGAGCATGTATTCCGTCAGTAATGCTCGCTCGGACATCATGATCAACGAAAATATTTGAAACTCTTTTTTGGGAATCTTCTGTAACTTCGATCGAAGCTGTTCATTTTGAATGGCTCCCACCATGTCATCAACAATGTCTTCGGGAAATGGCTGACGGTTCACACCGGTTGGTTTCGCCCCCCAAGTTTTTAAGGCGGCCGTGAGAACCAGAGCATACCGTGTTGCCCCTGCCGACTTTTCAAAGTTGGCTTTTTGACTAGGATTCGTCGGTAGATTCGCTTGAATCACAGCACCAATGGCTTGCATGTCATCATCGCTAAGCCTCAGGCTGCCTCCGTATCGATTTATTTCCTGCTGTTGAAATGAAGATCGACGTTGATCAAATTCGGCAAGACCGAGGTCGAGTTGTTGTTGTCGATATTCTCGTTCTTGCTGAATTCGTTTAATGGTTAAAACACGCTGATTCAAATCTGACTTCTGTTCGATCTCTCCACGTTCCACGGGATTTAACGAAACCAGAAAATCTTTATAGTCGGCCAGCGTTGTTTTGAGAGCGACCTGCTCACCGTCTAACTGGTCATGCAAATCCCGATACCGCTGCTGATCGGCGGGCAACATCTTTTGGAACTTCTCAAACTGATGTTCGATTCGCAGCCGTTCACTGGCGGTCATCAACCGCAGTACCTGCAAACGCTCGGCTCGCACCCCGGATTGATTCATGGCAGCATGTAACACCGGGACCAATACGACACACAACAATGCCGACCCAAACATCATCCAGGCGGGAGTAAGAAATCGCGACTTCTTGCGAGTGGCATTATTCATTGAGCGCTCCGGTTCGTTCAAGCTCTTTGAGCAGTTCGACTCCTGTGCCACCTTCGATATCGAGAGACTCGTACAACTCCAGGTGTTGAATGACGGGAAGATCTTCGACGAGTTGATCGGTCTTGTTTTCGACCCAATGGTTAGAAATTGTGAAGCCCAGCCAAGAAGCGACCGAAACCCCCATCAACCAAACAAAGGCCATGCAAACCAGCCTCACCTGCGGATAATATTGATCCAGATTGACACTTGGTTCTGTTTTTTCTTCCAGCAGAACCGTTTGCATCGTCGTCTGCGTAAACGTTTCAGGTGATTTTTCTGCAGGGAGTAGGTCGAGCATTTCCCAGGTACGAGTCAACATTTCGACTTCGTGACGGGCCACCGGGCTACCCACCAACGCCTGATCGATGGCGCGCGATTGCTCGCCATCCAGTTCACCATCGAGATAGGCGACGAGATCTTCTCGTTGTTCAGATTTGAGTCGGCTGATTTTTTCCATAATCTTCCCCAACCTTGATTGGGAGCCACCTATTTCACGTACGATTCCAATTTCTCGCGCAAGGTTTCACGCGCGCGAGACAACAACGATTTCACTGCTGCCGGTGTCATTTCCATCGTGTCGGCAATGTCGGCATAACTCATCCCCTCAAACTTGTTCAACAGCACCGCCATTTGTTGGCGTTCGTTGAGTTCCGAAAGTGCGTCCTGCACGATCGCTTGCAGTTCTGACTTATCCACTTGACGAGTCGGCATCAACGCTGATTTGTCTTTGAGTATTTGTTCTTCCGGTCGAGCCCCAAGTGGCCCAGATTCCGAAGGATTGAGTTTGACTTCTTTTCGCCGTCCTTTGTCGCGTCTCTTATTACTGGCAAGATTATTGGCAATGTGAAACAACCATGTGGAAAATTTCGCACGAGGTTCGTAGCCATTTCTGGCACGGTAGATTCGCAAAAATGTTTCTTGCGCTAAATCTTCAGCAGCCGACCGATCTCGAACCAAATGATAGAAGAGCCCAATCAACCGATCCTGATAGCCTTCCACCAATTTACTAAAAGCCTCATCGTCCCCAGCTTTGACGCGCAGCATCAGCGCAACATCCGGGTCACGGAGGAAGGCTGGCTGTTTGGCCTTAATTTCGCTGGTTACCACAGGTGACTAACTATCTGAAGCTTGTCTGATTGAAGGATTCAAACCCCGTACCTCAAAAAAAGTTTCGGGGAATTCGTCTCGTCTTTGGCTGACTGCTGGAACCGCTTCCACAGACGCACTAAACTAAGTGAGGAACACCCTTTTCTTGTATCACAGAATATATCCCCACTCTCCCGAACACAATGATTGATTGAGTCCTTACAGTCTCATCGGAGCTTTCATGACACTCAGCACTCTTCCACTCAGTTATTGCACGAACGTCCATCCGGGACTGACCGTTAAAGAAGTCTGCCAAGGATTGGTCGATTACGCCGGGCCTATGCAGAAAAAACTGACTTCCCCTCTGGCAGCCGGTCTCTGGTTGGCGCAGCCGGTAATCGAAGAATTGTGTGCCGACACCACGAAAATTGGCCAGTTGAAACAGACTCTCACCGATCAAAATTTAATCTGCTATACGTTAAATGCATTCCCTTACGGCAACTTTCATTCGGATCGCGTCAAAGAACAGGTCTATGTGCCCGATTGGAGCCAGGAAGACCGACTGACCTACACACTTGAATGCGCCAAAATTCTCGCTGAGTTGATGGGCGACATCGACGAAGGAAGCATCTCCACCGTACCGCTCGGATTCAAACAACTTACCAGCGGTGCCGACTTCCGCGCCAAGTGCATTGATCAACTTCTGCAACTGGCCTCACATCTCGAACAACTTTATCAAGACACCGGGAAACGGATCCGTCTTGCCATTGAACCAGAACCGTTGTGTGTCCTGGAAACAACATCTGAAACCATTGAATTCTTTCAAGAACTCAAAGCGGCAGCCATCGAGCGCGATCTGACAAAACTCGCCCGCGAATATCTTGGCGTCTGTTACGACGTCTGCCATCAAGCGGTCGAATTTGAGGATATCGCCGACTCGCTGAAATCACTCGATGCCGCCGGAATAAGGATCAACAAAGTTCACATCACTTGTGCCATCGATCTCGATCATCCCGCAGAGAACGAGGCGGGACGCAAAATGCTGGCAGGATTTGTGGAACAACGATACTTGCATCAGACGTTTGCACTCTTTGCAGACGGCAACATTCGCACGATTACTGATCTGACGGAAGACCTGTGCCTCAACCCACCAGCTCATATGGCTGACGCGATCAAGTGGCGAATCCATTTCCATGTCCCGGTCAACGCCGACGATCTTGGTCCCTTGGGGACCACCCGCGATGAATTAAAAATCGCGATCAAGACCGTTTCCGAACTCGACCAGACTCCACACTTGGAAGTCGAAACCTACACCTGGAGCGTGATGCCGGGTGAAGAACAACCTTCGTTGGTGGATGGTTTTACTCAAGAATTGCAGGCAACACTGGAGCTCTTAGCTCAATAAATCGACCGTATCCTGGAGAGTCACTATGCCGAAATTTCTCATCGCTTTGCTGATCTTCCTCCCTACGAATGCCGACGCACAATCTATCGACGACTCTCGTATCGTCCGAGAGAACAAACTCCCGGGATCAAACGATTGGCAACTGACGCGCGTCCGAGTCGATAATGATGGCTTTCGTTCGCCATGGATTGAAGGCTACTGTTCCCGACAAAGTGTCTCGGCGGGTGAGAAGTTAGACATCATGGTATCTACCTCTCCTGCACGTGATTTTCAGATGGAAATCTTTCGCATGGGATATTACGGCGGTCGTGGTGCGCGACTGATGAAGACAGACAATCGCATCACAGGAAAGACCCAATCGACTCCCACGCCGGGAGAAAAAAATCTCCACGAATGCGTGTGGGAACCAAGCCTGTCACTGACCATTCCCGAAGAGTGGCTCAGTGGCGTTTATCTCGGCCGCATGACGACCATCCCGACAGAGAAAGAAGCCTATTGGCAAAGTTACGTGGTGTTTATTGTCACCGATGATCGGCCAGCCGACATTTTGTTTCAATGTTCCGACAATACCTGGCAAGCCTACAATCGCTGGCCCAACAACTACTCAATTTATACACACCCCAAAGGCAATCAAGGCCCGTGGGCCGATGTCTCGTTTGATCGCCCTTATGGACGAGAAGCCCAACACAACGGCGTGGTCAACGATCCACTCACGGTCGGTTCGGGGGAGTTTCTGCCTTTTGAATTCCCAATGGCGTATTGGCTGGAAAAGCATGGATACGATGTCTCCTATTGTTCCAACAGCGACATGCTCACACCCGATCGAGGTCTCAAATGCAAAGTCTTTGTTAGTCTCGGTCACGATGAATACTGGGACATCCGGCAATTCAACAGCGTCACTAAAATGCGTGATGCGGGTGTCGATTTGTTATTTCTTGCAGGCAACAGCGTCTGTTGGATCACGCCATTTCGAATGAGTTCTTCGGAGATTCCCAACCGGATTATCTCCCGAGGCGGTCCTTACGGCGGCGACAACGAGTATGCCGTCAATCGAGAGCGAGATCACGGCCCGTTTCCACATCACGGTCCCGATGAAGGGTTGCTCATGGGTGCTCGCAATGTTGAACCGGTCAACGGCGGCGGTGACTGGATCATCACCAAACCCGATCACTGGATGTTTGCCGGCACCGGCATCAAGCAGGGAGACAAGATCCCCGGCCTGATCGGCTGGGAGTATCATGGGCAACCTGCCGACATCAAAGGACTGGAAGTCGTGGCGGGAGGAACCGCCTGGCAAGGTGGCGTGAATCCTCAGCAATGGACGGCCACCATCTATCCAGGCCCCAAAGGAAACTTTGTGTTTAATGCTGCCACGATCTTCTGGGCACAGGGGCTTAGTTCACCCCCCGGACATGTCCTGCCATGGTCTCATTGGAGCCGTCCCCACGGCCCCGATGAACGCGTACAAAAAATCACGGAAAATTTGCTGAACAGGGCTTTGCGAAATTGAACGCGATTCTCGCTGCGCGACGAAGAAAATCACGAAATCGATGTCGTGAAATCACATCATCCTGTTTTAAATACAAAACATGCCGTTACTTTTGATGAGTGATCTCCCTGTAGTGGCCGGAAACGCTGGATCATTTTCTTTCAAATTGATGCTCTCAAGCTAAATTATTTACCGAGTCTACCATTCAGATCGCATCATCAATTTGGACTTATTTTGATGCATGCACCTCACTAAAAGGCTGAAACTGATGAAATTTTATCTTCCCTTATTTATCTGTTTATTAGCAGCTGATGCGTCAGCGGCAGTTATAACCGATGCCAATTTTCCGGTAACTTCTGATTCTGTTATTAGTCGCACCAGCGATTTCAGCGCCTCATTTAGGAATCAATAGGCGTCTCAGTTTTCGCTTAGCAGTTCGGAATCAGTGAACAATGTCCGCTGGTGGGGAAATTATAGTAATGCTGTGACTCCTCCGACATCTGCAGACGATTTTACGATTCGCTTCTTTCTAGAAGACGGAAGCACCGGAAATCCCCAAGTGTCCCCATTCCAAGAGTATACTGGGATATCTGGATCCCGTCTGGATAGCGGCTTCTTACACACTTCAGTTGGACCAGTGTTCCAATATGATTTTAATCTTCCCAGCCAACTCGATTTGAATGCTCAGGACTATTGGATCTCAATCGTCAACAACACGGCCTCCACCGCCACGGACTGGAGTTGGACGGAACTTAACGAAATTGCCCCTAGATGGAATCGATCATCACACGCGAACGCTTGGAATGACGGACCAGTAGGACAACTTGCCTACCAGTTAAATGACGAACTGATCGCCAGTGTCCCGGAACCATCAACGATTATATTAGCAGGACTCCCAATGCTCATGGGGCTTTATCGCCGGTTCAGAAAACGACCAACCGCCGTTTCAGCAGCATAAGTTCTCTTTTTGCCGTCGATTGATTTACCGCCGTCGTACTAATATTACAACCAGAATGTATCACGACTGACGAAATTGGCTCCACTTGAAATAGATTTATTGAGAAAACGGGGGAGACTCACGCTTCATCGCAACCTCTTCCGTAAAGGGTGGACGCTCTCGGCTTGCTGACGCCGAGCTCTCTGCAAATGGCGGACGCTTCAACACGCTGGAGACATTCTTCGTACGTGGCTCTACTCTGTTTTGCAAACCCAATGGCTCCCAACCGCTTTCGAGGACGTTCAGTCGACCCTGCAAACGAATCTCTTCGGCGGAGGCGACTGTATCTTCGGGATCCAGGCGAACAGGATTTTCGTCTGTTGCAGCAATCTTGTCCTGACCAGAGTTAATCGTTTCGACCTTTGGGTCAGAAGGAATTTCCTCTGCACTCGCCAACACAACCTCATCTGATTCCTCGTCAGGACTCTGTCCACGAACCACGTCGGGTTGAGGGACATTGGAATCATTCGAGGCCACCATAACACCCTTCGGCAACTCCAGCCTCGGTGAACCAGCCATCACCCAATTGTCCCATTTGCCTTCGAGCTGTTCGATGTTTTTCAGTTTGTAATGAGTGCGAAGGGCATTATCCCAACCGTGATGGTGGGCCGCTTCCAGAAACTCCAGAAAGTTCGTCCGACCTTTTTTCTGAATCAGATAATCGGACAGTGAATAACCTTGAGCGTACAAGGTCAAAACCCGCTGCATGTCTTGCGGATACTCTTTGATCGCCAATAGCTGGCGGAGTGAGTAGCGTGTTCCGTTATTCGTCACCTGTTTGAGCGTCTGCATTTGACGCATACGTTCGGATTCGTGCTCGATGATGGTGGCCGCACCTTCATCAGCCCAGCGCGGCAGAGGCCGCCGAAAATAACTGGCAAATATGGTATGGCTTACTTCGTGCGGGATGACCGAGTCGAGAATCCGTTGCTCGGTCCCCTGCACATTCATTTTCCAGCCAAACACTTCTCCGCGGTCAAACTGAAATGATGTGGCCCCTCCTGCTCCAATCTGTCCCACCCGAACAGAAATTGGACAGGGGCGATACCATTTTGGCAGTTTCTTTCCTAACCACGTGACAGCCAGTTCTTCTCGATAGAACTCGGCTGCCTTTCCTACCTCTTCTGCGAACTCCTTCGTCGGCGCGTTCACCACAAAATTTGGTGTTCGATATGTCGCAGCCTCGGTTGTGCCGAGAGTGCTAATTGTCATCACCGCTACCCAAGCGGCGAATCGAGTCTTATGAGCATCCATGCTCTGTTCTTTCCTCGAGTTGCGGGAGAGTCTCCGAGTTCTTAGCAGGTTAAGCAGTTGGTGTGCCAAACGACGGCTGCAACACACAATCACCTTAACCTCCTACAAAACAGTGGCTTGCGGCTATCCTTGCCCCGCGCTGCTGTTCGTAACATTTACAAAAGTTAGGTCTGGTCTGTAAATTTTGCAAGATCAGTCATTGAGGAGTGGGCAAAGCGGAAATGCGTGGGTGAATCTGATGATTCATCGCGAATTGATGACGCTGATCCACGACTCAAAGAGCCGTTCGCAGAAAAACTGAGTTTTTAATAGGCTGATAATCTCACATTGACCAAACTGCCACTCTCTCACGATAATGCGACCACCTTCATTTCTCAGGACGAGAATGAAGAGATAACTCCGATTACATCTGGAAAGCGTAGAGATGCCCGATAAACGTGATGACGATGCCGATGATTTCCAGGATGGGGATCAAATCATTCCCTCGACCATGCGAGGCAGAGATTGGCCCTGCCTGCGACAGTTCGGTGTGTTTTTTGAAAACCGAGTTGGTCAACTGCACGAACTGTTGCGCTCACTGGAGAAAGATGATCTCAGGATCGTCGGGATCAGCGTGGCTGATTCCATCGACTATGCTGTTACCCGTCTCATCCTTGATGATTATGAGCGGGCCGTCGAAATCATGGAACAATCCCCGTTCAAAATATTCGAAACCGACATTATCGGTGTCGAACTCCCTGACAGCGACCAACCTTTCCTGGAAATCTGCACGGCACTCCTGCGCGGAGAAGTGAACCTGGAATATGCGTATCCCTTGCTCTATCACAAAGGTGGACGGAAAGCGATTGCCGTATATGTCGATGATATTGATGCGGGTATCCAGATTCTTCAAGACCGGGATATCACTCTGTTGACGGAAGGCGACTTGGACGGAGATGGGGAATTCTTTTAGGACATCAGCATCCAGACATCTCGACATAGAGTGATTCCACCTAGTCTAATCCCGCAAAGATAGACTCTTCGCCTAGACTTAACCCACTATCTCGTCATTATTTTGGTGATTCATGAATTCCCGAGTTGCCGCGTAGGAATTCCCCCCCATATAGTTCGCCTATCCCCTCTTCAAGGCACCCCGCCTTACGTACGGTCCCCCACCACAACAACATTCCCGCTTCCTACGACCGTTTGATCTTTACGAAGATCGAAGAAGAGAAACGACCCAACGATGCAATCAACTTGTCTTTCGCGATCCATCGCGATCATTGTGGCACTGGCGATTTGCGTGACTTCTGTCTCAGTTAATGCAGCCATCACTCTTGAGATCCTCGATCTCACGAATCCCACCACCGTTGATCCGATCAATGGGATCGATTCGTATCAGAGAAATGCGGCAGTGGGTGGTCAGTTCGTCACCCAATTCTTTGATCCCGATGGATCATCGGGAACAGGAACTTATGCTCATTTTTTAAGAGTACAAGCAAATGGTGATGAACAAGGCTATAACACGGACTTGAATTCCAATTACGACATTAAGCCCTCTTTCACGTCACCTCTGGATATCACGACCGTACCGGTCGCAACCATAGGCGGCACGAAATACTTGGAATTCTCGCTTGATATCAATCAGAGTGGCAACACGAACATTTCACTGAATCAGGTTCAACTTTTTGCCACGACAGGAGATGTTGAATCTTTTACTGTGACGGAAGCCACCGCGACCACTCCGGCTGCGTTGACATCAACCGATCTCACACAAGCATATGAATTCTTTCGCTTGAACAGTCCGGCTGTTGATGCCGACACTCACTATGAAATTCTCATGGATTACTCGCTCAACAGCGGTAGTGGAACAGCCGACATGCTCTTCTATGTCGAAGACAGTCTGTTTAATTTTTTGGCCCCGGAATTCACGAACATAGTGATGTTTTCTCAGTTTGGATCGCCTCCCGGCTCGGCTGGAGCAAACAGTGGATTCGAAGAATGGGCCGTCCGACCGCAATCCGATGATAACACGGAGAATCCATTTGGCGGTACTTCTGTACCAGAGCCAGGGAGCCTGGCAATGCTAGGCGTAGCAGCTTTTGGTGTTTATTGGCGAAAAAAACGACGCCCCAATACTGTTCTCTGAATGGTTTATCTTGACGCAATCCTCTGTCTGTATTAGGTTTCCGCTCGATTATTGAGCCCAAACCCCTCATCACAGGCAAAGGAATTCCGTCATGAATTTCGCCTCGTTGGCATTCTTCATTTTTCTTCCCTTGGTCTGGCTGACTTATTGGCTGTTGGTCAAACGGTCTTGGCAGAACTTGTTGCTGCTTTGCGCAAGTTATTTTTTCTATGGTTGGTGGGACTACCGCTTCTGTGTCCTGATGCTGGCCTCTACACTGGTTGATTATTTCCTCGCCAATGGGATCCATCGATCTGAAAACCCTGTTCACCGTAAACGGCTACTCATCACGAGCCTCGTATGTAATCTCGGACTCCTGGGAGTATTCAAGTACTTCAACTTCTTCATCGACAACCTGATCACGCTGGGAGACTCAGTCGGTTGGAATTTCGATACCGGAACATTGAATCTGATCCTGCCGGTCGGTATCAGCTTCTACACTTTCCAGACTCTCAGCTATACAATCGATGTCTATTACCGGCGCATGAAACCAACTCGGAACCTTGTTGATTACATGACCTTCGTCTCATTTTTTCCGCAGCTTGTGGCTGGCCCGATTGAACGAGCAAAAAATCTCCTCCCCCAATTTCAACAACGACGCTTCTTTCATACCAAACAGATGCAGTTGGGAATGCTCCGTATCCTCTGGGGGTTGTTCAAAAAAGTCGTCATCGCAGATACTGTCGCCGGTTTTGTCAACTCGTCTTACAACGATGTTGGCTCAGCGTCAGGTGCAGAACTAACAGTCGCCACCTTTCTGTTTGCCTTCCAGATTTACTGTGATTTTTCGGGGTACTCCGATATCGCAATTGGGACCGCTCAGATGTTCGGCATCAAATTGATGCGTAACTTTGCTTATCCCTATTTTTCACAAAACTTGCGAGAGTTCTGGTCTCGTTGGCATATCTCACTCTCCACCTGGTTTCGTGATTATGTCTACATTCCCTTGGGAGGCAATCGCGTTTCCGCATGGAGGCAGAAACAGAATCTGCTGGTCACATTTTTGATCAGTGGATTCTGGCACGGAGCCGCTTGGCCGTTTGTCGCCTGGGGGGGGCTTCACGGAACGGTCGTCGCGTTCACCAACAATCAGAGCAACTCGCAAAAAAAGCGAGGCTTGAAATATGTCGGTGGAGACCGACTGATACCTTCTCCGATGGTTGCCGTTCGCATTTTCTCCACTTTCCTCTTTGTCTGCTTCTGCTGGATTTTCTTTCGTGGCAATTCGATGGCCGATTGCGTCACCATCATCGAAAAAATCAGCAGCTCGCTACTGACAGCTGAGTATTATCATCAGATGAGAGAACTCTTGAGTCTCTCCGAACTGCGTCAATCGATGGCGTTGATTGGTTTGCTTGTCGGGTTTGAGTGGATTCAAAGAGAACGCGACTGCCCGCTGGAATACTCCACCTTGCCACAACCTCTGCAATGGTCGGCAGTCACGCTTGTCGCCTGGTTTGTGATGGAATATGCATCTCGCGTCACCGACAACCCGTTTATCTACTTTCAGTTCTAAAACGACCTACCACCGAATTAAACCCCGAACCCCGCGCTGAGCGCCAAATTATGATTTTACAGTCATCAACACGAAGACGGCTTCGGTTCGCTATCAAGTGGCTGATGAATGTTGTCGCTATACTTCTCACGCTGGAAATCAGTTGCCAATATTTCACGAACCAAGAGAATAATATTGTTATCCGTAACCGGTCGACCCTCACTTTAATTCCGAATATTGATATGATGAAAATCAATATCGAAAGTGGACAGCTCGTTCATATTCAGACCAATTCGCTCGGTTTTCGCGATCATGAACCCGCAATCCCCAAACCAAAAGGCATTTCCCGAATTGCAATTATTGGCGATTCATACGTTGATGCAATACAGGTCGAATCAGAGCACCGTTTCTCGGATATCCTAGAACAGCAGTTAGAGAATGAAACAAACAGGAATAACGATTGGGAAGTAATAAATTTTGGGGTAATGAGTACAGGTCCTCTCGACCAACATCTTCGATATCTTCACCACATCAGGCAATGCGAACCCGACATCGTCATTCTATGCTTTGGAATGGAACAAGACCTCGGAGGGTCGGACTTACAGACCAGCAGAACGAGAAGAAACACTCTTAAAGAGAGGTCCCCGACTGAACTTCAGGAACAGGCATTTGTTGGGTTCAAGAGTTTTTTGGATTCAAATATCAAACTTTACGAATGGCAGAAAGCGAGAGTCGATTTTCTGAAACACCGATTGGTACCTATCTTCAATTACCGGTCTCTCTCAAGACCAATCCATCATAATGACACATACTACTTTGACCCCTTAACCACAGAGCAGGAACAATCAATCAATTGGCAGAAATGCTACTCAAGTTCCGAAGTGATGTTGTAGCAGATAGTGCCATTTTTTTAATTGTTGGCATGCCAACCGGAATCACAGTTTACGATGACACTTGGCAAGCTCTCGTCGATAACGCTCATGAGCAGGGATATACACAACAGATGTCTCGAAATCAACCAATAGAGATACTGAGTTCCATATGCGAGAAAGTAGGAATTCCGTTACTGCCACTGGAACTACAATTTCAGAAAGGTTATGAGTCGGGAGAATTAGATAGCAAACAAAATATTCACTACAACCGCAAAGGGCACCTGACACCTTTCGGTCATGAAGTTGTTGCCGACTCTCTTTATAAGTTTCTACAATCGCAACCCTGGTGGAATCAACCGGCTGAGAACTCTCTTCAACCTGCTCAACATATCGCTGTCGAACCAACCAATGAGCCATTGTGATACTTAAGCACACACAGACCATCCATTTTTCCATTTTTAGTTTTGAACATCAGACATGACCGTCTTTAAATTGGCAACAACTCGACTTCGACGTATCGGCTTGGCATGCCTGAACATCGTCGCCATCCTTTTTACTTTGGAGTTATGTTGCCGGCATCTGATCGAAACACCTTTCGAGTTGATTGTGCGGGGCGAACATTGTCGACATCTGTCACCGAATGTTGACCACAAAGTCTGGAACAAAGAAACACAAAGATTTATCCGACTTAAAACCAACTTTCTCGGGTTCCGAGATCATGAACCCATCATTCCCAAGCCACCCGACATCAAACGCATTGCCGTTCTGGGAGACTCGTTTGTTGCCGCAGAACAAGTTCCGCAGGATCAGGTTTTCACGGAACAGTTAGAAACCCTTCTGAATCAAAACCGTGACGGCATGCAGTGGGAAGTATTGAATTTCGGAGTCCCCGGAACGGGGACCGCAGACCAACATGTTCGATATCTGCATCATGTTCGGCAGTGTGACCCGGACATCGTCATTTTATGTTTCGGCATGTCGACCGATTTGGTGGACTTGAACCCACGATTATCGACTAATCCTCTGGCAAACTATGACTTTAATGAACATGACGAACTGAAACTCGTCACACAAAATCCATCGACTCAACAAGCCAACAATCTGCTCAACGAACATTCGCGGTTCTATATCTGGCAAAAACAGCGTCTCAATCGCTTGCGAAAAACGTGGAATTCAAAGACCGACCAAATTAACCTGCGAGACAAAATTTACTTCGACCCGCCACTTGCCAAATTTGATCACTCGTGGAAACTGCTAAATGTGATTTTGCCTATGTTTCGAGACGATGTCGAAGCCGATGGAGCAAAGTTCCTGGTCATGACCATGCCGAATGGGAACACAATCTACCCCGATATTTTAGCAGAGTTCGTGGCCAAGGTTCATCGTGAAAACCCTACTCAAAAGATCTCACGAGACCTGCCACTCGAACGCCTGGAACAGATCACAACATCGGCACAGATTCCATTCCTCTCGCTAGAGCGAACATTTCGAACGGGACTGGAATTGGGAAAATTCCCTGCGAGTAAAGAGTATTTCCCTAGGCGGTCAGGACATTTGAGTGAGTTTGGGCATCAGGAAGCGGCCAAATCGTTGCAAGAGTTTCTCTCTCGTCAACCTTGGGGGTATGACATCAAAGAGCCTCCTGAACAACTCGCGACTGAGCCGGACCGAACGGTGTTCTGAAACCGACTTAGCAAAATCAACAGTCGCAGTCTGTGATTTGAGCATTCTATCCGTACGGTGTGGTTAATTTTTCTTGCCTGAGAAGTAATTGACGAGCCAAAGAAACAGGATCGCCCCCGCCACGGCGACCAATAATTCTCCCAACAAACCAGTTGCCGCCAGACCAATCAAGGAAGCAGTGAAACTCCCCAATACACTACCGACAACTCCCACAATCAGATTGCCAAGCAATCCAAAGCTGCCAGCCTGCCAACATTCCCAGCAGAATTACCCAGATCAAGCTTCCCATCGTAGTCCCCTTAGCATTAAGTCGAGTGACATCATTCTACTCGGAATCAATCACCAATCAGGTGAGGATGTAAGAGTTCTCCATCTGATTCGATATCTGTCTGCGTCCCAGTTCCGATGCGGCAACCAGTAATCATATTCCCGGATCCCGCCCCTTTCCAACGAATCGAAGCAAGCGACTGCTTCGGTGAACGCTGATCGAGAATGGTGCAGCCGGTCAGAATCGTATCATCACAATTCTCGACATACAAACTATACGGCTCTCCTTCGAGAATTTGGACTCCGCTTAATGTCATTCCCTGACAGTCAATCAGTTCGACTAACCCTGCGCGCTGAATGGGGACAACATCAGGAACGGTATGCATGCCAGCTTGAGAGTCCTGAATCAAAGTACCCTGCAAAATACAGTTTTTGGAATTTTCGAATCGGACTCCCGTCGCCAATTCATTCTTTCGATAGTCGGGATTGTGGCCGATCACATTGCTGCCGACAACAATGTTACGAGAATCCTGTACCCATAAATTACGATGATGGCCCGAGTAAATGTAATTTCCGGTCAACGTCACACCGCGAACGGATTCCAAATGCACGTTTGTCTCTTGACTGCCAATCACATTCCCCGTGATGGTCATCATGCCGAGCTTGTGATCGATGCCTCCTCCTGTTCCGATCAAATGAATATTGGCTCCGTTGGGAGAATAAGTCGCCTGAATTGTGTTGCTGGCGATTGTGACTTCACGAACACTTTCTTCTCCCACATGAATATAGATTTCTGCGGTCGGGACGCCATCGGCATCGGGAACTTTGTGAGCACGATTATTGTTGTATTCGATATCGTTGCCGGTGATCTGCAGATTTCGAATCTCGCTGTTTTCGATCCGAATTCCACCCAACCTGTTATAGCTGATGTGGTTGCCTGTGATATTGGTTTGATGGAGATTCACACCATCAAAATGAACGCCAACGCCAGTATTATTATAGAAGTGACAATGGTCGATGATCACGTTTCGGTTGCGGCTGGTGAGATGGACGGCCGTGCGGACCTGATGAATCAAGACACCGCGCAATGTTGGTTGCATCACCCCCTCAATCCGAATCCCGTCTGCTTCAGGATGATCGCCGGTAATCTCGATGCCGCTCACCATCGGCATCCGCTCGTGTTCCCATTCTTCAGGACGAAACCCGCCGGGGTCGGCCGTCTTGGCGTGTGTCCCCTGAAAGAAAAAAGCGGGACCGGGACCGGCCATAATGACTTTCGCGACCCCGTCAGAACCGTGAATCGAAGTGCGGCTGTGTTGTGCCAAATCGACCTGTATTGTCTGCGTAATTCGATAATTCCCACGTCCGAATTCAACAATCCCTTCCCCCATCTCGACGGCATGTTGAATGGCAACGGTATCATCGGCGACTCCATCACCCACTGCTCCAAAATCCTTCACATCGGCCATCATGCCATCCTCATCTAAACGGTTTTAGTTTCTAGATCTATTGTGAAGGACCACAGCGGAGGAATCAAAAGCCAATCCGGGAGTTTCCGAATTCGCCCCGATTCCGATTTTTCGGTAAATACACCTCGTCGAAAAGTCAGAGTTGATTTACACTGATGTCAGACAGCCCACACGAAGAGTCCCACACACATCCGTCAACGGACGACATACCCATGCTTCAAAAGCAGGATAACTATCCCAAAATTTCGCTTTCGGAAACCGACAAACAACTTCCCAAATATTTCTCCAACGGATTCACCCGTTACGCCAATTTCAAGCCGATGGCCAAAGGCGGTAAAGCGGAGCTGTATAGTTGTCTGGACAAGAATCTGGCGCGACATGTCGCGTTCAAGACATTGCATCGCTCGATTGCCGAAGATGAATATGAACGTCGCCGATTCGTCCGTGAAGCACGCGTGACCGCACAACTTCAGCATCCCAACACTGTGCCGGTCTACGATATCGGCGTCGATGTCGAAGGCAAACTATACTTCACTATGAAAAAAGTCGAAGGTGAAACACTTCGCGAAGTCATCAATTTATTGCAAAAGAAAGACAAGGACGCCGAGGCGACATACACCCTTGAGCGCGTTCTCGGAGTCCTGATCCAGGTCTGCAATGCACTGGCCTATGCCCACGCGCATGGAGTGGTCCACCGCGACATCAAACCGGCGAATATTTTGGTCGGATTTTTCGGTGAGGTTGTGTTGCTCGATTGGGGAGTCGCCAAAGTTTGGGACATTCCTCAAGCGGAAGACGAACGAATCACGCAAGAGCAACACATCCCCAGCATCAATTCAGAAGAAGAAGTTGATCGCTTGACGGGCACCGGAAAACGCCCGGGAACTCCTTTGTACATGTCGCCCGAACAAGTGGAAGGGGCCGAGATCGACGAACGCACTGATGTTTATAGTATGGGGGTCGTACTCTACGAGTTGCTGTCATTGCAAGATGCCTCGCGAGGGAAGACCGTCAAAGACACATTCCACAATATCGTCAATGTCGTCCCTCCGGACTTGCACGAAATCGCACCTGATCGGGAAGTGCCACTGCTGCTTTCCCAGATCTGTATGAAAGCGTTACAGAAAGACAAAGAAGATCGCTACCAATCGATGTTGGAATTGATCGACGCAATTCGAGGATTCCGTCGCAAAGCACTGGAAACTGCGTTTATCGATTAGAACAGTATAGTGGCCTTTCCCGCTACCACTCACCAACTCGGTAGCAGACCAAATCGCGACACAGCATCATTCCTTGGTTGGCTCAGTAGATTCAGAGGTTTCGGGTTCGGGTGGAGGTTCCAGTTGCAACACGATTGTTCTGCGAGTTGCATCGTACTCGACCGATTTGGCGAACGTGATCAAATCGGCAAACTTCTGCGGGTTAGTCACGGGAGTCATTTCAATCGTAAGAGTTGCCCCCGAACGCTTGGGTAGCGAGATGGCTTTTTCAGGGACATCGGTAAGCCCTTCCAATTGCTTAATTAGTTCCCCAAGTTGTGCCTCGGAAACCTCTGAAGTCACCTCAATCGTCACCGGGCTGACTTTCACGGCCCCCGCTCCGAGCATCGCGCTCAAACCCGGCATCCCGAGAGCATTCGCGACAATCTGGGGTGCTTGAGAATTCATCTCTGTATAGGCTGCATTGAACTCGTCTTGTGTATTGGCCTTTTGTACGGCTGCAATCAATGGTTCGACTTCATCTAACGCGGGTAGGACTCGATCTTTCATCATGTTGACTTGTTGAGCCAGCATGGGGATTTGGGCTTTTGCCATTCCCATCGACAGTGAAAACATTCCCGCCATACTCTGCGGAATCCACTTCCCTTCTACTTTGACCATGCTGAACTCAGTGGGTGTTCCCATGACCTTAATGACGACTACAGCAGACTCCTCCTGCTGAGTTTTTACAGAGACTTTAATGCCATCAAAGAACTTGCCGATATCTGCCTGTTGTAATAACATTTGAATTTGAGGATTCGATTTCAATTCTTCAACCTGCGATGCCTCTTCAACAATCAACTCCACAAGTGTTCGCAGGTTTTCGGCGATTGGGCTGATGGTTTTCGCAAAGAACACACGGCCATCAAATGATTTCAGTTTTTGTGAACTGCTGAATTCAGAATTGATTAAGAGAATCGAAATTTTATTGAATGGATCAGACAGACTACGCAGCTTTTCAACAGTGAGCCAGTCAACGGTGCCAGCCCCCATCATGGCAGCAGAGGATTTGATGGTATTTAATTGCTCCTGCATTTCGGGCGTCTGATAAACCATTTCCTCTTTGGTGAGCATCGTGCTGATGTACCGATTTGCCATATTGAAAGATTTATTCCAAAGATCTGCATCGACCTGTGCGCCAAATTCCTGAAACAACCCGTTAATTTGGGTCTGATAACTTTTGGGTAAGAGATCCCAGATTCGCTCGAACTCGTTGTTTTCAACGGCTGCCAAAAATTGCTTGACGACTGCGTCGGGAGTGTCTGCACTTGAAACAGAACCACTCGATGAGGAGCCGACCGTCGGTGCAGAAAATGAAGGAGCCCCGGAAAACGTCGGTGCCGCAGCCGATGATCCACCGGGAGCGGTTGGGGCTGTCGGAGCCGATGCGCCCCCCGTGCCTGTGGAAGAGACTGGAGCAGGCTCATTTCCTCCACAACCGAGTAGAAAACTGGACATCAAAACAGACAATGACGGAACAAGAATCAAACGGATTTGCATGGAGAGGCCCTCAATAAATTGTTCGAGGTTGCATTCTATCAGCGTTTGCTCTCTGTTTCAGCGTCCATCCATGAAAATTTTGCCACCCGGCTCTCACTGTGATGAAAGCACAAAAAAAGCCCGGTCAAGTAAGACTCAACCGGGCGAAACGAACGATATCGTCGATCACATCTGGAACAGCATTTTCCCAAGGCCATACAGATAAATGATTGAGAAGACGATGATAAATCCAACACGAGTTTTCTACTTCCCCATCGGACATTGTGCGGTCCCCATGGTCATCAGTAACAAACCGAACCCCTGAACGGTCGCGAGTGCGTAAACCCCCACGCCAAAAATGAGCAAAGCAAAATGTCGTATTTTATCTAATGACCTGAGACCAAGAGGTAAAAAACAGACGGCAATCAAGCCTTCAAAACCAATCGTGAACCATGTCAAAAACTGGGCGAAATAGCGAATCCTGGGAGGCACCGATTCCATCAACATAACGGATTTCTCAGTACCACTCAAAACTTCCAGTTCACGAAGATTCTCATGGATGCCTCGCATGTCATCTTCCGTCAATCCACCAACCGACATGGTCGCCGGATAGAATCGCTGGTCTTCGAGAAGCGTTAAGGTGAAGAACGAACTATCGACATAATTAGGAACCGTTAATTTCCACAAGGTGGCAAACAGAAAACACAATCCAATCAGCCAACGTGCGTTGAATGAAATTGACTTAGCCTTCAGCTTCTCCGGCAGCAACGTACTGCAGAACATCGCCAGACACCAGTAGATCATCAGGTACTTGTGATTATCGATTTCGTACCAGTGGGGAACATGGCCGTAAAGCATGGCTCCACTGATCCCAAACCAGAGCCAGGGTTGACGATAGATGGCTGGCATCACGAAACCGATCACGCATAGGCCGATCATCACATACTCGACCATGTCGTCGAGCCCGGAACTCGCGATGAGCATTAGAAACGTCAGACGACTGACGGCTCCGAGACCATCAATCTCGAAGGCTTCCTGCTTTTGCAGGTCGGCAAATATTCGTTTCACACGACTGAGCACGCCCGATTTCTGGACCGCTTGCTGAGTCGGTGGTGTCATTGCTTCAGTACTACTCATGGTTGGCAATCCACGCAAATGTCCAAGTTCTCACCGGCGGCTGATGCCAAGGCGGTTTTATAAAGTCGGAACGTGTATTTCGCAGTTTTTCCTGAGAAATCACCTTTCCACAATTCCACCCGAATCTCTGTAAAGCTCAGGCGATTTTTTTCGTCGTGTTGTCCCTGAAACTCGGTCAGGTTCTCTGCTTCGGCATTCCCGTCATCAATGGCTGTTTGGATATCGGCGACAATCTTTTCATACATCCCTGGACCAAACCCTCGTGGCGGCTCGACACGAATTTCTTCTTCCTCCTCATCGGCGGTCTCGGTTGGCTTCTCAGCCACCAAAGGCGCGTCGGGTTCCACTGCTGCTTCCGATGTCACGTCTTCCGACTCTTCTTCAAGACCGTTGAGAAGATCTTCGATCTCCCGAAGTTGCGACATCGATAAAACAACGCGTTCACCCTTTTTGAGACTGTTTAATTCTCGCGCGGCATCAATCACTTGTGGCAACAACGTCTCGCCATCGTTCAGATACCACGAAAATTTTGCTAACTCTTGAGCAATATGCTTGAGATTA
>JAQWSQ010000015.1 GCA_029243145.1 Planctomycetaceae bacterium | reverse complement strand
GGATTAGAGGCTTTTTCAAACAGTTGTTGGCCATGTTCGAACGGTATGAGTTCATCATCTTCTCCGTGACCAATGATCAGCGGACCGGTGAACTGATCGATAATGGAAAGAGTATTCAGTCGTCCCATGATGACGGGACGGACCAGCCAGCGGGGCCACGAAACAGAAGCCGCATCGAGCAGCGACGTAAACGTGCATTCGACGATCAATGCTTTAGTCTGATTCTGGATTGCGATATGTGCTGCGACGGCTCCACCAAGAGAGCGTCCCACGACCAAGAGATCTGCAGGATCGAGTTCCTGTTGCCGACACAAATACTCAAATGCCGCCTCCGCGTCTTTGAGGAAATGTTTCATTCGAGGCGAACCTTCACTCCGCCCATACCCTCGATAGTCGAAAATGAAAATGTTCCAACCAAAGAACTTCTGTAATCGTATCACAATCCATGCACGCGAGGCAAGATGTCCGCGATTGCCGTGCAGATAGAAAACGGTGGGGGCTGAGGTTTCTGTGGGACACCACCAACCGTGTAACATTGTTCCATCGGCAGTGGGAAAGAAGCAGTCTTCGAAGAGCAGGTCGTCGGGTTGCCAATCGCCGTTCGGAAAACGGAGAGGCTGAAACACAAACCAGTCTACGGGAGAGAGAGACACTTTCTCAAATCGTTCCTTAATAGCGATACGGTCATTGATACCGAACGAGAGGTGAATCATGACAGATTTCCCGGTTCTGGCAAGATCGGCTTGACGTTCTCAGGTCATCAACGGATAATTAGAGATAACACTGGCGGAATCAGAAAGGATGAGTTCAATGAACTTTCACAGCCGCAGAATTACAATTGCGCTGACAATCTGCCTTTTCACCTTCATTCCCGCTCTCGCTCAGAAACGAGGGGGAAGTAAGGTTGTGGTCACAAGACCATCAGGAAATGTTGGTTCACACAGCCGTCATGATTCTGGACATCATCACCATACGCACGGTGGTTCAGGTTTTGGGTTTCGGCCCTACATCGGCGTTTATCCAGGGACTGGATACTATGGGGGCTTCTACGGCTCCTCGTACACGAATATCTATTCACCATTTGGTGGTTCCTTCTTTTATGGCAATGTGAGTCCGTCATCTTACAACCCTTACTGTGGATACTATGGGAGCGATTACTTTGGTTCCCCACTCAGTTACCAAGTGCCGAGGCTACCGACACAAACACTGTTAGTGGACCAGTTGCGAGTTGCGGAACAGTTTCGTCAGCAGGCATTGCAAGAAGAGCAGGAAAAAGTTGACCGATTGATCCTCGGAGATCGTCCCGAAATTCCTCTCAAAGCTTTGAAGGTATCGACGACACAACAACGGTTACGAAGTCAGCGATTGCAGATGAATGGAGATCGTCTCTTTCGTCAACAACGCTATCAGGAAGCGATGCGTGTTTATCACGATGCGAACTACGCAGCGCCTGACCGCGCCGGTCCTTATTATCGCATGGCTGTGACTTATGCGATTGATGGGAAGTATGAATCAGCAGTTTCTTTCCTGAAACGGACTTTGGAAATGGAAGCCGATTGGCCGCAGGTCGGTGATTCACTCTTGGCGCTATTTGACGATCAGAACTTTTCTGACCGGTCCTCACTTTTAATCGATATCTCCTGTTGGGTGGAAAGTGAGATTCGCGATCCTGATCGAAGTTTGTTGTTGGGGGTCATGCTTTATGACATTGATCAGGAAAAGGCGATTGCGTTTCTGGAAACATCGGCCCGTCTCGCTGGATCAGATGCATATGTCGCACCGTATCTGGAAGCGGTTTCTCTGGAGACATCAGGAAACGAAACTGTAAAGCCTAATAT
>JAQWSQ010000088.1 GCA_029243145.1 Planctomycetaceae bacterium | reverse complement strand
ATCTAGTTGACCTGCCCACCCGTGTAGTACCTCTTGGCCTTGAGGGCAAGGACCAATAAAAGCTGCAGCGACAAGCCTGTGGACTAAAAAAGTCTTTTGCACACCGTCCTTGCACAACGAGACATGGAGATAACCAGTGGTTCGGTTAATGATGAGCGCCATCATTCGACCCTTCAAACGGCTCTCGCCACCACGCGAGTGCTTCACGATGCGGTGCAGGCTGCGGACTCGGCCTCGGTTGCTTACCTCGTATTGGGTTTCGTACCCAACTACAGGGAGCCATAATTCGGTCATCGATTCCATGCCTACTGGAATTGGTCAGGTGGCAGGAGCTGTTCACTCGCTGCTACCAACCCATTTTAACTGATTTAAGAGCAAGAGAGGCGCAGACTTAATCAGAATTACGATGGAGGGGCTCAGCGGCCTTCTGGTCCCCACTTACCGATGGGGCATTTCATCTGCGGGACGCGGGTCTTCCCTTGAGTGAAGCAACCGCATTTGCGGCACCTCTGAAGCGTGGGCTCAAAGAACTCGCAAGACCGACAGATGCTCATCCTCTTGTTCGCCATCGCGTTTATTCCTCGGATGAAGTTCTTCATAGCTTCTCTGTTCATTAGATATTGGCGAAAAATGCGCCGAGTTTGGGCTCGTCGTGAATTAGGGAACAGGCAAAGGCCATTGCCATAACCGTATCGTCGTTGAAACCGGCGGCTGCTTCACGCTTTCCGGTCTCGGGGTCTTGGCGGAATGCCTTCAACTCGTCCGGAATGATCCCTTCGGGGAATATCAATTTACCCGCTTCCATTAGATACAGCAGCCTGTCTGTGGCCGTGATCTTTGAGGGGCGCGAGGTATTAAAAGTATCGATCGAGTAGCTGGGGAGATTCAGGGTTAGTGCCTCAGCTATTGGAGTTCCCAGTCCATTCTTTTCAACCACCGTCCTACGGGGCTGGAAGTTTTCAACGATCTCAGCAATATGCCGAAGGCTGTACTCCGTACTGCGACCATTTTCGCGGTACATATGGCATACCTCATTTGGCTCTTCCGTCACGTCCACCACAATCGCTGTGAAGTAATCGGTGCCGCCGCCATTCGGGTCAACACCCATTACGTATTGGCGGCCAACATTTCCGCATTCGCGCCATTCACCGGTACTGCACTCGTCCACCAATTTGTAGGGGAAGATCGTCGCGTCAGTAGCACCAAACTGGCATTCGTACTCGGTATTCCAGGCTGCGAGCGACATCCGTCTGCTCTTTCTGGTCTTCTCAGCCCAGTCAGGATCCTCTCCATAGACAGGATGCTGCGAATAGTGAATCTGAACCTTGTTCCAATCACCTTCGTCCCCGTACCAAAGCCGGCCGTAGAAATCGTGCTCGGTGGCTGGGGTTGAGACGACGATTACTTTTGCTTTCTCTCCCACCATTGAAAGAGTGGGGAGCGCCGCCGTATAGATGTCATCCGCGCCATCCAAAAATGCCGCCTCGTCAAGAAATAACGCGCTACAGCTAGGTATCCCCCTCGCGGCTCGGGGCGTTGCCGGCAAGAAATAAAGCGTGCCACGGCCCTCGAATGCAAGTTGGGTAGTGCTATCTGTTAAAAATTTGACCGACTCGTCTTTGATGCTGTTCGCCATTGCTCTCACCCTGCGTCCAAGTTCTCCGGAGTCGGCCTGCGTTTTTGAAAAGACAACCGCCGCAAAACCGCGTTCAGTAAGTGCGCGACAAAGTAAATAGTTGCAGACCGTTTCTGAGATTCCCGTCTGTCGGGACTTGAGCACGATGGTGTTGCTGTGGGCATTGATGCTCTCGATTAGATCGATTTGATACTCATACGGGTCGAATGCCGCGACAGTGCCCGACGTTCGGATGAAGCATTTTTGGGCGAATTTCGACCACTGCTCCACCTTCGGGAGAAGCGTGAACTCCTCGTCCGGATCCCACCGAGCGCTCTTTGCTTTCCGCTTGGCGATCTCTACTTCGAGGTTCTTCAGCCGGGTGCGAAGTGAACTCAATGAGGCCGTCATTCGTCATCCTCGACCTCGATAATCTCGGCTTCAGTGATGTTCGTGAGGCTTGGGCTTATTTGGTGCTCTAAGTCGGAGATCTGACGTTCGAGAAGCTTGCGCTCTTGGAATGCTGCAGAGCCACTCATCAACGTCCTCGCTGCCTGAATGCGGTCAGCTGCACGACTATCGGGATCGTTCAATATCTCCTGCAAAACGCAAATCGCTTCGGGAACCACAGTCACGGCCATCGAGCCGGAGAGTTCTGCGAATTCCTGTTGGGTGTCTCGGATGATCTTCTGTACCGCAGGCTTCTGGCGGTAGTTCCATATCGTTTTTTCGGTAACGCCGAGCTTTTGTGCGACGGCGCGATTGGTTTTGCCTTGAGCGAGAAGCAATGCTGCTGTTCTTTCTCGCTCTTTCACCATTACGGCGCGAGGAAGTGGGTTTACTTTGGCCATTTTTTGTAGTTGTGACCTGTTTTCATAAGGTCAGTTTACTAGCTTGTTCCGGAAAGAGTTGGTAGTGCACTAAACTTGTAGCGGGAGTGAATGGACTCCCGCAACGCAAAGGGATATAGGGCCGGAGGGGGTGATGACGCCTCTGGTCTCTTTTTTTTGCCCTCACCTAC
>JAQWSQ010000004.1 GCA_029243145.1 Planctomycetaceae bacterium | reverse complement strand
TTCTTTGCTGGCAATACCCATCATCACATGGTTACTGTCAAAAGTTGCGGGGAAGTTTTCCCATTCGGGAGCAGAGATTGCGCCCATCACACCCACTCAGCTTTTCAAAGGGTATGCCGTCTTTCTGGTTTCTTGGACATTACTGGGACTGAGTCTGGGCGCTGCGTTACAAAGCCTGTCACAAGATTGGTTGTCACTCACTGATTTACCACTCTGGATGGCGGCAATCTCGGCTTCAACCGTGATCGGTTTTTTCGCGATCTTCACACCGGGAGGACTCGGGGTTCGGGAAGGAATTATGATGGAAGTTCTGCGCATTCAGCCGAGCATCTCCACTGAAGATGCGGCATTCGCTTCATGGATGTTACGTGCCGTTTGGCTACTCACTGAAGTAACAGGGTTCTGTCTGTTCTGGTTGCTACTGCGTTGGAGCGACCGGCGACAATCCACATAGCATCATTCAAAGTTATGCGAGGATGCCCTTAACAACTCCGCCGTGTACGTCGGTCAAACGGAAGTCGCGACCGGCATAACGGAAGGTCAGTTGTTCGTGATCAAACCCCAACAGATGCAAAATCGTCGCATGCAAATCATGAACGTGAACACGATCTTCGACAGCTTTCAGCCCTAATTCGTCGGTCACTCCATGAACATGACCGGCTTTCACACCGCCTCCCGCCATCCAGACGGTGAACCCGTCGGCGTGATGATCGCGTCCTTGTGTTTTGGTGACGGGAAGCTGAACTGTGGGAGTGCGTCCCATTTCACCGCCCCAAATCACCAGAGTGTCTTTGAGCATATCGCGGTCTTTAAGATCCTGTAACAAAGCAGCAATCGGCTGATCCGATTCTCGACACAACCGTTTATGCGAACCTTCCAGATTATTATGGGAATCCCAAGGCTGCCCCTTACCATGATAGACCTGCACATAACGCACACCTCGTTCGCAAAGTCGTCGGGCGATTAATGTCTGTCGTCCTTGAACGTGGTCGCCGTACGCTTCGCGGATATGTTTCGCCTCTCGCGAGATATCAAATGCCTCGTCCGCTTCTGACTACATGCGGAACGCTAACTCGAGTGATTGACTCCGGGCATCCAGCTTCTGATCACCGACGCGGTCTCGACGATGAATCTCATTGAGTTGTTGGATTAAGCTGAGCTGTTTTTTCTGCTGATCAGGGACGAGGTAATCGTTTTGAATATTGGCAACGAGTTCTTCTGGCTCAGTAAACTGCGAGTCGATGTACGTTCCTTGATAGATGCCGGGCAGAAAACTGCTCCGCCAGTTGGCAGATTGTGCGGTCGGCAATCCGGTCGGACACATCACCACGAAGCCCGGCAGTGATTGATTTTCGGTTCCCAAACCGCACAAAGTCCACGAACCGAGAGAAGGTCGCGACTGGGCAATGTTGCCGCAGTTCATCATCATCAAGCCGGGCTCGTGATTCGGCACATCGGTCACCATCGAACGAATCACGCAGATGTCGTCAATGTGCTCGGCGATTTTGGGGAGTAGCTCACTGACCTCGATGCCACTTTGTCCTCGTTTTTTGAATTTGAAAGGCGAGGCAAACGCCGCCCCACCCTTTCGTTTATCGTTCTTGAATTTCCCATCCAACAATTGCTTGCCATGATATTTTTCGAGGAGAGGCTTGGGATCAAACGTATCGACCTGCGAAGGGCCACCATTCATAAACAGATGAATGACTCGTTTAACCTTGGCGGGAAACTGCGGTTCTTTAGGTGCCAGTGAAGAGAAAACAGGTTTCCCCTCATCAGCCGAGAGCAACCCGGCTTACGAGAACAAAGTGGAGAGAGCGACGGCTCCCATTCCCAATCCCGATCTTCCGAGCATTTCACGACGAGAAAGAGGAACTGACATGTTGACACCATTCTGGTGGAAAGGAGAGATCTTCAGCGTGGACTTCTCTTATACCCTATCAATCAAGCTGGCTACAAGATGCAGAGTCATCTCTCAACCTCTCAGGAATTCAGATCAAAGGCTCGATGCAAACAATCGTGAGCCTTTTCGCCTTCAGCACTGCTGACCACAACACTCATCAATATCTCGGAAGTATTGAGCATCGTGACGTTGATGCCCGCTTGAAAAAGTGCCTGAAACATCTTGCGCCCCACATCGGTGTGACTCCGCAATCCGATGCCACGCACCGACAGCTTGGCGATCTCTTTTTCATAGCTGAGATCAGAATCGGGCCAATCTTCCAGCACCGCACGTACGAGGAGCAAACATTGATCGAGGTCTTCTCGGGGTACGGTGAACGAAATATTGGTCCGGTTTTTTGCTCCGACATTCTGCACAATCATGTCGACCATAATCGCACCATCGGCAACAGCAGAAAATAGTTGCGAGGCAACGCCGGGCGAGTTCGGCAAATTACTGATCGTCACGCGTGATTGAGCCTGATCGATATTCACATCACTCACCACAATGTCTTCCATGTTCGTCAAGCGGGCGACCACATCTTGCTCCAACTGTGCCTGCTTCTCTTGGTCATTATTAACTTCCGAGATTTTCTTGACGAAACCGATTCGTGGTGTGGGATGATGATCCTGTTCTAATCCAAACCCGCGATGCACCGCCAAGACCGCGTCATCGGCCGAGTTTCTGTCAACCAAGACCGAAATCTTGATGTCGCTGGTTGTCACCATGCCGATGTTGATGTCGGCTTCTGCGAGGATTGAAAACATTTCAGCAGCCACACCCGTATGAGTTCGCATCCCCACACCAACCGCCGACACTTTGGAAACATGAGTTCCTGATTGAATTTCTCCCGCCCCCAATTCATCGACAGCCGCTTGTGCCGCGGTGAGTGTTTCGGCAAGATCGTCTTGGGGAACGGTGAACGAAATTTCCGCGACTCCCCCCGAACTGACATCCTGCACGACAAGATCGATGGGAATTTTTCGCTCTGCCATTTGCGAGAAGATCACACTCAGAACTCCCGGCCTGTCGGGAATTCCACCGATTGTCACTCGCGCTTCGTTGCGAATGAGTGCCACCCCGTTCACAACCGACACATCCTCATCCGACGCGGGCGTAATCAATGTTCCTTCGGCATCGGAGTAAGAAGGACGCACGCGCAACGGCACGCGAAATTTTTTCGCAAATTCAATCGAACGCGAGTGCATAACGCCGGCCCCGACGCTGGCCAGTTCTAGCATTTCATCATAAGAAATCTGGCTCAGTTTGCGGGTTTCGGGAACGAGTCGTGGGTCGGTCGAAAAGACTCCTTCAACGTCGGTATAAATTTCACAGACATCAGCTTGAAGGACTGTTGCCAATGCAGTGGCAGTCGTGTCGGAGCCACCTCGCCCCAGTGTGGTGATGTTGAAGTCGTCGTCTGTCCCTTGAAATCCACAAACCACAACTATCGCTCCGCTGTCGAGATGCCTTTTCATCCGCTCGGTGGCGATGCGTTCGATACGGGCTTTCGTGTGAGAGGAATCTGTCAACACACCCACCTGACCACCAGTGAGACTGACCGCTTGCTCGCCTAGTGAGTGGACCGCCATGGCCATGAGTGAAACCGACTCTTGCTCACCCGTAGAGAGCAGCATGTCCATTTCACGGGGATGGGGATGATCGGTGATTTCCGCAGCCAGTCTGACCAGTTCATCGGTCTTTTTTCCGCGGGCACTGACCACCATCACCACTTGATGGCCGGCTCTTTTCGCGGCAACAGCGCGTTCGGCAGCGCGACGTATCTTGGTGGCATCGGCGACAGAGGTGCCTCCGAATTTTTGAACAATGATGGCCACAGCAGATCTTTCAAATTTTGGGTCGATACTCGAAAACAGCAGTATAACTTAGTGTACCGTTCATGTTGATGGTCTCAAGTCCCACACCGTCAGGAGTTTATGCCCGCAGGACCAAAAAAAGAGCGACAGCCGGAAAATCCGACTGCCGCTTGGAAGAGAAATGGTCTCAATCTACCAAGAGAAAGACCATTCAATTTATTAACAATGTCATCTATCAATCAGAGTGAGACAACGACTCAAACTAAGTGACTCACGCCGCTTGGCGTTGTGGCATTTGAAGAATTGTCGGTTCTTCGGCAGCTTGAGTCGCCTCCAGAAACGCTTCGAAGACCTGCATATCGAGAGCCGAGGCAGATTCGTTTTCCGGATGGAACTGAGTCCCCAAGCAGAACCAATCGCGCTCGATTGATTCGTAGGCTTCGATCACTCCATCAGGACAAGTGGCCGAAACTCGGAACATCGGTGCAACCGCATCCACGGCCATATGATGTTGCGAGTTAACCCGAATTTCTCCCGGTCCGTAAATGGCATCCATTCGAGTTTCTGGAACAATTTCCAACACGTGGCGAGTATTGGATTCCTGCTGATCGAAGTGAGGCAGTGGTTTGGGTTGCTCTTCAGGAAGATGTTGAATCAAAGTTCCGCCCATGATCACATTCAACGTCTGCATGCCAGAACCAATCGCGAGAATTGGCATTTTCTTTTCGACAGCCATTTTACACAGCCGACGATCAAAGTCTTCACGACGCAACGGCATCGGTCGAACAGCGGGATGTTTTTCGAGTCCCATGCGAGAGGGATCAATGTCCATCGAACATCCTGCCATCACAATTCCGTCCAACTGATTCAAAACTTGTTTCAGGTCATCATCATCGTTGTAAGGTGGGATGAGAATCGGCAGACCGCCCGCTTTGGTGACGGAATCATAGTAGCCTGTGTTAAACCAACTGAGGGCGTGAGTCTCTTGACGTGCCGCACGAAAATCGCCGCTGATACCGATAACTGGCTTGTTCATTGAAATCCTTTTCCTGAAACGAACGCACTCCTTGTGCGTTTTGTGGAGTTGGTTAGCCTGAAACTGTTCAAGCTAATCCTGTCGTGTGACGAGCTAATTCTGTTGACCGCAGGCAAAATCGGTTGCAGAAAAGGAGTCGGCAATGGGAGTCAGAGTCCGTACAATGAGCGCGACGGAAACCTTATGAACCCGCAAAGATGAACATCCTGTTCCTGTAATCCAGATCATTCCCTTGATCCGTCGTTCGGTGTCAGCGATGATTTCCGAGATTCCTGACAACAACAAGTTGAGAGGTCCAGTTCTTAGAAATTGGCTGAAGTGGAGTTTTCAAACACCAAACTTGAGCTAACCTTAAAGTGCGAGATCCATTCTGTAAAGCATTTTGACGATTTAGTAGATAATCGACCTTGCACTGGCCCTGAACCCCAAGATCTTGTGGTCAACATCGTTTCCAACTCATTTAAGCCTTCATTCTATGAAATTACAGTCGTTTCCATGTGACTCGCTGGAACAGACCCAAAGTCTCGGGAGACGTTTGGGAGAAGCCGTGCAACCTGGAACCGTCATCTCATTGGTCGGCAATCTGGGTGCCGGTAAAACCCAATTGGCAACCGCCATCGCAACGGGGCTCGGCATCAACTCTGACGAGGTTTCCAGTCCCACTTTCATGTTGATTCAGGAATATCAGGGACGCATACCGCTCTACCACTTCGACACCTATCGCCTCAAAGACATCCACGAATTCGAAGACCTCGGCGTCGATGAATATTTCTTCGGTGACGGCGTCTGCTTGGTCGAATGGGGAGACCGCTTCCAAGAACTCTTACCCGCTGACTTATTGAGAATCGAGATTCAGATTCTGGGAGAATCCCAGCGACAATTCGACATGACAGCCAACGGCCCCTTGAGCGAACAATTGATCGCAGAGTTAACAGACTGATCAATAGAGTTCGGCGTCAGATCGTAGGGAACGAACAAAGTCAGCGAAGATGATATTCGCATTCTGTCTCACTCTTGCCCTATGATGGAGACTCATGCCAATCGATCCCGCCGAGGAATAGAATCATGCGTCGACTTTTGTTGGTCCTGCCTCTCTTATTCGCCACTGTTTTATTCGTACCTGTCGCACCAATGTTCGCCGACCCGGTGCCGGGGACACAACCGCTTACTTGGGAAGGCGATATCACTTCTCGCCTGGTCGACGAATGCGATGCCTTTCTGTTACGACGTTTGGAAGAATCTGTCGAGAAACGCTCTGAGTATTGGGGAGAAGACGGAAAACCATCGGTCGAGAGATTGAAAAAAGCTCTCGGCCTAGTTGATGAACGTGTGCCGTTTGAGGGATTAGAACTGGTGGCGACCACCGAGGAATCGAGTCTCGTCGGCGAATTCGCGGATGTCGAAATCCATCGTGTTCGCTGGCCCGTTTTTGGGGGAGTTCACGGCGAAGGGCTGTTTCTCAAAGCGTCTGAAAACGCAAAGGCATGGGCCATCGTCTTACCGGATGCCGATCAAACACCCGAACAATTGTGTGGCAATCAATCTGCCAGATATGGGCCAGGAGAAATTGTTTGGGATGACTCTCAGCTTCCTTTAATCCTCGCCTCCCATGGTGTGAACGTCATTGTCCCCTCACTCATCAGCCGTGAAATGACCAAACGGAACAATCGGGCGAACCTGAGTCACCGTGAGTATTTGCATCGTCCCGCCTTCATTCTCGGGCGCACGATGACCGGCTATGAAGTTCAGAAAGTCCTTGCACTGGTCGATTGGATTTCCGGGAAGGACGAATCACTCCCGATTGGTGTTGCCGGTTGTGGAGAGGGTGGCATGATCGCACTCTATGCCGGTGCGGTGGACGACCGGATCGATACGACACTCGTCAGTAGTTATTTCGGGAATCGTCAAGACATCTGGAAGCAACCGATCTCGCGGCAGGTGTTTGGATTGTTACGTGAGTTCGGTGATGCCGAGTTGGGATCGATGATTGCGCCGCGCAAACTGATCATTGAAAGCACAAGAGGCCCGGTCGTTAATTTACCGGGAGAGGGAGGCGCACCGGCGGTTGTCGAAGAGATGCCACTCGCGTTTTCTGGGAACAATCATCCTGAACTTGAACGATTGAAAAAACTTTCGGGGAAATCTGAGATCATCTTTTCAGACGCGAGAGTGGATAGTCGGGGAGGTTTTTACTTTTTCAATCGATACGTCACTGTTCCATTTCTGAACGCTCTCTCGGCCAAGCCAATCATGCAGAAAGATTTTCAGGAGACAATCAGTCATCTCATAGTTCAGGTGCAAGGTGAAGAAAAAGCCCATCATAAATTTGTCAAAGAACGGCTTCAACGCCAGATCGCCGAGCTTGACCGACACAATCAGGAGGTCATGAACGAGTCGCCCTATGTCCGTAAGGAATTCATGAAAGGGCTCGATACCTCTTCGGTGGAAGCGTATGAGAAATCGGTTGAGACGTACCGAGACATTTTCCGCGAAGAAGTCATCGGAGAGTACGACCTGCCACTCGATCCGTTTAACGCCCGCAGTCGTAAAACGTGGGAAACCGACAAATGGGTCGGCTACGAAGTGGTGTTGGATGTGTTTGATGGCGTGTTTGCGTACGGTGCATTGTTGATGCCCAAAGACATTAAAGGACCAGAAGACAAGCGGCCCGTCGTAGTCTGTCAGCATGGTTTGGAAGGCCGACCGACCGATGCGTTTCTCGACGATCATCGTGCCTATCACGACTTCGCGGGCAAATTGGCCGAGCGGGGATTCATTACCTTCTGCCCTCAGAACGTCTACATTTTCAAGGATCGATTCCGAACATTACAACGCAAGTCGTATCCGTTGGGAACAACGCTGTTTTCACTCATCGTGCCCCAGCATCAACAGATTGTGAATTGGCTGAAGACTCAGCCAAACGTCGATGGTGATCGGATTGGTTTTTATGGTCTCTCTTACGGGGGGAAGAGTGCGATGCGCATCCCGGCACTCGTCACCGATTATTCTCTTTCCATTTGCTCGGCCGACTTCAACGAGTGGGTTCGCAAGAACGCCAGCACTCGCCTGCCGTACAGCTACGTCTGGACGGGCGAGTACGAAATCTATGAGTTCGATCTGGGCAGTACATTCAATTACGCCGAGATGGCGGCGCTCATTGCCCCTCGACCGTTTATGGTCGAACGCGGACACTTTGATGGCGTCGGCTGGGATGAATGGGTGGCTTATGAATTTGCGAAAGTTCGGAATTTGTACGCCGCGCAACTCGGTATCGGCGACCGTACCGAGATCGAATATTTCGTCGGACCGCATACAATCAACGGACAGGGAACTTTCGACTTCCTGCACAAACATCTCAATTGGCCAAAGTCGAAGTAAACTTCGCGGGAGATTTTTCTGGACAGGAGAGCCGCCAATTGTCACTGTAGTAGGATGGCAGGCTGACAATCTCGTCTTGCTGGCCTCTCTTCTCACACAGGAGTCATGCTCATGACGGAGTCCTCAATCAGCCGACGCGAGTTCACCACCAGCACACTGCAATCGTTGTTGACACTGGCGTTTCTCGAAACCTTGCACGTCGGCGATGCGTTCGGGAAAGAGATCAAACCGATTGCCGCCAAATGGTTGAAAGACCTCGATGAACTGGGGCACGATGTCAAAGGAGAAAAGATTTCGCAGTTGGTGTGGCAGAAAAAAATTGAAGAACTGTTCTCGAAAATCGAACTCCCCGAACTATTGCGGTTTCTCGACTTCGAAAAACTAACTGCAAACCTGGAGTTCCGCGATCTCGGTGAACGCAGCTTACGTCCCGTATTTCCGAAGGTGGAAGGCTTGCCGACAGAGTTGGTCTTTGGACATCAAGTGTTTGCGTTACAGAAAGGTCGATCGGTCGTTCCCCACGGTCACGACAATATGTGTACCGCGTTTTTGATCCTTGACGGCGAATTTCAAGGTCGCTTGTACGACCGCCTCGAAGATGACCGCACCAGCATGATTCTTAAACCGAGCGTCAATGAAACCTTCAAGACCGGTCAGGTCTCGACGATTTCCGAGAAGAAAGACAACGTACACTGGTTCAAAGCAAACAGCGAACGGGGATTCATCTTCAACATTCATGTCATGAATCTACACGCCGGAAAAACTGGTCGAGTGTATGTCGATCCGCAGGGAGAAGAGATCGGCGATGGAAAGATTCGGGCCAAGAAAATCAAAGCAGCTGAAGCGTTCAAGCTGTACGGGTAAAATGGAACGCGATGTTTCGTGAGATCCGAACCGTGAGTCTTCATTAGTCGCACAGCCCGGTAACTCATTGAGTATCGTGATCGCCGGGGACATTCCGATGCTGGGCGAGTTGTTCGAGAATGGGAGCAATCAAAGCCGTCCAGCCCGTTTGATGGGAGGCTCCTAATCCACGTCCGGTATCCGCATGGAAGTACTCATAATAGAGTACCAAATCTCGCCAATACGGATCATTCACAAATCGTTCACCGCGTGTGTAACACGGGCGACTGCCCTCTTTGTCTTTCAGGAACAGACCAACCAGTCGTGTGCGGATCTCGTCAGCAACTTCTTTGAGGTTCATGAATTTGTTCGATCCCGTCGGGCATTCCACTCGGAAAGTATCACCGTAGAAACTGTAGTACCGCTCAAAGGCTTCGATGAGCAAGTAGTTCATGGGGAACCAAATGGGTCCACGCCAGTTGGAGTTCCCACCAAACATCCAACTGTCCGACTCTCCGGGGACATACTTGACCTTGAACTCTTCACCATTGACATGAAAGACGAAAGGGTTCTTTTCATGAAACTTTGAAAGCGACCTGATGCCGTAAGGAGAAAGAAACTCGTCTTCATCGAGAACATACCGGAGAATTCGTTCCAGGCGATCTTTGGTGGGAATGGCGAGCAGCATCATTCCCTCTTCCGCTCCCTCATCATCGGAGCGTTCCATGAAGGTCATGTGTTCTTTGAGATCTTCACGGTTCTTGAGAAACCAATCCATTCTCTCTCGAAAGCCAGGTAATTGATTGATGACGCGGTCGTAAATCACATCGACCGTGAACAACGGAATAATGCCCACCAAAGATCGAATTTTGAGAGGGATACTTTCGCCGTTGATGTGCAGATGATCGTAATAAAAACCATCTTCGTCGTCCCACAAACCGGTGCCATCGAGTGAGTTCATGGCCTCAGCGATGTTGACGTAATGTTCGAAGAACTTCGACGCCATGTCGGCATACGCCCGGTTTTCCTCAGCCAACTCAAAGGCAATCGACAACATACTCGAGCAATAGTAAGCCATCCAGGCGGTGCCGTCGGCCTGTTCAAGATGCCCCCCTGTTGGCAATGGTTTGGACCGGTCGAAGATCCCGATGTTATCGAGTCCCAAAAACCCGCCACTAAAGACGTGCTTGCCGCGTACGTCTTTTCGATTGACCCACCAAGTGAAGTTCAACAACAACTTCTGGAAGACCCGTGAGAGGAAGAGACGATCTCGTTCACCCGGCTCGCCCGTCATCTGATAAATCCGCCAACAAGCCCAGGCATGAACGGGGGGATTCACATCGCTGAAATTCCACTCGTAAGCCGGGATCTGCCCGTTGGGGTGCATATACCATTCGCGCAGGAACAAAATCAATTGCTCTTTCGCAAAATCAGGATCAAGATTCGCAAATGGAATCATATGAAATGCAGAATCCCATGCCGCGTACCACGGATACTCCCACTTATCGGGAACGGAGAGGATGTTTTTGTTGAAGAGATGACTCCAGTCACGATTTCGGGGATGAGTTCGCTTAATGGGATTCGCGGAGTCATCCCCTTCGAGCCATTCATCGACGACGTAATAGTAGAACTGCTTGGTCCACAACAAACCCGCCGATGCTTGTCGTAGCACGCGGCGTTCATCGGACGACAATCCGGGGTCAACTTTAGAATCGTAGAATTCATCGGCTTCCTGTTTGCGTTGCACACAAATTTCGTCAAATTGCTCCGAGAAAGGATTGTCACTCACCAGATCTTCACGAGTGAGACGCAATCGAATCACCCGTTCTTCGCCTGCGGAAAGATTCATCTTGTAAACGGCTGCCGATTTTGTACCCCGAGGCTGCGAGTTGACGGCTGCCTTCAAACCTTCAGTGAAATACATATGAAAGGCGTCTTTGCAGCCGGGACGCTTGCTGTTTTTATCTTCCAGTCGCCAGACATTTGTTTCGTTCTCTGTGAACAAAAACTCGGGCGATTTTCCCTCGACCGCTTCGGCGAACAAATGGAAGTTCCCCAAAGTTTCGTGTTCCGTTCGAAGCTCTCCTTCAGCGGCTTGCTTGATGACGGGCTTGGGAATGTCCGATTCATGAGAGCTTGGCCACGACCAGGTATTGCGAAACCATAATGTTGGCAGCATCACCAATTCAGCCGCTTTGGGACCACGATTGGCAACGGTGATTTGAATCAAAATGTCTTCAGGGTCCGCCTTGACATATTCAACCGTCACATCGAAATAACGATCGTCATCGAAAATCCCGGTATCGATCAGTTCATATTCGAGAACGTCGCGTGACCGCGTGGCATTTTCGTCGGCAAGATGAGCATAAGGAAACTCTTGCTGCGGATATTTATAAAGCGCCTTCATGTACGAGTGCGATGGTGTTGAATCGAGATAGAAGTAACACTCTTTGACATCTTCACCATGATTTCCTTCGGGACCAGAGAGACCGTACATACGCTCTTTGAGAATCGGATCTTTTCCGTTCCACATTGCCAGTGCGAAACAAAGCCGCCCCTGACGATCAGAAATCCCCAACAAACCGTCTTCGCCCCAACGATACGCTCTGCTACGCGCCTGATCGTGGGAAAATGCATGCCAGGACTTGGAATCGGGCGTATAATCTTCGCGCACGGTTCCCCACTGTCTCTCTGCCAGATAAGGCCCCCAGCGTTTCCAGTTGGCGTTGGGTTCTCGAGCCGTTTCAGCAGTCAGACGGTGTGCCTCGGTGCAATCCGGTAATTGGTCAGTCACAAAAGTCTTTCAGGGTGGGAACGCATCAATCAAAGTCAGTTTCAGAAGCCAAGCGAAGAATGCCCGGACCTCAGAAAAGTTAGACAGTGTTGGTCAATTTGGCCAGCGTGAAGAAACATTCGAGAACGGACTTGAGCAATTCTGCCCATATTGCAGGCAGAACTGACACCAATACGTTTCAAAAAATGCTTCTTTGTTTCAAGATAGGCAATTCCTGTTCCGCATTCCACGCAACGTAAGTCTTTGCCAGCACGTTTTTAGGGCATTCTCTGCGTAGCGGGAGACGAAAGCGGGAGAACTCGATAAAATCGACGGTTGTGAGTCTTCATCTCGGCACTAAAATTGCCCCGACTTGAAGACGACAAGCAATTTGCACCTATCAAGTATGGCAATTTTATTGACGACTTGCACCCTGAACGAACAAGTATCACACCACCATGAACGTACATTTAAGCAGTCTTACTTCCGATAATTTTCTCGCATCTACGGGAAACGTTGAATACGTCCTGAAAAATAGCCTCGGACTTCCTGTCACCGAATCGCACGATCAAGCCGATTTGGAAAGATCCCAACTTCTGCGATACATCAATTTGAGATTAATTGCTCAGGGATTACCGACAGCCGTACAACCAGGCGATTCCGGGTTTACTGAGATCTCCAGCGGATTACTTAAAAATTATCGTCAAAAGGCCCGTTTACTCGATCAGCACCGATGTCCAGCCGATCAACGAATCGAACAAGCCATCCGCGAGCATTTTAACGATCAAGGAGAAGCTGGACAGAATTTCCATCTTCCGAATCAAGCCTTTGTTCTCGATCGATATAATATGGCACGGGAACTGTCACTCCCCGCAAATGGTGACAAGTATGTCAGCGATATCGTGCAATCTTATCGAGTCAGTAATGGAGTGCTACACAATCCTAAACATGATCGTCGGACAACAAAGGGAACCTTTCATGTTGTTGAGGGAAGTTTTCCCATCGCCGGCGACAAGCGAGCCGTTCCCCGAGCCACGTTTCTGAAGCTCTACGAACATGCCATGAATCCACCGGCATCTCTGCTCGAGTTGCCGTTTACCTCTGAGATGGAAGAAAAGACGAGCACTTGGGTTTCCTTACTGATTCGACCACTCGTCTGCCCGGAAGTTCCCGGCGTCAATCCCGAGCAACGGATGGAAACTCGCTTCTTCGCTCCGGGGACTCTTTCAAGTAATCTTGATTTCGTCGAATCCATTTTTGGTAACGGCGGGGATCCTGACATCCCCGAAAATGACGCAGGACTTGATGTCGAACATTGGACAGGCCACACCGGTTGCGTGGTTCTCGCGCCACATTTGATCGAGTTGACCAAAAAAGAAGTTGGCCTGCCGCATGTTAGCGAGGCAACCGACCGTCAGAAAAATGACCGCATGTGCTGGGAGTCCGAAGACGAACTCTATAACGATGGTACGGCATTTAAAGTCACCTGTCGAACTCCCACCGGTGTCGTCGTCACGGTGATTGCCGACAACTATTTCGGTTACTGCAAGAAGGAAGTCAAAACGCAAATCAGCTTCGCCACGAATTTGGCAGGTGGTGCGGAAGAAGAACACGCAGGTGGTACATTGGCGTTCGCGAGTTATAACTTGGGAGATGAGTTTCAGGTCAACAGTGTCCGCTATAATGGACGCTCGTTTGCAGATGTCGCGCGAGACTATGCGGATCGCGTTGAGGTCGCTCCTGAAGGCTACGGAATCGACAAATTCTATCCCAACTTGGTTTACATTCCCGAAGATGCCTTCGCCTCTCTCAAAGAACAACGGATTCGCTGGGAGCGCGATGGCAAAACGTGTGAGATCCCGTTATTACCGGCGAATGTTTATATTGCTCCATCTGGGTATCAACTTCGCATGGAGAAGCATCCCGCTGCTCCTTCTTGGCGCATTGTGGGAACCGTGGGAGATGGTGCGGTCTGCCATAAGCCGTGTACCGTTTCTGGAGGTGGTAAAAGCGAGATCAGTAAATCACTGCGGGACTACATGCATTACGGGCCGCTGTTTGTTTCAGACTTTGAAGAAGACATGAAGTTTGTCAGTGAGATTTTCAATCGCGATTACTCAGATCGATGGGTAGACCCACTGCCCGAAGGTCATCCCGACAAGCACCCCAGCCGTAGCATTCTCGATCCCGAACGCTCGGTGGGGAGTGTGATTAAGCTGCTCACGCGCTCTCCCAAATACACTTCCGACTACAATAAATGGCTGAACTCGATTCCCGACTACATCCTGGCGATGGTGTTCATCATCAAAAGATTTTACAAGCCTTCTTGGGGTGACGATTGGTTGTCCCATTTCGGTGTCGATATCGTCAACGGCAAGCCGGGTCACGAACTCAAGTATCGTGATCGCAAACTGGTCGGGATCTATCTGCGCGTGGGATTGCTGTCACGCTCGATGTGGCGAACTTATAAGGTTCGACAAGACTTCATCCCCTCGATGAAAATTCAGACCGAAGATGACATCAGCGCGTCGGTTGTCGTTCCCGGACGAAAGCTAAAATCGCTGCCGCAAGAGTCTCGGGATGATGTCAGTTACAAATTTATTCGCAACTGCGAATATCGCTTGTTCCAACGCCCCGATGATGCAATTCACCGCGGCCTCGACATGCAAACCGAACGCGACCTCTCTCGGCCCGGCAACTTCATCTCCAACTTCGAACCCCTCAGTCGGGAACAAGTCGAAGAGATGACCGAATTCATTGTCGATTTTGATGCCTTTAGTCAGCCAATGCAGGAAATGCTACGGACGGCGGTTCAGTCGGGGCGAAGCTATGTTGTCTGCTCAGCCAACCCTCGACAAATTGATGGTAAACCCACTAAAAACCCACGCTATCTACAAGTCCGACCTGACCTCGAAGATCCCATGTCATCATATGTGGCCGAAATGGGAACTCGACTTTGTCGTGGAATCGCGGCTGATGAACCGGCACACTTCCCCGTCAACGGCGTTTTGTCGGGACGACGAAATAATCCCCCCGACGCCGAGGCCGGCATTCGTTCGCTCGCAGTTTATAATCCCCTGCACTACCAGGAACTGCCCGAATTATTTATGGACTTTGCCTGCTCGTTGACGGGAAAAAGCCCTTCCACCACCGGAGCCGGTTCCGAAGGCGCACTCACCAAAGGCCCATTCAATATGTTGCGGCCAGCCGCCGATTTAAATGCGGCATTCGTGAGCGCGTTATTAACGAAACTGGGCGGTTTTTCAACAGCCGCCGGTCACATTGGTCCGAACGTCCAGGTGGATCACGATATCAGTTTGTTGATCCCGGAAATTTGGTGTCGTCTGTCTCCCGAGGAAAGAACTTCCGAACACCTCGTTGAGAATGGGTATCTCGATAAACTCGAAGACTACGAACACAATGGGAAGCTGATCCCACAAAGCCGACTCGGCTACCGGATCAATTACGACTTTCTACGAATCTTCTTTGGTCGCGTCTTCGACAATCCTGGGAAAGTCTTCGACGATACAATGCTGAAACCGGAATCACAGGATCCCGAATCCTACGCGGATGGTATTCTTTATATCGCGGAAGCTCACCAACGAATCGCCAACCTCTACCTCTATGATGGCACCATCGACGAACTCTGCCCACCATTGCAAGCCTTGATTACAATCATGGCGGAAGGCTGCTGGAACGGAAAGACCATTCATGATCCCGAATTCCGAGCCATGTTCTCCCGAGAAGCCTTGCTCGAAAGTGATTGGTACAAAGATCGTCTGGTCGCTCGCCAACTCCAGGAACAAAAATTGTGGCAACGACACGTTGAGTATCTGAGTCCTTTTCTGACACAGGAACGATATCAAGATATCACCGAACGAATGCAACTTGCTGAACGCAAAGCCTATGCTCAGGAACGCCTCGACGATGTTTCTTCCGCCGCCTATCTGGAGTCATTACAAGGCACCATCGGCGCGCAGCCATTGCCGGTCTTGATAGGAGAGATCTCGTTGTCGGAAGTGGAACTGTCGGCAGTCTGATCAGTGACAACCTTGTTTTATGACTCTATCATCGATTGGCAGCTATGAATCAACAGCCTTACGACGTCGTCGTCATTGGAACCGGTCCGGGTGGTGAAGGGGCGGCAATGCAGGCTGCCAAACTCGGCAAGACTGTCGCAACGGTCGATAAATACGAAAGCATCGGCGGCGGTTGCACTCATTGGGGAACGATTCCCTCGAAAGCTTTACGATATTCGATCTTTCAAATGACGAATGTCGCCAACAACAAACTTTTTCGCGATGCGGGCATTTCACCCATCCTTTCTTTCCCCGAATTGCGGCGTTCTGCCGCCTCGGTGATCGAGAAACAAGTCGGCATGCGAATGAGTTTCTACGAACGGAACGGTGTCCCCGTTTATCGCGGCGTCGCTCGCTTCGTCAATGAGAATACCGTTGAAATTGAAGATAAGTTTGGCGGGAAACGTGAATTGACGGCGGGAGCCTTTGTGATCGCAACCGGTTCTCGTCCATTTCGACCGAACGACATCGATTTCAATCACCCCAGAATTTTCGACAGCGATACAATTTTAGGACTCGATCACACTCCGCGATCTATCGCCGTTTACGGAGCCGGCGTCATCGGCTGCGAATACGCTTCAATGTTTCGGGGCCTCGGTGTCAAAACGAATTTGATCAACACACGCAGCAAGCTGCTTGAGTTTCTGGACGATGAAATCATTGATGCACTCAGTTACCATCTGCGAGATTGTGGCGTGCTGATCCGACATAACGAACTCTATGAAAGCGTTGAGCCATGCGATGATGGTGTGATCGTCCATATGAAGTCGGGAAAACAAATTAAAAGTGATATTCTGTTCTGGGCGGCAGGCCGATCAGGGAACACCGAAGACCTTAATCTTCAAAACCTCGACATTCAGCCCAACCACCGTGGACAGATTGAAGTCAACTCTGACTTCCAGACATCACACCCCAATGTCTATGCGGTCGGTGATGTCATCGGTGTCCCTTCGCTCGCCAGTGCTGCCTATGTCCAAGGACGATACGCTGCTCATCACCTGGTCGAAGGCCATTGCGAACGAGCTATGATCCAAGATATCCCCACAGGGATTTATACGTCTCCCGAGATCAGCTCACTCGGAAAAACGGAACGAGAGTTAACGGCAGCCGAGATTCCTTACGAGGTCGGTCATTCGATGTTCAAGTCACTGGCACGAGCCCAAATTACGGGACGTACCGTGGGCATGTTGAAAATTCTCTTTCATCGAGAAACGCTACAACTGCTGGGGATTCACTGTTTCGGCGCGAATGCGTCCGAGATTATTCACATTGGCCAAGCCATCATGTCACAGCCCGGTGAGCAAAACACGCTCAACTACTTTGTCAATTCGACGTTCAATTATCCGACCATGGCGGAAGCGTACCGCGTCGCGGCACTCAATGGATTAAACCGATTGTTCTGACAAGAACTTTGGCCGGTGAAATCCACAATAGCGATGAGTTCGACACCAAGTCGCGGAGAAAAGAAAAATCGCAAAAATGTGTCACCTGTGGTATTCTAAGAACAACAATCCTCAATACGAACTATGTTTACGGTATGAATGGGAGTCTCAGTTGTGCAATACCGAGTCCTGATTGAACAAGATGAAGACGGCATCTACGTCGCCGATGTTCCCGCACTTCCCGGCTGTATTTCGCAAGGAACCACGCGAACGGAAGCCATCAACAACATCAAAGAAGCCATCGCCGGCTATCTGGAAAGCCTGAAAGCCCATAACGAACCAGTTCCACCTTCGATTAGCGAAGAGGTCGTGGAGATCAATCTTTGAATCCGCTACCGATCATTTCCGGGCGTGATGTCGTTAAGGCTTTGAGCAATCTTGGATACGTCATGGATCGCCAGCGAGGTAGTCACATATTTTGCGACAGCAAGACTCCCCTCATCGCCGTCTCACGGTGCCCGATCATAAAGAAATTGCCAAGGGAACCTTGCGAGCCATTATTCGACAAGCTGGACTGACAGTCGATGAGTTCAACAGACTTCTTTGATGTTCGGATTTAAATAGCGACGAAACCGCAAACTCACTGTCCCGCGGCGATTCTCGCAGCCATCAACGTATTCTTCAGTAGCATGGTGATCGTCATTGGTCCCACGCCGCCGGGGACTGGGCTGATCGCACCGGCGACTTCTTTCACTTCGTCGAATGCCACGTCGCCCACAAGCTTCTTCTCTGCTGTTCGATTCGTGCCGACATCAATCACAGATGCTCCCGGCTTAACCATATCGGCCGTCACGAATTCTGGTTTTCCAATCGCGGCAATTAAGATGTCTGCGGAGCGGGTGATCTCGGCAAGGTTTTGTGTCCGTGAATGACAGATTGTCACTGTCGCATTGGCGGCTTCCCCTTTTTGCATGAGGAGCAACGCCATCGGTTTACCAACAATTTCGCTGCGTCCCAAAACCACGGCGTGTTTCCCGGCCACTTCGGTCCCGGATTCAATGAGCATCTGTTGCACGCCATGAGGAGTACAGGGGAGAAATCGAGGCCGTCCCTGGACGATGAGGCCGACATTTTCGGGATGAAAAGCATCGACATCTTTGAGCGGCGTCACAGCATCGAGAATGGCAAGTTCGTCAATATGATCGGGGAGCGGCAACTGCACTAAAATGCCGTGAATGACGGGATCGTTGTTGAGTTGCTGGACGAGATCGAGTAGTTCTTGTTGCGTGGTCTCTGTAGGAAGTTGATGCAGAGTGCTGCCGATTCCCGTTTGTTCACAGGCGCGTTGTTTGCTACGAACGTAAACGGCTGACGCGGGGTCTTCCCCAATCAGAACAGCCGCCAAATGCGGTTGGATACCGGTTTTCGCCTGAAACGAAGCGACTTCTTCTCCCAGACCCGAACGGACTTTCTGGGCGATTGCTTTTCCATCAATGATCTGCGCAGACATCACGTAGAGACTCCTTTTCTGGTGAGATTAAACCCGACAAGGAAGTAACTCCGACGGATTCTCTTAGGCTACGGCCTGCCAGCAGAAAAGGCCAGTCTCAGACGGCGTGTGACTGTGAATCAGTCACCAATTGAAGCAGTCGAATCGCCCGATTTGCGAATCGAAAGATATAAGGCGGGTACCGTCGACTCTTCTTCTTCAAGATAGCCGATCATTTCCAAAAACTCTTCTTCAGACTGCGGTAGAGGTTCTTCTTCGATCAGTTCCTGCGCCTGCCAATTCGGATCCGCTTGCATCGGTTCAGGATATTGGAGCCGTAGCGCGGCGACTTCTTGTGCGAAGTGAGTATAAGGCTTAATGACAACTTGTTCGCCTTTGAGCAGCCCGTCGCGAACGACAAAGTATTCATCATCTGACTGACCCACCGTAATTTCGCGTCGCAGTACGGTTTCTCCAAATGGAACCCAGACGAAATGTTTCGGCCCTGCCTGAAAGACGGCATTCATGGGAACTTGTATCACAGGCTCATCAATTTTGTTGGCAACAACTTCGACGCCGGCCGTCATCCCTGGTCGTAATTCTCCCGCCAGATGAGCGGGTATTGCGATCCGAAACTCGGCAATGTAATCACGCTGATCATAGTTGGGGTAATTGCCGGGGACGGGGAGAGTCGAAAGCGAAGTGAGTCCACAATCGAAGACTTCGTTCGGAAGAGAACTGATCAAAGCGGTTGCTCGCAATCCTTCTTGCACGTGACTAATCATCGACTCGTGAATACGGGCTTGAACTTTCATATCTGAGAGATTGGGAATATGAATAATTTTCTGCCGCTCTCGAACCGTGGAACCTTCTTCGAGTAGCGTGGGATTGCGAGAAGATCCTTCCGCGGCAATCACGACCTTGCCTGCTTGAGGGGCGACCAACGTGCAAGCATCAAGTTGCTCTCGGATCCAGTCGAGGCGATTTTGATAGATGTTGTAGACTCTTTCACGCGAGGACTTCAGGACTCGATATTGAGCCATTGACGCCTCTCCCGAAAGATGGACTCTCTTGGCTTGACGTTTCAGATGAAGTGCATTTTCTCTCAGTAGCAACAATGTGCGGCCGTGTAAGTAATCTTGCAAAACTTGACGGGACTTTTCCTGATTCTTGACATCGTATTCCAGCTTCATCACTTTCAGCCGAGCTTTCTCGACCTCGTCAACCGCTTTATATCCTTTGAACGCCATCCGCTCTGCAAACTCAAGAGCGTCTTGAGCGCGAGTTAAGTCTTCGCGTGACGATTGCAGGTCGCCTTCCATTTTTTCGATTTGTTGAGGATACGTCCCCTTGAGATACTTTTGGAAATCGAGTTCCGCAAGCTCGGCATTCAATTCTGCCTGAGCGTTTTTACTCTCATTCAAGGCTTTACGAATCTCGACATCTTTGATGGCCTTTTCGTAAAGCGCGCGATAATCGTTGACACGAATTTCATACTTTTGTTCCGACTCTTCAAGATCGGACGAATCGAGACGGCATACAACATCCCCGGCAAGAATTTGTTTCTTGCGAACAGATTCACCCGGTGTGATCACCACCTCGGAGAACCGACTTTGTTTGTGGAATTCATACTCCTGCCGTTCACCGTCAACACTTTGGATGACAATGACAGAAAGTTTTCGATGAGGATGACGGACCGTTTTCACGACGCCATCGACGGGAGATCGCAAAGGTGCCGCCACGTCGACTCCTGCAGGCGCCAACCACAATACTCGGGTCGAGGTATTAACCTCACTGATGAGAGTCGCTTTCTGACGGCTATCGACTTCGCCTTGAGCCAAAATGGTATGTTGAAATGGAGATTCAATCACAACACCCGTCTGGAGCGTATTCCCCTCTTCATCGGTTGCCACTTTTTGCTCGGAATTACTCAGCAATGGATAGGTCATCACCAAAGAGGCTGCGAAGACACCACACAGCGCAATCAAGCCGGTGCGAGACTTCAGAAGAGAAAGAGGGCTTCGAGGGACGTCGTTCATGAGGTGGGCCTCTTCGATCAATACGCAGGTAGTCCGGAACGTGCCGGTCGTAATGGATTGGTCGATTTCGTATCTCAAGGTGGGTCGGTGTTCATGACAGCACCACGATTTGTCAATTATCCAACATGTTTCTCTCGTCCGAGTGCCAGAAGGTGGCAGGCGGGGGAACAAAAGTAAACAGGCTCTTTAATGTGACTTGAGGGGTAAACCGTAATTCTGACATCAACGTCTGCTGATCATAACAGGTGGATCGAATGCTGTGTACAAGAGAATCGAGAAAAATCAGGACCCCACTGATAAAGAACCCATTTTGGCCGTAGAAACGACGAGATATATCAATTGGCGAATTTCCAGTTGCGGAGAGAATTACCAATCGACACTATGAATTGATGAACGCTTTTCCCGAATTCAACCGCCAACATTTTTTAACGCGAATTGCCGAAACTCCACTCTGGGATATTCTGATCATCGGAGGCGGAGCGACGGGAGCGGGAATCGCCGTTGATGCAGCATCGCGTGGATACCGAACACTGTTGCTAGAACAATCTGATTTTGGGAAAGGGACATCCAGCCACTCAACCAAATTGATTCATGGTGGTGTCCGCTATCTGGAGCAGGGGAATCTCAAGCTGGTCACCGAAGCTCTGCGCGAACGAGAGCGATTACTTCATAATGCACCGCACCTCGTGCATGACCTCTCATTCGTGATTCCCGCATTCAAATGGTGGGAGAAACCCTATTACGCCCTCGGCCTGAAAGCTTACGACTGGTTAGCCGGGCGTCAGTCGTTTGGAAAATCTCACGGTGTTTCTCGGGAAGAAGTTCGCAAACGACTACCGGGATTAAAACCGGATGCCCTACGAGGCGGCGTTCTCTATCATGATGGCCAGTTCGACGATGCGCGACTGGTGATCAACCTGATGCAGACGGCTGCCGAACAGGGAGCCACGACACTCAACTACTGCCGAGTGGAGCAACTTCTCAAATCGTCTGATGGTCGCGTTCGGGGCGTGGAATTCACGGATGTCGAAACCGGGCAACGAAATACGGTTCAGGCAAAATGTGTGATCAATGCGACTGGTCCGTTCAGCGATGGAATCCGCTCTCTCGATGAACCGGCAGCTCCCAAACTCATTATGCCCAGCCGCGGAGTTCATTTGGTCTTTGATGGAAAGATTCTGGGAGGAAATACCGCCCTGCTCGTTCCCAAGACGCGCGATGGGCGAGTTGTGTTTGCGATTCCTTGGCACGGTCATTGTGTGTTGGGAACGACCGACACTCCCGTCGATATTGCGAAACTCGAACCCGAGGTCTCGGAGGACGAGATTGAATTTTTGTTACAAACGGCTGCCGACTATTTTTCGCCAGCACCAACACGAGACGATATTCTCAGCACCTTTGCCGGCATTCGACCGTTAGTGAACCCTTCGGGAATCGCCAACTCTTCCAAAGTCTCACGCGAACATACTATTGAAGTGAGCAATTCGGGGTTAATCTCAATTGCCGGTGGAAAGTGGACCACTTATCGTGAGATGGCCGAGGATTGCGTTAATCGAGCCGCAGACGCCTGTGGACTTCAGGAATTGAGCTGTGTGACCGCCAACTTGAAACTTCGTGGCGCTGAACTCTCCAACAATCATAACTCTGAAGGGGTATGGGACACGTTGGGGAGTGATCGAGTCCACATTGAGCAATTGATCGAAGCAAACCCCGAATGGGGAACACCTATGGTTAAAGGTTGCTCACTGACGAAAGCCGAAGTGATCTGGTCTGCAAAATCAGAAATGGCGAGAACCGTTGAAGATGTCCTGTCACGCAGGCATCGAATATTGTTGCTCAATGCAAAGGTTGCCAATTTGTTGGCAGAACCAGTGGCCAATATTCTTGCAGAACAACTTGGTCGGGATGAAGATTGGAAACTCAACCAGATCGGCGAGCTTCAAGAACTCGCTGACCGGGCGATTTGTTCTCGGTAAAGTTTCTGGGGCCAATCGATTGACGTTGCCGTTAAACACGCAGATGATAGAGCAGTCATCCCAAACGATTATGAGTGAAAAGGAAATCATTATGGCCAAGAATCACGCACACCGTTTTCTGGCAATCGTTGACGAAGCCCGCAAGAACATCGAAGAGTGTACGGTCACCGATGTCAAAGCGCGACTCGATCAAGGGGAAGAACTTCTTCTGATCGACGTTCGTGAGGAGAGCGAATTCGCCAAAGCGCATGTCTCTGGAGCCAGACATCTGGGTAAGGGAATCATTGAGCGCGACATCGAAAATGAAGTCCCCGACACTGACACAGAAATGGTTTTGTATTGTGGCGGCGGTTATCGATCAGCGTTGGCAGCCGATAACTTGCGAAAGATGGGATACACACGAGTGATATCGATGGATGGGGGCTTTCGGGAATGGAAGGAAGCTGACTTCCCGGTCGAAAGCTGAATTTCCAGGTTCCCCGTCATTGAGGCGCATCGCCAGTGAAGCTGAAGCGACGTAACAACCGATGAGTGAAGTAAGTCACCGACTCGTCCCAATTGTTGGTTTTCTGCATACCTCCTCACCTCCCGGCAGGATCGTCGCATGCAATTGTCACCATTAAAAACGACTTTGCTATCGTTCACCATAGTCGCAATGCTCAGCCTGTTGAGTGGCTGTCAATGCACATCACTCACCGAGGTGTATAGCGACAAGATCGACGATATCAGCGATTACGGCTTCTGCATGGACTGTTATTACAATCCGTGTTGGGATCTCAGTCGCATTGGACATTCTGATTGGAAAGCCTGCAAAATGAATCGCGAATGGTGCAGCGATTGTCGCGACCAATCATGTGGCGAAGAATGCCCTGGCTGCAACTCGTGCAGTCAGACGATTGACGAATAACGGCCCACAAAGCTTACTCTTCTTCGTCGGCTGCCTTCTTCTTTGTGGCTGCTGGCGCCTTTTTGACCACGGGAGCGTCAATGACTTCCTTCATCGGTTGAATGAAGAAAGGCTTTTTCGACTTGGCAGAAAGTTGTTCCAGCTTTTTCTCGGCTTCTTTCCGCTGATCGTAAGGGAAGCGGGCTTCTTCTTTCATGCTACTGCTGAAGACACCCCAAACCATACGCTTCCGAGCTTCGGCGGTTGCTTTCTTACTTCGTGACTTACGTTTTGCCGCTTTTTTCTTCGTAGTCGTCTTTTTGGCAGTCGCTTTTTTCTTGGTAGTCGTCTTTTTTGTGGCTTTTTTGGCCATTGGCGGCAGCTTTCACGATGTTTTAAGGGAAACGAATTCAGCCTCAGAAGAGGTAAATTACCAAGTTTGTCGTCGTTTCTCTACTGATCGGGCCGTTCACAATCACTCATTATCACAGCTTGAACGGCGAACCATAAAGATTGAAGGCATCTAAAAATTCTTGCCAAAAACAACAAATACACCATAAGTCATTACTTAGAAACATGATACATCGATTTACGGCCATTTTTGAGAGACTGTTCCGAATCATTTTTTCCGAAATAACCAGAATAGTTTGTGCAACCGGACCCAATCTGCCGATCAAAGTAAGGAGTCATCCTATTTTTACGATGACACGATGCGCAAGCGACCTCATGTTGAAGTTCTTGGGCAAAACAACGACTAACGATTACTGATTGAGACATCTCTGAGGGATGTCACAGGCGACTCTGCGGGGAGTCCGCCGCTCCCTTCGAACGGATTCATAAGGAGAGCTGTTCATGCGAAAGTTACGAGAATGGGTATTGACGTTGGGGGTCATGGCGGCTGCTCCTGCGGTTGGCTTAGCTGGTCCCTTTTCACTTCCTTCACTCCCTTTCACACAAGAGAAAGTGAGTAACCAGGAAGTTGCAGAAGGCATCGCGTCTTCTCTGCAACAAGCTCGTCTGCAAGGAACCGATATTCAAATCGAGTTCAAAGGCGGAGTAGCAACACTGGCAGGTAAAGTGACGGATGCTGGTCAGAAGGCCAAAGCAACGCAAGTTGTCTCGCAGGTCGCCGGTGTGAAGACCGTTGATAACCGTCTGCAGGTTCAATCTGAACGAACCCCAAATTCGGGTGGAATTCAACAAGCCACGTTCTTCGATGGACCGGCTCAACCGAATTTTTCACCAATCCGGCAAGTCGGTGCGGAAACACCGGCACCAACTGCTGCCACTCCAGCAAACTCAAATCAGGCAGTTGCTGAGAACATTGCAGGAGCTTTGGGAACGGCTGGCTTGAATGGCTACGACATTCAGATCAGCTACCAGGATGGAACCGCAACTCTCTCTGGAGCCGTTGCGAATCCTCAACAACGATTGATGGCAGAACAAGCCGCATCGAGTGTTTCCGGTGTGAAACTGGTTTCTAACCAGTTGCGACTCCCGGCTGCACCACAAATGGCTGCCGCACCGCAAATGGGACCACAGAGAGGACCGCAAATGGCTCCTCAACAGTCATCGTACATCCCGGCTGGATATCAGGGACAACCTGGTCCACCTCCTGGATACGGACAACCTGGTCCGCCTGCGGGATACGGTCAACCTGGAGCAATGGCATCACACACGGTGCATAACTCACCGAATTTGCCACCACACTCATACCCGACCTACGGAGCATATCCAAACTCCGCTGCCGTGAGTTATCCGAAGCAATACGGTGCCTCGGCATTCCCTTACATCGGTCCTTTCTATCCTTATCCTCAGGTTCCCCTGGGTTGGAGAAAATCGACTCTGGAATGGAAAGATGGCTCTTGGGCACTCGACTTTGATGCCAAGACCGACAAATGGTGGTGGTTTATGTCTCCCAAGAACTGGTAATCAGTTCTGAGACAAGATGAGAGCTTTCAACGCTCCTCGGTAAATGCCGAGGGGCGTTTTTTTGTATCTGTAGGTTTCCTTCAACGAAAACCGCAGTATCTCTGAGAATTCTGCCGGAAAAATCCTTAAAACCGGAAAAACCTCACAAGTACGACGGCGGAATGATCGATATAGAAGATACCACGGTCATATTCCGACCGCGGACTTCGAATCAGCCCCGTAAGGAACACCTTACGGACGAGCTTCGATCGAGTTCAGCAGAACGAGCAAATGATACAGAACCGGGCATTGAGGCCCGTCACAGTCACCGGAGGACATTGATGTTCAATCACAAAAGCAGACTCAAACGCTTTCTCATGTTGACAGGCTTATGCCTGGTCACCGTTAGCAGCAGCGGTTGCCAAGTGTCACTCGGCTTTGTCGAAGTGATGTGGCAAGGCATGTCATTCTGGGGCACTGCCCCCTTAATCCCGATTCCCGCGTATTGGAGCCAGAAAATTGAAGATGGCTACCACGAAGAAGAACGTTATGGCCGCGTGCCAGTGCTCGATCCCGTCGAAGGAGAACACGCTCCTTTGTTCTGTATCGATCCACCTTCAGACGATGAAGTGATGCGAGCTCTGCCAGACAATGTCACAGGCGGAATTCCCTTCATCGCTGAAACCTCACGAAACAATGTTCGTATCGTTGTCGAACCGATTGTCGACAAACTGGAAGACTGCCGATTCTATCCAATGGTTGGACCGGCTCGTCTCCACAAATGTCACTACAAATGTACGGTTTACTATGATGAAACCAAACGTTCGGATTGGCCAGTTCCATTCTCTCATACCGATCAACGTCAAGAAGTGGTTTATGTGGACCACGATCATCTGATCCGGTGTGCCGGACCTGCCTCTGAATAATTCGACATCGTCGGCATCATGCCGACTCTCCGATTGCTCGTCGATCTGCTGATCGATCATACGGCACCCCGGTCTCCGGCCGGGTTGCCGTTTTTTTATGCGCGAACAAAATACGCTTAGAGATCTGCGAATGCAGAGTGATAGTTGACTGTCCCCCAACAACCGTCCAATGCCCCCGTGTTTAATTCGACAAGCATGAAGACTTCGTCGGGAACATCGTACTCGCAACCAATTTTGAATTGCGATGCGGGGACAAACCCGAACCGCGGATAAAACTCGGGATATCCGAGAACCACGACAGCATCCCATCCCTGCTCTCGACAGATATTAAGCCCGGCTGTGACTAACTCGGAGCCGATTCCTTGTCGTTGAAAGTCGGGTAGCACGGCCATCGGTGCCAATCCCAATATTTTCAGGTGATTATGGCCGGGAAGAGTCACAGGGCTGAATAAGATATGGCCAGCGAGTAGATCATCTTTCTCGGCCACCAATGAAATTATGGATTCGCACTGATCACGCAATGCGTCAACCAAACCGGCTTCCGCATCTGTTTCAAATGCTGCTGTATTGAGGTATCGCACCGCGTCGTAGTCGATTGCAGATTCCGAGCGAATATGTGTCATGGTCGATGTTCCGTAACCACAAGAATTTCAGACGAACTGTAAAAAGAAGAAGAATGTGCAGAATAGCAACGAGACCCCCAATCCTACAGGGACTCCCCACCAACCAAGCAAACCACAAGCTCCCACCGTGATGATGAATGTCACAAAGCCATAACTGATCAGATTGAGTCTCCAGAAAGTTCGATCTGCTTCCAAAGCTTCTTTCGAAGGTGTTTGGACAGCCGTCGTACGAGGAGATTTCTCATCAACTTTATTCCCGCATTCGGGACAGACGGCGGTGTTGTTCTCTAGGACAAAAGTGCATTTTGGACATGGTCGCATGGAAACGGTCCTTGATCGAGACAGTCTGAAGAATCGCTCTTCCTTCTCTCTATTTCACCCTCTCTAACGTCAGCAGACGAAACTCCATCGCCTCGTCACCGGGGATCTCCGTCGCCTGCAAGGTCATGGTGCCTGTTCCCTTTTTCAAGTCAATCTGACCGATGGGAACTGATTTGAAATTTTTCACGTAAGATTCTTGCCGTGCATCACGGTCGTGTTCGGCTCCCAACTCGGGGACATCATGGGCGACTTTGATTTCGAATGACAGGACCGACTCATTGAAACGCAGTTCGCATTTCGCACCAGATTCTTTCGCCGCATAATACAGAACGACTTTGTAGGTGCCGCTCTCTCCCACTTCCGCTTTCCAGGTAATTTTGTCGTCGGTCGATTTCCAATTTCGGAAGAACGAACAGTTGGGAAACTTATTGGATCGCTTAATGCCGCCGTGAGCAACACCATCACGAGCAGGCAGTTGCGTCAGCGGCGAACCGGGATGGGCGATCACGAATGGGCGTTCGTCTTGGTAATAATCGGTCATAAACTCGTCATTGTGTTTTTGCACGACAGCCATCAACTGCTGCGAAATTTTCGGATGTTGCTTGCTGATGTCATGGCGTTGTCCGGGATCGGCAATCATGTCGTACAACTTCGCTTGATGATCGAGTCGATACTGCTGAGAGCGGGCACTGACTTTCTTTCCCCATTGATTGATCAGAATTCGATCACCCCAGCCACCATTTTTACCCAATAGAAGTGGTTTAAGGCTTTTTCCATCCAGCGGCTTTTCCGTTTTGTATGAGACACCGGCCAGATCGCAGAAGGTTGGCAACAGGTCGCGAGCTGACGAAATCTGTGGAATGCTTGTACCGGGATCGATCTCGGCTGGCCAGCGAATGTAGAGAGGACTACGAACACCTCCTTCGTCGGTCGATCCCTTACGGCCTCGCATCCCACCATTCCAGCGAACACCATTTGGGCCGTTGTCATGAAACCAGACGACAATCGTATTCTCGGTAACGCCCATCCGCTCAAGTTTTTCCAACACCCGACCCACATTCCAATCAAGATTTTCACACATCGCCAACGCGCATCGTTTGTGGTTGTCTTTACCAGCCGGTTCTTTCTGTTGTTCATTGGAGAACTTCAGCGGCTTGTCGGCAAACTTGTCCCAAAATGGATCGGGAACTTGCATCGGGGAATGTGGTGTGTTGTAAGGCAGATAGGCGAGGAACGGTTTACCCTCTTTGTGGGCCGACTCCATGAATGTCATCGCGTGATTGGTGAAGTCATCGATACAGAATCCTTGACCATCGACAATCTGGCCGTTGTGTTCGAGCATCGGATCGAAATAGTTGCCCCAGTGACCGCTACAGAATCCATAAAACTCATCAAAGCCTCGACCGTTTGGATGATAGGGATATTGCATCCCGTTATGCCATTTCCCAAACGCACCGGTTGCATAACCGGCTGAACGGAACAAATCGGCAATCGTTGTTTCATCGAGGTCCATTCGCTCGCCACCCGCGGACGTTGAATAAACTCCCGAACGGGCATGGTGTCGGCCAGTCAGAAACTCGGACCGTGTGGGAGAACAGACAGGGCAAACATAAAACCGGTCGAAGCTGGCTCCCTCGGTTTTTAAAGAATCAATGTGAGGAGTGGCAAGGTCAGTATTGCCTGAACTGGAAAGATCTCCCCAGCCTTGATCGTCGCTGAGAAATACAACCACATTGGGATGATCGGCGGCGAACAAAGAGGATGAAAACAAAAACATGAGCAAAGAAAACGATGTGCGTAGTTTCATAATTGAGCGTCTCTGTGATCGATGAATTGTGGAATCGCTTTGATACAATACCTAATAATTCGTTTACGATTTCAACAATTGGCCAACTGCTCCCGTACTATCCGCGAAGCGAGGCACATCGAGCCCCATCAACTGGGCCTGAGTCAGCCACAAGTTGGCGAGAGGCGTTCCCTCAGGCAGATTGAGATGCTGGCCAGTCACCAATCGCCCCCCCCCTGAACCGGCAACGATTGTTGGTAGGTCGGTGTATTGATGTGTCGCCCCATCACCCAAACCCGAGCCGTATGTGAAGAGGGTATTATCGAGCAACGAGCTGCCGTCGGATTCTTCGATGCTGTTCATTTTCTCAACCAAGTAGACAAACTGCTCCATATGAAACTTGTCGACTTGTAACAACTGATCGAGAAACTGTTTCTGGTTGTGAGACATTTGATGATGGCTCATTGGTTTCTCAAACAGCGACTCGTACTTATAAGGTGTGTCCCAGCGTTCTGGGCCGACCATGAAGGTTGCCACATTGGTGAGTCCTGTCTGGAGTGCCACAACCATCAGGTCTCCCATCAGGCGGATGTATTCTCCCCGAGGAAGATGGGCTTCAGGCGGTTCTTCGAGTTTGACCAGACTGAGTTCCGTTTTCATTTTTTCGAGTTTGTCCATCTGTTGCTCGATGGAACGAATCGAATCGAAATACTCAGAGAATTTCTCGCGGTCGCGCACGCCGAGTTGCTGTTTCATGGAGCGTGCATCTTCGAGAACCAAGTCCGTGATGTTGCGAAACTGATTAATCTCCTGAGTGCCGAACAGTCGACGATACATTTTTCGCGGATCGCGAATTGACGGTGCAACGTGACCGGTGCCGTACCACGAAATGTTGTCGAAGTAGATCGACTCTTTATTGTCCTTGTGAGAATTACAACTGAATTCTAACGAGCGGAACGGGGTGGACTTCCCAATCTTGTCAGCGACAAGATGATCGAGAGTTCGGTCGAGCGGCCAAGCTGATCGCTTGATACTGAAAGGCGGGGCACTGCTCAAATAGCAGGACGCACATTGGGCATGCACGTCGGTTCCTTGCTGGAAGGTGCGATCCATACCGGTGATCAATGTGATCTTATCTTTCACCGATTCCAGAGGCTGCATGGTCGGCGTCAGGTTAAGTGGTTGGAGACCGAGCGGTATTTTTGCGGTCTGCTCAATCTCCTGCTGACTGCTGGTGAACTTGGGGATGATGGCATCTTTTTCGCCGGGAAAGAATCCGCGTCTGACAACACCAATCGGCACATAATAAAAGGCTAGTCTTTGAGCAATTTTCGCTGCTGGAGCACCCCATGAAAGGCTTTCCAGAAACGGCAGAGATAGTGCCGTCCCACCAATACCTTGCAGAAAATTACGTCGTGAGAGATCTTGCATCGTTATTCACTCGTACTTGAAGTGGGGGTGGTTTTCTGGTGGTGTTTTGTGACCGCGATACCCGGGTTGGTCTTCGTTAAGAACGGCTCGCTCAACACAATATGATTCAACAAAGACTTGATGTGATATTCGTCATGAATTGTATCCGTTACGATTTGATCGAGTGCGGGAGAGTCGGCGGCTGTCAGCTCGCGTGCCAGCGAGAACGATAACAAATGACTGGCAAACGCTCGCGTGAAACGATCTTTCTCTTCAACAATCGCGTCTTTAAATTCAACGACATTCGAAAACTTGTGTTTGCGAAACAAAACTCCACCCGAATCCACATCACGCCCATTTTCGTACTTGTCACGCCACTTGCCGATGGCATCAAAGTTTTCCACGGCAAAGCCAAAGGGGTCAATCTTTTCATGACACCCCGCACAGTCGGCTCGTTCGCGATGGAGTGCCAGTCGTTCACGGAGAGTCAGATTGGCCTCTTCAGTTGGTGGTTTTTCCGAGAGTGGCGGAACATCTGCGGGAGGCGGCTCGGGTGGATCGTTAAAAATGACAGCAGCAATCCAGGCACCGCGCGTGATGGGTTTGGTCTCTTCCGTTCCCGAATTCATCGACATGATGGCCGCGTTCGTGATGACTCCCCCTTGCCGACGGTCGGAGATTTCCACTCGTCTGAAAGGGATGCCAGTCACCGGGCCTATGTTTGATTTCCCCGGAACTTTTCTTCCATACCAGAGGATTTCCATGCGATCAGATCGATAGCTGAAATCGGGATCGATCAGATCGACAATCGACCGATCTTCAATCAATACCGTTTCAAACAAGAGCAGCGGTTCGAGCATCAAATGCATGCTGCTACGATACTTCGAGAAGTAATACTCGGGGAAGTGGTTGCGATTCGGAACTGCGGAAATAATCCGCTCTAATTGAAGCCACTGTGATGGAAAACTGTCGCAGAAGCGTTTCAGTTTTCTATCTTTCATCATCCGGTCGACTTGATTGGAGAGGACTTCAGGATCATGCAATTTGCCTTCACGACACAGTGTCAGTAACGTCTCATCGGGGATACTCCCCCACAGAAAAAACGAGAGCCGAGAAGCCAGCTCGTAGTCTTCAATCGGTTGCGCTGTATTTTTATCGGCGGCTGCTTCATACAGATAGAGAAACATGGGCGAAGCAATCGCACCAGATGCAGCAGCTTTCATGCTATTGGTAAAGGTTTCACCCGAATCGATCTGGCCACTCACAAAATTAGTATAGCGATCCAGTAGTTTTTCGGAGGGGGGACGACGAAACGCACGCGTCAGGAACTTTTCCAATCGCGCACGAATTTCTGACTCATACGCTTCCTTGCTAGCTGGTTCCGCAAAATACTCTTTCCAAATGCCGACAGATCGCGCGTCAAAGTCGGGACTTTCGACAATCGAACGGCTCAACGTCATGAACGCTTCGAGCAATAACGGCGAAAGTGATAAATGATCGCCGCGATTGTCGTAACCATGCTCGGCCCGTAAGTCTTGAGGGAACGGAGCGACACCGGCGAGACGTTTTTCGATCAGTTGTGATTTCCCCAAAGGTCGGCTACCAACGGTCACCACATCGGGCATCTTGCCAGTCGCGGGCTGGAAATAATTATTGTGCTCGCGGGCCATCCGCTCAGGCAAGGTAAAGACAACACGATTCAATCGAAATAGATCTTCAACCGCGTTGCTGTACTGAAAACGATTCATCCGGCGAAGCGGTGCCTGCGAATACGTTTTGGCATTTTTCACAACCTCGTTCAAAGCGTGCTCAAAATAGAGCACCAGTTGCTTGCGCGTCTGGTCATCGAGGGCCGGTTCGTCTTCCGGTGGCATCTCTTCATATTCGAGAGCGTCAATCAGCGATTGTAGCAACTCTGGGTTGCCCGTTAATTTATTGACATCCGTGACTGCCAGCAGATTCAAATCTCCTGCGAGCTTCTTTTTCTGGCCATGACATTTCACGCAATGCTGTGTAAAGGTTGGTTTGACCAGTTTGAGAAAAGGATCGTCGGGATTCTCTCCCTGTACCGGTCCCGGTAGCGCAACAGTGAGAAGAATCATGATGAGGCAAACGCGAGCGTTCATGAGATCTTGGTTGTCTTTATCAGGACGTATGACGGGAAGGACGGAAAATCACACCCATTACTATAACCGATGAGAGTCCTTGATCGTCATCTTTATCGAGAAATCCCCATAGCAAACGCTGAAGAGTATTGGCTTTCGACATCCCATTAAAACTGCCAAAAGACGCTCGTTTCAAGGCTTGGGAACAATGGCTTTTGCTGTACGATCTCCCACACGAAAATATCCCAGAGGTTGCTCATCTTCATTCGTAATCATCCAGACCGCACCGGGACGAGTCTGTTGTGATTTTTGTTTTCCAGCGGCAATCTCTGCATAGAATTTCTGCCCACCTTCAAGATCTCGCCAGAACAGTTTCACAGTATTTCCTGATCGATTCAGAAAATGAACCTGAAACGGCGCACCATCTGGTTTGGAGACGGGTGCCTCTTTGCCCTTCAGGCGATGCCATTTCAATGCGTCCAATGAATTGACGCTCGGCTCGGGTTTGGGAGCGAACTTTTTGGGGACGAGTTGTCGCATCTTTTGAAGTTTCTCGGTGTGTTCTGGTTTCGATGCTAGGTTGGTCCACTCATAGGAGTCAGCTTTAATGTCGTATAGCTCTTCATCTCCTTCTGAATATTTGATGTACCTCCAACGATCCGTGCTGATCGCCACACTCCCCCGATCTCCCAGATAAGTATATGACGCATGTGGCCATTCCGCTTGTGGATTTCTCAAAAGCGGAACAAGGCTCGGTCCGTCGTGATGCGTTTCCGATTTCTGCCCGCATAACTCCAACAGAGTAGGAAACAACGACAACAGATTCACCGGACGATCACAAACAGCGGGCGTCGTCCCTTCAGAAAAGGCGGGCGTCTTTTTGGGGACGCGAATCATCAACGGCACGCGGGTCGCCTGTCGCCAACCGGTAAACTTCTGCCAATGTTGTTTCTCACCCAAATGCCAACCGTGATCGGACCACAAAACAACAATCGTTGTGTCGGCATACGGACTTTGTTCGAGTGCATCGAGAACTCGCCCGAGCATTGCATCGGCAAAATGAATCGACGCCAAATAGCCCTGAATACCTTTCTTCCATTGGCCTTCATTTTGGATATGTTCGAAGTAGCGATTCGGTCCGCGTTTCTTTCCGGCTGGTGGTAGATCATCGAGGTCATCCAGCTTGTAGCCGGGCGGTAACTGGATTGATTCCAAAGGGAACGGTTCAAAATACTTCGCCGGTACAAACCACGGTTCGTGAGGACGATAAATTCCACAGGCGAGAAAAAGTGGAGTATTTCGGCTGATCTGTAACTGTTCACCGACCCATTTTGAGACCAGATAATCGCCGCCGTATTCTTCATCAGTGGCATCAAGCGGACCCCAATCGGTTTCCACGTATTGCCACGGGCCACCTCTCGGTAACGAGAGCGGACGTTTTTCGGGATACAAAGTTCGCGGGAAAGGATTCTCGCTCTTCGCATCGGGATAATAGTCATCCCACGAATCGGCATCGATAAAGTAATGCAGCATCTTCCCGGAACCCGCCGCGTGATAGCCGTGCCGCGAGAATGTCTTCGGCATGATCTCGGCAGAAGGCAGGATCTCCCGCATTTTCTGACCATTGTCATAGAGTCCCGATTGATGCGGCGAGATGCCCGTCATGATGGCCGTGCGAGAGGGATTACAGGCAGGAGCCGGGCAGTGAGCATTCGTAAACAGCATGCTCGACTTGGCGAGACGATCCAAATTTGGCGTAATGGCTTGAGGATGCCCCCCCATGCAACCGATCCAGTCATTGAGATCGTCCATCGCAATGAACAGGATATTGGGTGGCGAGAGTTGCAGGGAGGCTGCAACTGGAGATATATCAATCGACAAAAGAAAGATCAGAAAGCACCAGCGAGTCATGAATGCACCGTGAAAAATTTCAAGAGAAAGCTTGACAGGCACAGCCTGACCTACAAAATTTGCGATATGAACCTACGGAATCATGGGCTTTAGCGGCTGTGACGGATTCTCTTTGCTGACAGGATATTGCCCATCGTGAGCCTCCATCGAGGCGACCAACTTCTTCATCATGGTGCGTAATTGAGCTGGCTCTTTCTCGGCCAGGTTGGTCGATTCAAACGGATCGTTCTTCAAATTGTAGAGCTGATAGTGTGAGCCGTCCGATTGCTTCGAGGGATAGAAATGATAGACCACCTTCCAGTCTCCGTTTCGATAAACGGTGAAGTAATCGCTGCGATGCGGCGCGTGGGGATAGTTCATCAGAAATTCTTCGGAACGAGAGGAGTCCGGTTTTCCCGTCAATAATGTGTCGAGCAGTCTTCCATCGACTTTATGACCGTTGGGGATTTTAACATCGGTCAGATTCAAAATGGTCGGGAACAAATCCATCACGGCGGCCTGTTGCGGTTGAATCACGTTGGCCGGGATGGGGAGTTTCTGCTGATGAATGTTCTTACTGTTGGGTTGCGCCCAGGCGGCAATGAACGGCACACGCATGCCACCCTCGTAATGAGCGCCTTTTTTACCTCGCAACGGAGCCGCACAGGCGACTTCATGCTGGTGGCCGAGTGGGGCATCGGAGCCGTTGTCTCCCAGAAAAATGACGAGCGTGTTTTCCGCGACGCCCAATTCATCCAAATGATCAAGAATGTCGCCGAGCGACTTATCCATCCCTTCAATCAAGGTCGCGAAGGCTTGCGCGTTTTTCGACTTCCCGGAATCTTTATAATGATTCGCAAAGCGAGGATCAGAATTGAACGGTGCGTGCACGGCGTAATGGGACATATACAGATAAAACGGTTTGTCTGCTCGCACTGTCTCCGTGAGATGTCGTTTCGCTTCGATGGTGAGCGCCTCGGTCAAAAAAGTTTCTGTGCCGTGATACTTATCGAGTCCAGGGACTTTGTTTTTGCTCTTCGGGTTGCCGTAATTTTTCTCGCCATAATAACTTCCCGGTGCACCGACCGATCGGCCGGCTACGTTGACATCAAACCCTAGATTGAGTGGCTCAGAGCCAGCGTGTTCTTCTGGCCCGAAGTGTGCTTTGCCGACATGAATCGTTTTATAACCATTCTTGCGGAGGGTTCCGGGGAGAGTGATGTCAGTTGCATCTAGTCCTTCCCAATCCCAATTGGGTGGGCCGTACGGGCCTTTGTTGTTCTGCCACGGATTGATCCAGTTGGTGGCGTGATGTCGGGCCGCGTTTTGGCCGGTCATGATCGAATTGCGTGTCGGCGAGCAGACAGACATCGCGTAGAAGTTGTTGAAGCGGACGCCTTGCTTGGCGAGACGTTCCATACTGGGGGTTCTATAATAATCGTTGAGCGGGTAACGCTTGGGAGTGCCATTTTTATCGGTGAGGAACGCCACCGAAGTATCCATGACGCCCATATCGTCGACCAGAAAGACGACGATGTTCGGTTTATCTGCCGCTGAGAGAGAGAGGCTGGAGAGTGTATTTGACGAAAGAGTCAGCACGGCGAGAGCGGCAATCAGTAAACGCATGGAAACGGCCTCAGAATAAGGTGTGCTTGAGGTATCAGTGGCAATCGACAAACGTAGCTTCATGTTGCCAGAAACTTGCTGTTTTCCTATTGTTACGCGCAGACAACCGATGGAGCAAGGTGCGAGATGGCCGATCTGTTCATAATCTTCTTTTTGCTGATCTATATCGGCCACGACTTGCCGCGCGGACACCTCATGAAAGAACTGACCCAACCCTTCGCGCGGATCATCCGAACCAGATTTCGCGCTGTGATCAATGGCTCAAGACATGAATGATAGCCCCGTCAATAATCCTGTGCTGCTGGAGAATTGATCTGTCTCGATGCCGAGTCTTTGGAGCATGGTAAGATAGAGATTGCAAAGTGGCGTGTTTTTCTCCTGGCTGAAGGCCAAGTGCTGTCCATGTTGGAACTGACCACCCGCCAGCAGGATCGGCAAGTTTCGATTATCGTGGGTGTTCGCGTCTCCCATGTTGCTGCCGTACAGGATCATGGTGTTGTCCAGCAATCGTCTCTCGCCTTCTTGTCGCTCGGCGAACTCGCCGAAGATTTTCGCTAGCAAATCCATTTGTTGTCGATCCACATCTTCCAGTTGCTGAACTTTTTCAGTGGCTTGGCCGTGATGAGAGAGATTATGGTAGCCGTCAGTCGTGTTCTGGTTCTCATGTAACTGAAACACGGGAGTCGCAAACGCATCGACCATCAACGTCACGATACGTGTGGAATCGGACTCTAGCGCCAAGCGAGCCATCTTCAGCATCAGCTCGAATTTTTCGAAAAACAGTTTCTGATCACGAATATCGTCTGGTGGCTGCTGCGATGTTTCAGGCTTGGTGCGGAGTTCCCATTTGCGTGCGGATTGTAAACGTTGTTCGACTTCACGAATCGATGTTAAATACTGATCCATTCGGTCTCGATCGCTTTGCGAAAGTTGACGATTGAACGTTTCGGCATCCTCCATCAAGGTGTCGAGAACGCTGCCGCGTCGCTCGAGTTTGTGCAATTGACGTGCAACGTCGTTGGGGTTGCCCTGTACGAACATTTTCTGGAACAGCGCGGGGGCATTGTCGACCGCAGGTAACAGGGCGCCATCGCGTGTCCACGAAAGGCTGCGATTGGCCTTGTCGATATTCACGCCAAGGTTGAGTGTCCCAAATCGTGTGACTGGTCCCATCGCTTCGGAGGCGTATTGATCGAGCGATATTGTATTGCGAAAGCCAGAACGTGTTGGTCCCCGCGCGCCGGTCAAAAAACAGTTCTCGGTACTATGCCCGCCCGTCACATCGGGATGAGAAAGTCCGCTGAGGACGGTGAAGTCTGGCTGGAATTTGGCAAGTCGGGTCAGATAAGGGGAAAGCTCGTAATGGGTGCCGGACATTGTGGGAAAGAACGGCTTGGGCAACACCCCCAAATTGTTCGAGATCAGCAGCATGCGTTGCGGAGCCGCATAGGCCGACGATGCATCCACGGCACGCGCTCGACTTTCCAGCCAAGGCAACGCCAGAGACACTCCCAAGCCACGGAGAATGTCGCGTCTGGTAACCTGCCCGCGAAAGTGCTTCAGACTGGACGAACTCATTTTTCACCTCGTTGATTTGCATCGCAACCCGCTGGCCCCAGGAAAATGTGGCTCTGGACAAACTTGCGCAATAAGTCTCCCACGCGATACCCGTCGCTTTCACAGGCGTCGAGAATGTTTTCAATCTCGCTGCGGTCAGAAAATCGAACCGGCGTCCCGGTCGCATAAATCGTAAATTGCGACAACAAGTTTCGACCGAGTTGTCGCGGCTGACCCGCCAGTATCTTTTTCAAGTCGTGGATATCGGCGAACTGACGTCCATCGAGAAGCTTACCATCAGATTCGACCGCAGACGCCTTATTGTAGGCGAAGTCGTGGCCGGCACGGTCAATCCCGGTCACCAATTCTCCTTCTTCCAACCCTCGATAGCGAACTCTCCAGCCTCCAAGTATGTCAAAGTTTTCGAGCGCCATACCGACAGGATCAAAACGTGCATGACAACCGGCACACGATTCCTGTTTGGTATGAGCCGCTAATAACTGCCGGATTGTTTTGGCGCCTCGAATATCGGGTTCGACTGCGGGAACACTGGCGGGTGGAGGGGGTGGGGGCTCGCCTAACAATCTCTCCATGATCCACGCCCCACGAACTACGGGCGAAGTGGTTGTTCCATTGGCTGTCACTTTCAGGATGGCTGCTTGTGTCAACAAGCCTCCATACGGACTCTCATCGGGGATCATCACTTTACGAATGGCCGAACCAGACAGAGGCGGCAGTCGATAATGATCGGCCAGGCGATCATTCACCAAGACAAAATCTGCCTTCACGAGCACACTTGCAGGAAGATTCTCCTGAATCATCATTGCAAAAAACGTTCGCGTTTCCCGCTCCATCGATTCGACCAGATAGCTATCGAAGCGGTATTCTGGATACAGGCGAATGTCGGGTTCGTCTCGAAACAGGTCCTTCAGGTTCAGCCAGTAATCGGTAAAGTTGGTGACGAATTGATCAAAACCACTGCTTTGCAAGAGGCGATTGGTCTGCTGTTCCAAGACTCTTGCGTTGCGTAATTGGTGATCGCTGGCAAGCTGCATAAGTTCTGCATCGGGCTTGGTATTCGTCAGAAAGTAGGACATGCGCGACGCGATTGCATAATGATTGTCGGCGGCCAGGGGCTCGTTGAGATAAAGTAGATGCGGAGAACAAAGAAACGCCTGATAGCCGGTCAACATTGCCTCCGCAAACGGGATTTGCTCCTTCAACTGCAATTGAATTAATGCCAGATACTTCTGAATGGCTTCTTCGGGAACAGGCTGTCGTGCCGCTTGTTGGACGAATCTTCGGAAGAGTCGCTCGGCATCGACGGCAGGATTTCCAGAGACAATCTCCACATGCAATTTTCCTGACGAATTCGAGCGAATGGGGAGTTCATCGAACAAAACCCGATGGGAGAGAGGAGGCCATTGCTCTGGGGAGAGAGGGCCTTTCAGTTCTAACCATTGGAAGGCAACTCCCGGCTGACCACTTTTGGGGAAGGGAGGATAACGATAAGTGGGCGGCCCACCATTAACGTTACGTGCGAGCGGAACAGGCAAGCCGAGAAGGCTGTATTCGAAGGTCTCGCCGGCCCGTAGAAAGATGGTTGTTTCGTATTCCTTTTGTTTCGGCTGCACATCGATCAGACCACCGGTTGCGCGCACGTCACCCGACACATCGGCACCAGATGGCTTTCTTGCACGGAATGTCATAGGAACCGGTTTGACAGCCGGTTTGATTTCAAACCCGGGCAACTGCAACACGGCGCGCGCCGAAAACCGAACACGATAATCACCAGTTAACCGAGCCACAAAACCTTGCGGATAACCGTAATAAGGCCAATGTGCTGAACGGAACAGTGCCAGTTCAATTTCAGGATCGTCGGGAGTTGCGGCTAGATCGTCTTTACCGATTGCTCGTGAATTGCGAGCGAAGAACATCGCTTGACGTTCTCCAAATGTTGAAGTTGTGCTGAATAACTTCCGTCCGATTGCTCGATATTCGGTAAGAGGCGGCGGTTGAATTTCACTGGCAATCGCTTGTCGTAATGCGACTTCCGAAGCCTCCAGATAAGCGATCAATTGCACGTGTGAAATGTCGAGAGTTTCGGTTGTTTTGTTGAAGTGGTGACCTTCACGATCAGCGGGCAGCATATCGCGGATATCGAGCGAAGGAAGCCTCAGAATATCGCGAAGGTTCTGTTGGTATTCATCCCGATTGAGCCTTCGCACAGGACCTCGACCGTTGACAACAATCTCTGCCAAATCGACTTTGTGAAGGACATCTTTGAGTTCTTGAACAAATTGAGCACGAAGTTCTGCGGAAAGGGGAGTCTCTTTGGGCGGCATCTCTCCCTTTTGGACCCGATCGTAAACTCGTATCCAGCGATCTCGAGTAAACGGAGAGTCCAAATCAAACTCAAGTGTCGTCAGGTTTAAACCGCCCTCGGTCAGTGCGCCCTCATGACAATCACGGCAATGAGATTTGATGACCGAGTTGACAGCCCCCGGTAACAAGTCCGAAGCTATGACATCTCTCTGTTGGAAACAGCTTAACACGCTGCATCCAATTATGGTCTTCAGAATAGTACGGTAGACGTTCAAGAGAGAATGTCTTTGATCATGGAGCCGTGGACATCGGTCAAACGGCGGTCGAGACCATTATGGTACCATGTCAGTCGCTCGTGATCGAATCCTAAAAGATGCATAACCGTGGCATAGAAGTCCCAAACGGTGGTCGGGTTCACTTCTGCACGTCGCCCGAATTCATCCGTCGCACCGTAACTGACTCCCCCTTTGACGCCGGCTCCCATCATCCAGCAAGTGAAGCCATCCGGGTTATGGTCACGTCCAGCCGTCCCCGCCTGATGCGTGGGCATCCGTCCGAATTCGGTTGTCCATAAAACCAACGTATCTTCGAGAAGCCCCGATTGCTTCAGGTCTGTCAGCAACGCGGCAGTCGGTTGATCGAAGATCGGGCAATGACGTTCGTAGTCGGATTTCAATGTTTTATGAGCATCCCAATTGAGCAGCCCGTCGACTCCCGAAGCGCGCGACGCACAATACAAATTCACATAGCGGACATCCCGTTCGAGTAGCCGTCGCGTCAACAAACAGTTTTTGGCGTAAGCCGCCTTCAGTTTATTTTCATCATTCGTCCCATAGGCTTGGTGAGCCTGTTCCGATTCCTGCGAGAGATCAGAAACTTGAGGGGCCGATACCTGCATACGCCCCGAGAGTTCGTACGCGGCAATGCGCGCTTGCAAGTCGGACTCCTTGGCATTGGCAGTGGCAAATTGTTGATTCAGTTTTCGTAGCAACTCTCGTGTGGCGGCTTCTTCGTCGGGCTTGATCGATGGAGGAGGCGAGATGTTTCGGATGGGTCGGTGATCGCTCATCATGATGGCTTGATGCCGGGCCGGGAGAAAGCCGTTCGTCCAGTTCGCTTTCCCATTGGGTGGCTCGCCACGAATATCTGAAATAGCGACATAAGTCGGCAAATTTTCATTGGCTGTACCTAACGCATAGCTGGCCCACGCACCGGCAGCCGGGAAGCCTTCGGTTGGATGACCGGTATTCATGAACACACAGCCCGGCCCGTGCGTGTTCGATTCACTGTGCATCGAATGAATGAACGCGATGTCGTCAGCATGCTTCGACATATGAGGCAGCATGCTGGAAAACATCTTGCCGCTCTCGCCTGCGGGAGAGAACTTCCACGGACTTTGCATCAGGTTGCCGTTCTTGCCCTGAAACGAAACAAAGTTCTCCTCACCCGGTAATGGCTTGCCGTGGTACTTTTCGAGTGACGGCTTGTGCTCCCATAAATCAATATGCGAGGCCGCCCCAGGGCAGAAGATCTGTAACACTCGTTTCGCTTTGGGAGCGTGATGCGTCATTCCGCGTCCCGACTGCCACTTTGATTGCTCCGCGAGGAGCCCTCGGGAGATCAAATCAACCAACCCCACTCCGGCCAAGCCGGTAGTGATATTGTTGAGGAACCCGCGTCGGGTCATGTCGTGGATATTCATGAGTAAACCTCATTCAGATGTTGTATCAGGTTTTATCTAGTCAAGTTGTTGTTGAAGTTTGAAATAAATCTGGTCTTTTGTGGTCAGATAATTTTGTTCGGCGCGATAGGCGGCTGCGCGCTCTTCCTTCAGTTTGCGAAACTTTTCTTCCTGTTCGACTTCGTCACGGCGCTCCTGCCGAATCTGCTTGATTTCTTCATCACTGACAAATATCTGAGGGTACGTTTTTTCAAGAATTCGCTGAGCAACAGATTGTTTCTGAACAAGTTCCTGGTAGCCGGGCTGATCGAGATACTGTTGTCGAATGCGCTCAAGTTCTTTCGGCTTGCGACTTTTGGGTAACTCCTCGAGAAAAGGTTCTTGTTCAATCAAAAAATTATCGAGGGCACGCTTGGCCCGATGAGTCGTGAATAAAAGTTCTTTGTATTGAGGATCGTTCTCATGGAGGTCTTTGCGTATCTCTTGAATTTTCTTCGTGAACTCTTTGTGAGATCGAAAGGCGTCTGGATACTCCTGCTTCTGCCTGGCATCGAGTTCTTCTACGTGCTGGAAGAGTTGCCGATACTGTGCGTCAGACTGATAAAGGCGGTCGCGGGCATTCACTTTCTCGATCTTGAGCCGTTCTTCAAGTGCGATCTGCACGGGATGTTGACCATCCACAGACAACACATGCTTTAGGCCGGCTTCATAATGTGCATGCTGCTCGGCGTTCAGGATCTCCAAGTTATCAAACGCCGCATTAGAGTCATCCACCTGAAACGCTAGATAAGTCCTTTCCTGATCCAAAATCGGGTGCTTGGCGTAGACGACATGATCGGCGTCGATGTGGGCGACCAGCTCATCTCCCAAAAATTCAACCGTTAATGTGTACCAGCGATCGGGATCGAAGTCGAAGGCGCACTCACCATGACGGCGAGAGAAGTACGGCCCCGATTTGTCTTGCGCAGTCTGAATGAAAAAGTGATCCCGGTGGAGATGAACCACGGCATTGTAATGGCCATTAGATCCTGTGACCAAACGCAGATTTTTTGACTCTTGAAACTGAAAATCAAATCGAATCACCGCATTGCGAAACTGAGCGTCCTTCAGAAACATGCGAGTGTCCTCACTACCCGTCTTAACTCGCCGTAAGACTCCTTTTTCAATCGCCCAGTCTTTCGTAAAATGCCAACGGTCACTCTCTTGCCCTGCGGAGAAATGATCAGAGAAAAAAAGGTTCTGAGGCCGCGTTAACATCGGAGCAGAAGGCATACGTGCATTGATCGACGTTCGCCACGTTTGCAATTTTGATTTCAATCCACTCACCACCTTCGGCTTTGCGGCTGACAGATCTTCCTGCTCGGAAGAGTCCTCAGAGAGCGCATAGAGTTCAGTCTCTCCCGTGTCGAAAAACTCAATGAGTTTCCAGTCTTTGTCACGAATGGCTCCTGCCGAACGACCACCCAGAAAATGCGGTTGATCAAGGGGATAATGCCAATACAAAGGATCGCGTTCCAAAGAGAGCTTAGGAGTTTTCCATAAAGGCAAGATTGAGACGCCGTCCAACTTCTGATGGGAATCACCGTTGACTCCGAGCACATCAAGAATTGTCGGATAGAAATCAACATTCATGGTAAGACCATCGCAAATCGTTTTTTCTGGTATTTGCCCAGGCCACCTGACAATCAACGGAACACGAAGTCCCCCTTCATAGAGTTCACTTTTCCCTCCACGCAAAGGAGAGTTTGAGGTCACATTCGTTTCTCCACCATTGTCGCTGGTGAAGATAACAATGGTGTTCTCTGCCAACCCAAGATCATCGAGTGTTTTGAGAATCATTCCCACACCGTGATCGATACTCTCTAACATTGCGGCGAGATGGGGGTTGTGGTCTCCCGCCCAGTGATTGAGTGTGTCCCCCTCATATCCTTGGTCCTCACACAAATAGCAACGCTCCTTGGTACTCTTGCCGGGCTGATGTTTCTGGCGATACTTCTCGACCAGATCCGGTTTGCCATTCAGAATCGAATGCGGAGCATAATGACTGAGGTAAAGAAAAAATGGTTGTTCCTGATTCCGTCTCATAAAGTCGACGGCTTCCAGGTTCATACGGTCCACTATAAACTCACTTTCACCCAATAAATTTTCAGGTAGATCGAGCCAGCGGATCTGTTGATCCCGGAATTCGTACGGCCAGAAATTGGCACCGTTGCCCACTCCTTTGACTTCTCGGGCAATGTCCCAGTCGAAGCCATGGTCGTGTGGTTTCACTTCATATTCTGCACCATGATGTTCGTAACCGGTCAAATGCCATTTGCCGACCATTCCCGTGGCATAACCCTGTTGTTGCAACATTTCGGGCAGAGTCAATTGATCAACCGGTAGCGCATTGGATGAGTTGGGGCGAAGGTAATCCAGAATGCCAATGCGGGCAGGGTATTGCCCCGTCAATAATGCCGCTCGATAAGGCGAACAAACAGGAGCAGACGCATAAGCCTGCGTAAATCGTACACCCTCGTTGGCAAGTTGATCGAGATGTGGCGTCTCATTGAAATGATTGCCATAGCTGCCAAGTTCCGACCAACCCAAGTCATCCGCCAGTATGAAAACAATATTTGGCTTTTCGGCGGCATGAACTTGAAACGTGCTCAGGATCACCAGAGTCACAACAAACAACAAACTGGGATGAAGTCGATTTAGCATGGGTGATTCCAGTGGGGTGAGTATTCTTGGAGCGTGACTTCTGTTGCGCTCACTGCACATAAATCAATTCGCTGGTATTGAGTAGCACCCGACACAATGCGATCAGTGAATGCTCTTCAATCAACGACAGACAGTCGCCGACTTCTGTTGTTGTCGGTTGGCGGCCGTAGCAAAGCGCGAATGCACGCTCGATTTGTTGCTCAGGTTTGTCCCCTCCCTCAGAACGGAGTCGTTCGGCCAACGCTTCTGCCATATCGAGTGTAAACTGATGATTGAGCATCGTGAGTGCCTGCAACGGAGTCGTCGTTTCGGCTCGCTCGGGAGTCGAGTACGCACAATCGGGTTGATCGAATTCGGTCATCAAATCGACCACCGACGCACGGGCATTTTGATGATAGACGGCTCGACGGTATGTCTCGGAACCATGTTGATCGAGCGGTACATAAGTCGCCACATTGTCTTGTTGGTAATCATACAAACGGAATCCCGGCCCGCCCATTTTTTCGTTCAACTGTCCTGAAACTGACAGAATTGTGTCACGAATTTCTTCCGCAGAAAGACGTCGCGGCGGGAAACGCCATAAGTAACGGCTGTCACCGTCAATGCGAGCAGCCTCTTCGTTAAACAGACTCGACTGCCGGTAAGATTGCGAGAGGACGATCATTTTGTGGAGTGGCTTGAGACGCCAGTTGTGTTCATGCAGTTGCTTGGCCAACCAGTCGAGAAGTAACGGATGCGTCGGCTTCACCCCCATATATCCGAAATCATTCGGCGTGGCCACAATGCCCGTTCCAAAATGATTTTGCCAGACTCGATTGACGAGCACGCGTGCTGTGAGAGGATTCTTCGGACTGGTGATCCACTCGGCCAACTCACGACGCCTTTCTGATTCGGAATCACTCTGAGCGAGACGGTAAGTAGGGGCGGCTTGATCGAGCGTTGATAAACTCGCAGCAACGACCACCGCACCCTTTTTCTGTGGGCTGCCTCCTAGAAAAGTATAAAACGGCCCCGGTGCGGCTTGTCGCGATCCTAGCCAGGCTGTTTGTAAAGGTGGCGAGGCGCTTAATTCTCGTGATACTTGTGCCAGTTCTTGATCAATCTTTTTTAACTCGGACTCTTCCTCGGGTGTTGGCTTGGTGGCACGATCAATGCGATGCTTGCGGTGAGCTTCACTGACTGGCTTACGGTCGCGGCCATGAGCCACTTCATCCCACGACTTCCCGTCCAACGAAACCTCGATGCGATAGTCGGCCACAAACATAAACTTTCGTTGTGATGGTGTCGCTTCGCCACGAGCGCTGGAAAACGTCACTCGATTAATGTTTGTCGGATTAGAGAGTTCAATCGTCAGGTCATTCCCTGCCGCCAAAAAACGTTCACCACTCTTGCCGTCAATGGCAAGGTGAGGACCATACGCGCTGGGAAAATCTTTAATCTCGCGAGCTTTTCCAGATGCCTTGCCACCGTTGTCGGCGAGTGCGACGTTTTGAGGGTCCGAGTCTGCGGACCAGACTTCAAACTCGTCGATGCGAAACCCGGATGATGATGCCGGATTGCCATCTTGTGCTTCACAGACCAGTCGCACAAACTTCGCCTGTACGGGATCGAATTTCTCGGTCGTACCGAGACGATCAACCGGAGGGCGTGTCCAGCGTTTTTCGAGGGATAATGCTCCCCCGTTGAGCCCTCTCCGTGCCAGATGATTCTGATCGACAGGCTTACGGTCACCACCATTTGCGACTTCATTCCACGATTCTCCATCCGCTGAGACCTCAATGCGGTATTCCAGCGACAGTCGGTCACGAAACTTACCCTCTCGGTCGCGCCCCCAAACGACACGATTGATTTCCATTTGTCGAGGGAATTCAATTTGCGCCCAACCAGACGTGTCCTTACTAATCCAACTATGGCCGTTGCCAGATTTCCCATCGTTCAGATGTTCGATCTGATGAATGGGATAACCGGACAGCAAAGACGAAGCCGTGGCCTTACCACCAGAAGACGCAAGTGCCAGATTCGCTGGATCGCCTGGCCCGTAAATTTCCAGTTCGTCAATACATGGCTGACTCTGGTTCGTTAAAGAGATCGAGAATCGCACATACTTTGCGGAGATGGTCGGGAATGTCTCTTCATTTTGACGAGCATCGACGGCGGGTCTCGACCACTCTTTGTTTGACTCCCACAAACGCTGTGCGATTTCTGCTTTCAATTCGCGTTGCTGCTGAGTCAACTCAGCTTTACGTGCGTTCAAAGGTTTCAACTTTTCGACTTGATGTCGTTGTTCTTCGGGAGTCGCCCAAACTCGGGATCCATGCCGGACTCCGGCGAATGTTGCGTACCAACTATAATAATCTGTCTGCAAAATTGGATCGAATTTGTGGTCATGGCAGCGCGCACATCCCAGCGTCAACCCGAGGAATGATTCACCCGATGTTCGAATCATTTCATCAATCGTGTTGGCACGAATCTGAGCCGCTGCAACGGGGTCCTGATTTCCGACGTTGTCGTACGGACCGGCAACAAGAAACGCCGCACCGATTTCCTGATCCGGTTTCCCCTTGCCAAACAGATCACCTGCCAAATGCTCCCGAATGAATCGATCCATTGGCTTGTCTTGATTGAACGACTCAATCACGTAGTCGCGAAACGGCCAGAGATCATTGATGATCACGTTCCGTTCAAACCCGTTGCTCTCACCAAACCGGACGACATCCAGCCAGTGTCGGCCCCAGCGTTCGCCGTAACGAGGAGAGGCCAAGAGTCGATCCACTAATTTTTCATACGCTTGAGGGTCGGGATCCTTCTCAAAGGTCTCAATCTCAAGTGGCGTAGGTGGAAGCCCGGTCAGATCGTATGTAATACGGCGAATCAAAGTTCGTCGATCCGCAGATTGATTGAGAGTAAGCCCCTGTTCGGTTAACCGTGAGAAAACGAACGCATCAATCGGATTCGCTTGCCAAGAATCGGGAAGGCCGCCAGGTTTGGGAACCAACGCTTCAGCCAGCGGTTGTAACGACCACCAGGTTTTATCGGCTTTAGATTTCTCCTGGACTAACACATTTTCTGGCCAATCGGCTCCCTGTTCGATCCAGAGTTTGAGCAATCCGATTTCTTCAGCGGAAAGAGCATCGCCTTCTTTTGGCATCTCTGCCGGTTCACCAGCTTGGGATGTCACCACGTCAATCAGATAACTTCCGTTAGGGTCGCCGGGAGTGACGTAACTCTTCTCTTTCAGATCCGCGATGGTCTCCAGTGACAACTTCCCTTTTCGGTTATTGGGAGAGTGGCAGCGGATGCAATGTTCTTCGAACAGAGGAGCGATTTGTTGCTCAAAATGGATCTGTGCTGAAGAGTTGGGAGCGTCATCGGCATAGGATCTTGTCATCAGACAAGCCACCAACATCAGGACAAAGACCGAGACCGTGAATCTCATAATATACCTCAATGACGTTCATGCTTGAGAAATGAAACACTCAAGGAATTTGAGTCGGAGTCACTTGCTCGGCGACATAGGGATCAAGATCGGCATCGGCGATCGCCTGCTTGCCAAACAAATCTTGCACTAATGCGTTGCCTGCCTGATTGACGTGATCACCCATCGCCTCAGCGGCTGCTTCCCGGTCTTGCTTGATGATCCCACGAACAATGGCAAGATGTTCCAGGTTCTCATCCATCTCGGAATAATTGGCTCGTGCGGTTCGCACGCTATGTCGAGCATCACGAAGAGTTCGATATAAAACCGCGTATCGATTGATCTCATAGCTCAATCGTTCATTGCCGCAGCGTTCAGAGATCAAAGTGTGAAGTTGGTTGTCCAACAGCTTCGTTTCTTCCAACCAATCTTCGTCGCGAGTCGCGGTGGAGAGCCGTGCAAAATCGGCCTCCATCTGTTCAAGTTCACTCGGCGTAAAGTGACCAATACACCCGCGGACCGCTTCACATTCGAGAATTCGTCGGAGGTGGCAGATTTCCCAGAGTTGTTTCGGACCAAAAGGCCGAACTTCCGCACCACGGTTGGGCTGCAATTCAATGACACCGACTCCCGCCAATTCAACCAGTGCTTCACGAACCGGAGTGACACTCACGTTACATTGTTCGGCGAGATGCTCGACTCTTAAGCGCGCTCCGGGGGCATACTCACCATTGAAGAGTCGTGTTAAAATAAGCCTGACAACAGATTGTCGTCGCGTACCGTGATTGATGCTCATAAAATCGACCTTCAAATTGGAGAACCTGCTCCGCAACATTACACATAATCTTTAATTATTATATAAAACATTAACGGGCAGGATCAACCATGTTTTCGAGTTTGGGCAACAAAAATCAGGTTTCGTCGGCGTAGTGGATCAAACTGAAGCATTCATGAGGAGTTAGCTTCTCGCGACCGTTGAGAAAATCGAGCTCTATCAGGAAGGCACAGCCAACAATCTTTGCGTTGCTATGATCCACCAGCTTCACACAAGCTTCCATTGTACCACCTGTGCCCAGCAAATCATCAAGAATTAAGACATTGTCTGATTGAGAAATAGCGTCCGTATGAATTTCCAGTGAATCGGTGCCATATTCCAATTCGTAGTGAAATGCTTTGGTTTCAAAGGGAAGCTTGCCCGGCTTGCGGACGGGAATAAATCGTGCGCCCAGCGCTAACGCCAAGGGAGCTGCGAAGATAAATCCACGAGCTTCTGCGGCAACGATCGCCGTCACGCCGGCATCTTTGTACTTCGCCACGAATTGATCGATCACTGCCTGAAACACTTTAGGATCAGCCAGCAGAGGTGTGATATCACGAAACATGATTCCCGGCTTGGGAAAATCAGGGACATTTCGAATACTGGCTTTCAATTCGGCTTGGTTCATGATGATTCATTTACTTCAGAGGGCAGATAATGGAAAGGGTTAGTTTATCCTAATGGAAACACAATATCACTCAGGGATGACGCGAACATCGGGCAAGTTGCGATACAAGCCATCCCAATCGAGTCCATAACCGACGACAAACTTATTGGGGATCTGAAAGCCAAAGTAATCTGGCGTGCGTCCTGTTTCATTGCGTTCGGACTTCCACAGAAGAACGGCGGACTTCAGGGATGCAGGTTTCATGACGGAGATGACCTCGACCATTCGGCTGAGAGTATGCCCCGTGTCGAGAATGTCATCGAGCAGTAAGACATGTTTTCCCGTCAGTGTCGGCAACCCTGACAAATCAATGGCTAACTCCCCCGCAGAGGTCGCTTTCCCGCGATAACTGGAGGCATTAAGGAATTCCAAACGAACCGGGACTTCCAAACCGCGGATCAAGTCGGAGAGAAACACGACCACACCCGACATGATTCCCACAACGACAAGTTCACGTCCGTTGTATTCCTGGTTCATTATTGCAGCCAGTTCTGCAATTCGCGACTCAATACGTTCGCGAGAAAGCAGGATTTCAAGCTGATTGGCGGGAGGATGGGGAGGATGAGTCATCGGTCGTCAACTCGCGAATTCAGGACAAATCAAAGGCTGACTGTAATCAGCGAAAGCAAAAAAGTCGAATCGGCCCAAAACCGGGTCTGACGTAACGGTTGGTTAAAACGGGATATTTACGCAGAATATCCGGCCTGTTTGAGGGCGTTAAATGTTGCCAGAAACGCATACTTTGACGCAAGTCACCCGCAACCAATTCGCAATCACTTCGCGCGCCAAGCACTGTCGTAGACTACGCGTTGACAGCAACTTACGCGAGAATTAGAGTTCGTTCGTCGGAAGGAAATTCCGGCGTCCAAAAAGACTCGGCGTGGCAAAATGGATTGACCCGCCGCCGCAACCATACCTGCGAAAGATCGTCATGAACTCTCGTTTTGAACAACATCCCGAATCTCACTGGTGGTCGCAGATGTCGCGCCCTCATTTCCTGAACTTGCCGGAATCCCTCCAGGAAGTTCCCTTCGAAGAAGGAGAGGAAGAATTGGCGGCTGACCTCGAAACACCAGCCGTCGAGACCGACCTCCCACTCTCTCTGCATTTGCCTGACCCATTTGAACCTCGCTACCGATACCCGGTCGTGATCTGGTTGCATCAGGATGAGAGTAACGAAGAAGAGTTACACACAGTGATGCCGCAAATCAGCGATCAGAACTATATTGGATTGGCGTTTCGCGGAACGTCCGATGACGGTCAGTCTGAAAGCGGAGCTTTTCATTGGGAAGCCTGCCAAGACAAACTTGCCGATCTGTTGGAAGAAATTCGCGAAACTATTGCCGAAATGAGCCGATTCTTTCGAATGGACTTGGATCGTATTTATGTCGCTGGGTTCGATTCTGGTGCGACCGTTGCCTTGGAACTTTTGCTGGAAGCGCCCGAACTGTTTGCGGGTGCCATTGCACTTGGTGGAGGCATTCCTTCAACCGCTGGCTACGGTAGCAAGTACCGCCAGCTCTCTGCGAAAAAGGTCTTACTCGGTTGGGGACGAAAAGATCACGTCCTCGATGCGAAGTCTTTTCAAGAGCAAATCCATCAGCTCGAACAAACGGGCGTTTTGGCTGATAAGCGATTGTACGATTGTGGTCACGAGATGACTGCCGACATGCTGAAAGAAATCGACCATTGGTTGATGGCGGATTGCAGGTCGGCTTTTGTGTAACCGCTTGTTGTAAAATACGGATTCCTACAAAGTTTGTAATATCGGATTGTCATTATTCATCTTAAAGCGATACTCTGTAAACAGTATTCGCCTCGATGCGATGCTCTTTAAGTTGACAACTCCGATGTAAAAAAGAGATTCGTGATGACCATCAAGCGTCTGTTGTTTGTCTGTGTGGAAAATTCCAATCGAAGTCAAATGGCAGAAGCATTTGCCCGCATCTATGGTGGGGACGATGTGAAATCGTTCAGCGCAGGATCAAAGCCCTCCGGCCTCGTGAATCCGAAAGCGGTTGCCGCCATGGATGAGGTCGGATACGACCTCACACTCCATCACTCCAAATCCCTGGACGATATCCCGGAGGGAGAATTTGCCGCGGCCATTACGATGGGTTGCGGAGACTCCTGCCCCAATGTTTCGGCGGCCATCAAGGAAGACTGGCAGCTTCCCGACCCGCGTGATCTCCCCCCCGAAGAGTTTTATCAAGTGCGAGATGCCATTTCCAAGAAGGTGAAAGAGCTTCTAGAGCGTATTTAACCGCTCTTTTAAGTATCGAGTTGGCCTTCACAAGGATGACATAATCACTAGAATTCGTCTTGTTTAATTGATCATTTTCTATTGGCCAATTCGGGATGGAGCCCCCCTCGTGAAGATTCGTAGTCCTCGATTGACCCGTATGATGGGCTGGTGCCTGGGAAAATCATTTCGGCTGTTGGCACGTACCATTCGATATCGAGTCATTGAAGAGTATCCGGGGACGAATCTCGTCAGCTCGGAATGCAATACGCCGTATCTTTACGCGCTTTGGCACGATCAAACGTTTATGCCAATCACCTATCGAGTCAATCTTCCACACAAAGACACCTACATCCCCGCAAAGACTCTCGTCAGCAAACATCAAGATGGCTCGTGGCTCTCGGAATTTATGAAGCACTTCGATCTGGGCGCTGTTCGCGGCTCGTCGAGCAAGGGAGGAGCCACCGCTCTGAAAAAACTCCTTGCCACTGCCGAGAAGTGTCATATTGTGATCACACCCGACGGGCCGCGAGGCCCGCGTCACAAAGTCAAACCGGGGATCGTCTACCTGGCATCACAAACCGGCATACCGATTGTCGCCAATGCCAATGCAGTGAGTCGCTTTTGGGACATTGCTGGGAGCTGGACGAACCAGATTATTCCCAAACCGTTTTCGAAAGTGATCTTGCTGACCGGCACTCCCATTCACGTTCCCGAAGATATTTCACGGGAACAGATGGAGGAGTACCAAGCGATCATCGAAGCCGATCTTGTACGGCTACAGCAGCTTGCTGATCAATTGTTGAACGGACAGATTAAAGAACTCCCCGACAACTCGGATCGTGCTAAAATCTCGCAACGACCCGCGGCATAGAATTGATTAAATCACCGAACGATAGAAGCCTGTTCGTTCCCGACCAATGGTGCGAGTATTGTGCGAATGCTTTCGACTTCCTTCTTCACGGCATCACGTGCTTGCGTCGCTTTGGTCGTCTCTGCTTGTGTTGCAGCGTATTTTGCTTGAACAGGTTTCATCGCAGCCGTTTTATCGACAACAACTTTCTGAGACGCCGTGAGGGCAATCTGAGCGGTTTCCATCTGTGTGGTGATCGCGGCAATTTTGGTGTTCTGTGCAACCACTTCTGCCTTCTTGGCTTCGACTGCTTTTTTCAGATTACCAAGTTCTCCGGCCCGCTTGGCGACCAGGTCCATTAATGTTTTTGCTGAGGCGGCGAGTTCTTTGTCGTCCTTCAATTGATCGGCCACTTCTTGTGCTTTTTTGGCGGCTTCTGTGATCATGGGAAGTGCTTTTTCAAGATTGGCAGTCTGGGTGTTCAAAACAACCAACTGACCATTTTGCGCCACCAAAGTATTCTTCTGGGCTGCGAGATCGGCAACAATCTTGTTCAGATTTGCTTGTGAGGCTGTTGCTGTTTGCTGTGCCTTTGTCAAATCGGCTTGTGCCATATCGAGGACTGCTTTCGCTTCTGCTTCGGCCAACTGTTTCTGAGTGAGTTCCTGTTCTTTCGCTTTCATTTCAGTCAGTTTAACCGTGAGAGTCAGTTGCGTCTGCCACTCTTTCAGTTCCTTTTGGCTGACCGCCAATGTTTGTTGAGCCTCTGTCATTGCGGCTTGTGCAACAGTGGCCATGTCGGTTGCTGGTTTCAGCATGGCATCGACTGTTTGTTGCGTCTTCACGGCAGCTTGGTAAGCCGCGGTGGCGTCCAGCAGTTTTTTATCAGCGACCGCTTTATCTGTCGTGGCTTTGATCAAGGCGGCTGTTTTGTCAGCTTGGACTTTCTGTTGTACCGCGAGAGCAGCCGCTTTTTCATCGTGCTGAGCTTTCACCTGAGCTGCCACGCCTGCCAGATTCTTATCTTCAGGCAATTTTGCGGCGGCAGCGGCAGTTTGATCCATGGCAGCCTTCAGTGACGCAGTGACCGGGGTGAGTGTCGCGACCTGTAGATCTGCGGCCGCTTTCTCTTTCGTCAAAGTGTCAACTTGGGCTTTCAGAGTATTCACTAAAGCCGTTGTATCATCGAGTATTTTTTTCGTCGCCACGGAAGTTTGCTGAGCTGTCGCCAAATCGGCTTTCACCTTAGCAAGCGCTACCACGAGTGGCTTGGCAGCGGCGGATTTTGTAGTGAAGTCTTGTGTTTGAGTCGCCACCAATTTGGTCAACTCGGCAATCCGTTCTTCAATCTTCATGGGATTGGTCGAAACTTGACCCAGATCTTGTCCCTCTACGGCATTCCAGACTTTCGTCAAGCCGGTCCAGTCACCCGCGATAACACGATTCGTTTCGTCGCAAAAAGAAACAGCCGTCGCAATATCTGTCAAGCCGCCGAAAGCTTTCAACTCTTTGCCGTTGGCATCCCACAATTTGGCAACTTTATCGCGTCCACAGGAGACGATCCGGCCATCCCGTGTGTATTCCACAGAAGCCACACCACCACCGTGAGCATTGAAGTTTTTGATCTGAGCCTGTTCACTCGGCTTACTCATATCCCAGATGGCAACTTTGCCATCTTCGCTACCCGTGGCAAGCAATAGGGTATTCGCTGCTGATACCCAAGACATACTTGTAATGGCTTCTTTGTGTCCCGGTAGTGTGAGGAAATTTCGTCCGGTATAAGGATCCCAGATATGTAGTCCACCGACGCGGTCAGCCGTAGCTAACAATACGCCATCGGGACTGAATTCCAGTGAGTAAATCCAATCGGTATGTTTCTTGATTTCGTGTTGCAGTGAACCGTCTGATGTCGAATAAATGCGAATCATCTTCCCAGGACCACCCAAGGCGATCTTGGTTTGATCGGCACTGATATCGGCAGCCAGAACGGTATCCAACTCATCACCCACAGTAATCACACGTTCGCCAGTCGTGACGTTGAAGACCACGACTTTCCCTTGTGCTGCAGAGTGACCGCCACCGGCCAACAACAGCGACCCGTTTCGGCTGAACTTCAAAATCTGCGGTTCGCCTTCAGGAAAAGGGAGAACACCGGCAAGCTCGAGAGACTTGGTGTTATAAAGCAAAATTTGTTTTTGACCGGCGATCGCCGTGAGAGGTGCCCACGGACTGGTGGCAATCGTGTTAACTGTCGTCGTTGTCGATGTTCGCAAAACAGGCTGAAGACTGAGATAATTGGGCATCGCCACGACTGTGGGTCGTTGATCGAGGGCCGCGTTGGGATCGAGTGAGAGATCCATCTTTGGTTTATTAGAAAGCATTGCTTTACTGGTCGAGGTTTCGAGCAATCCCCCATTGATCCACTTGGCGATCAAATCAATTTGATTAGCCGGAATTTTGTCGGACTTCGGCGGCATATATGGCTCGGACTCATGAGTGACCAACATATAGAGGTAACTCAGTTCCGCGTCACCACCTTCAACGACGGCTCCAGAACTTCCCCCTTGCATCATGGTCAGATAATTTGTCACGTCGAGACCGCCCGATTTCTTATCAGCATTGTGACAAGTGGCGCAATGCTGGCGAAAGATCGGCTTGATGTGCTCTTCATACGTGACCTTATCCTGAGCACCCACTGAGAGCACAGAGGTCGTCAACAGAAGGGCTGCAAAACCCAGTTGTGATGTTTGGCGTTTCATCGTCTCAACTCCTGGAGATAAGTCTTGTTCCCGACTTGATAATACAGTTTACCCAACGAAGTGATCCCATCTTGATGATGGATGAGTTGGGTTGTCTTGTACGAATATGTCTATCTCAAACCGATTGATTCTCTATCGTCACAATCTAGGTGAACGACGGAACCTTCTCTTAATATAACGATTGTGAGGAATGTTCGTAAAATAAGCTCGTTTGAAAGTTCAAACAAGCTTCTCATAATGACTAATGGTTAAACAAGAACTCTCGTGAGTTCATCAGAGCCCACAGAATGTCTTCCAGAACTTGCTGGTTGTTATCATTCTTCAATAACACTTCGTTCAACGCGGACCGTTCAGCCTCCGTAGGACGACGAGACAAAGTGCGGATATAGATTTCTTCAAGGATATCTTGCGGTAATTTCTTCTCGTCCAAACGCCGCTTAATCAAATTCCCTTGAGCAATCTTACTGTTTACCGTATCTCCATTAAGCAGATGTAATGCTTGAGAAAGATTCGGTTCCATTTTGACTTCGCAAGAACAAACGGATTCTCGTGTCGCACGTCCAAAAGTCGTGAGAAAATACGTTGAGGTATTGCCGTCTGAAATCTGCACCGCACGAGCACCATTAGGCAGCCCGCGGAATTTATCGTCTGTGTCGGTCACCTGACTAATGGAATCGAGCAGAAACTCTGCCCGCAAGCGTCGGAGAGATGCATGCGAGAAATTGGTGCTGTCGGTTTCATTGGTTTCATTTGCCTGCGTTGATAGCTGATACGTCCGCGACATGCAGATATCTTTAACGAGCTTTTTGAAGTCGTAATCGTAATCGGTGAATTTCATCGCCAGCTCATTCAAAAGTGGTTCATTCACGGGGGGATTACTGATTCGAATGTCGTCCACTTCCTGAATGATGCCTCGACCAAAGAAGTGAGACCAAACGCGGTTGACAAGATTCCGTGCGAAGAAGGGATTCTCTTTCGATGCCAACCAGTTAGCCATCACTTCACGACGATCTTTGCCTTTAACATCGGGGACATCGCCGCCCAAGAATTTTGGAGGCATGTTGCGATTATCGACAGGATGCTTCATTTCGCCACCGCCAGAGTTGTAGACGATGGTTTCCCGCACATCTTCAGAGGTTTTACGCCCGATCTGTGTGAAGAACGCCGAAAAACTGTAATAGTCGTCCATCGTCCAACGGTCGAACGGGTGATTGTGACACTGAGCACATTGGATTCTCATGCCCATGAACACCTGGGCCACATTCTCTGACGTTTTCAGTGTATCGCGTTCCAGTTGATAGAAGTTTGTCGGTGGATTGGTGAATGTTCCACCATTCGCTCCCAACAATTCACGCACCATCTGATCGACGGGCATGTTGCTGGCGACTCGATCTTTCAACCAGTTGTAATACAGAAGCATTGCTTTGTAACTGTTTTGATTATCGGAACGAATCTTGAGAAGTTCGGCCCATTTCATCACCCAGACCTCGACAAACTCTTTTCGTTCGAGCAGTTCGTCAATTTTGCGTTCACGTTTGTCGTGCGAACTGTCGGCCATAAATATTTCGTACTCTTCGACCGTCGGCAATGTCCCAGTAATATCCAAGGTCACACGCCGAATGAACTCTTCATCGGTACAAACTCCTGAGGGAATTTGACGTAGTTTTTTCAACTTTTCATGAACAAGTCCGTCAATGTAGTTATTCCCGGCAATCTCTTCGGGCCATTGAAACTGCAGCCCTTTTGGCAAAATGATAAATCTCGAACCAACCGTATGCGTATCAAAGCGAGCCATCAGGAATGATTCGCCACGCGCCCCGGCAGTCACGATTCCTTCTTGAGTCACTTCAGCCGAGTTGTCGTTACTGGTCATAAAGTAGGCTTGAGACGTGATATCACGATCTGTGCCATCCGAGTAGTAACCACGAACCGTTAAGCGTTGCGTCGAACCTTCGCCATCCATGACGGCTTCTTTTGGATAAATCTCCACACGCTCAACTTTTGGAACTTCACCTTGATCGTTCTTGGCACCTTCTTTTATCCAACGCAACATGGTGCTGTATAATTCACCGCCCGATTCCAATTGTTTACCACCGGTGTGCGGTACCTGACCGGATGCCTTTTCCAGCACCAGACTTTGTTCAGGCAGAGCCAAATTGATACGTCGGCCAGGAATCTCACGCGTCAGTTTGAAATGATCGCCGTTGGGATCATATCCGAACAACGATAAGCCAAAACCATCTTTTCCACTTTTGGCACCATGACAACTACCATTATTACAACTGGACTTCATAAAAATTGGCATAACATCCAAGCGAAAACTCAGCGGACCATCGGCAGCATGGGTGGTCACTTTGACTGGCAGCTTGGAAGTCAGTCCGCCAAATTCTACGGTGACTTCCGAATCGCCATCAGCGACAGGATAGAGAATGTTATTTTCCATTTTCGCCAGTGCCGCATTTGCCAAAGTCAGCTTGGATTCGCTGGTGACATCCCGAGTGAGCCCACTGGGATAAACAGCCTGAACCTGAATCGACTGACGATCACGGGCCGAGGAAAGATTAACATTTGCGGGATAGACTCTTAGCTCAGAAGGATTACCTTCTTGAGCAAAAGAAGTTTGCCCCAACAATCCAATGGCAATGCCAGCCGTCAGCAGAGTGAAAAACAGAGATCGAAGCTTAGTCATAATTGACCTCAAAACACCATTATTAGGATGTTGTCGTTTATTTATTGAATATAGGATATTGAACGAATTCAGCGAGCTTCTTACTTCTGCGATGCTGCCTTACGTTTTTCTGCATCCAGTCGCAATTTCTCCAGCGGAGTTAACACTTTTGGTGCGACCGGCTTTGGCTCAACCTTTTTCACCACCGGCTGAACCATAGGCTTCTCTTTTGGTGGGGGCAGTGGCTTGTCAATCTGAAGCTCAGTGCTCCCCAGACGATGAGCTATGGGCTCACCATTTTGAGTCACCACTAATTGGCAGAAGATATTCTTGTGTTTTCCGACCGGGCTCTCTACGGCGGTACTGACCTTAAAGATCAGTTCCGCAGTTTCTTTATTGAGCTTCATCTCGACGGCTTCAGCTTTGTGCGGAAGGCCGACAAGTTTCACAGTCGCCTCACCTTCATAAGGTGTGCTGGTTGTCACTTTGCAGATAATGTCAGCAGGTTTCCCTTGTTCAGTTGAGGCTCTTTCAAGTGCCAATTGAACGAACGGAGGTACCACTTCAAGAGTTGCCATTTGAGAGGACACCATGACGGTTCCCTTTCCAGCATCAGCATAACCAAGTGCGAAGACGGGCCAATTCCCCACCGCCGCATTTGAGTTGGCGTTGAGCGAATAAATTACTTCACTCTTTCCTTCAGGAATATCGATGTAACTCCGAGTCCCGATGCCAGGGGAACGGAATGGAAACTCCACACGAATCGCTTTTGTAAAACCTTCCGCTCGTTGTGCGGTGATTTTCAAATCCATCGATCCATTTTGCACGATGGGAACTTTTGGTTGCACGATCTCCAGTGAAAACGGAGATTCTTCAATCACGGCAATTGCAAGTTGACCAACGGGGCGCCCCCAGAGAATCTGGGCATTCTGATAGCGAACCATGTCCGCAAAATTTTTGAAGTGACCAGTCACGGTTTGCTTTTCATCGGCTGGCTTGCAAGTGAAGTCCAACAGCTTGCCTCCCAGAGGAGCATCGGCGGCCGCTTCAAACAAAACCGGCCAAGTCGACATGTTGGCAGGCACCTGTAAAGCCTGCATCTTCATGCCTTCCGGCAAACCTTCACCGCTCAGGATGACATCGCCGCCAAAGTTTTGACGACCTATTGTCATGCGAGTCGCGATACGATTTCCGCGTGGCACATAAATGGTCTGACGTTCTTGACCGTAGCGAGACACACGAGGAATCCCCAGATCGATGCTGGGAGTCGTCGGTGTGAATTCGATGCGATAAACAAAATCAGCACCGCCACGCTTCAGATGATCCGTTACCCGAATCGAGTATTCACCGTCCGCTGGAAATTTGTAACGAAAGTAACTATCGGGCGAACGGTTGGCATCATCGTTTCCGGTGAGACCTTTCCCGTTGGCATCGTAGAGATTCATGACGGGATCAAGCGGAGACCGCAGTGATCGGGCGTGGCAGTGAATTTCCCACGTCTCATCCTTCTTGGCAGTGAACTTGAAAAAGTCGACATCGCCATCAGCTTGAATGATTCCATTGAACGCATTTGGCATTGTGGCGGGAGTTGCCTTGATGCGATCTTCATTGGGCTCAACTTCCAAGACATTTCCGTGCGGAAACAAACGAAAGGTATTAGGAGAAGCCGAAAGCCCACCAGCATCTTCAGCCAGCACTCCGAAATCTTTATTCTCGGCTGCCGGAAGCTTCACTTTTGCTTTGAGTTCGGCTGCAGGCATTCCTAAATAAGTGACATCAACTTCTTGCCCAAGTTGACCACCAGCCGGATAAACGGCCGTGGGGCGTGGGAATGTCCCGAGATGCGCACGATAATAGGAAGCTCCGTTACCCCGATAGGAAGAATCGCGCACTTCAATGATATAAGCGCCATCTTCGGGAGCCACAATACTTGCCATACAATCTTGATACAGCAACGGCGTATCATCGCACGCTGCTAACTCGAAGCGGTCTTTGTCGAGAATCGCACAGTAAGGATCAAAGAGAGTGTTCCCCAGACGTAACCCTTCGACTTCGACGCTAATTCGTTGACCCTTCTTCGCGGTGACGCGGAAGTAATCGACGTCTTCATTGTCTATTCGACCTTCCATCGTCTGATTGGTGAGTTCGACTTCTTGTGGTTGTTCGAAACTCGAGTTGGGTTCCTTTTCGGCAGCAGAAGGATAGGGGCCGACCCAAAATGTGTGGTAATCGGAAATCCCACTTTTCGTGCGGACCGCCATCACATGCTCGCCGAGTCTGACTTCGGGGGCAATTTTCACCTTGGCCTTGAATGAGTTCGCGTTGACAGGTTCGATGCTAACTTGCTCAAAACCCTCTGAGTGAAACAGAATCTGCTCGGCATCTTCGAGTCGATTACCGCTGAGCAGCAATTCCACTTCGGTGCCACGCTGCCCTCCTCGCGGACGAATTAATGTCAGGCGAGGGTCGGCAGCTTCAAGCAAAACACTCGAAACTGTGAGAGCGATCAAGCCAACAAAGCAGATCGTTTGAGTCATCCGGGTCATAGCAAACTCCATTTGAACGGACGGGCCGAAGCAAACCACCACATCGGCTGCTTCGACCCAAGTTGTTCACGCATGCGGGAATATTTTAAGGCAGGAAGGAGGAGGAATCAGTCGGCGGATTAAGCCAACAATTCTTGTCGCACCTTACCTCCGTCGACGATCTCAATTGGGCGATCGCCGGGTGCCATTAATTCTTTGTCGGCAATAATGCCAAGATTGTGGTAGATCGTGGTGGCCCAATCCTGAACATTCAAGGCATCAACTTCGGGTTCACTGGCAGTGGCATTTGAGGAACCATAAATGCTACCTCTCTTGAATCCACCACCGGCAAGAACGACACTGAAGACTTTTGGCCAGTGATCGCGGCCAGCAGTGGCGTTAATTTTAGGTGTTCGACCGAATTCTGATGCAACACACACCATTGTCGTATCGAGCAAACCGCGTTGATCGAGGTCTGAGATCAAAGTCGCAAAGGCTTTGTCAAACGATGGCATTTGGCCATCCATCGATTGCTCGATGTTATTATGCATGTCCCAACCGCCATAGGTCATCGTGATGAAGCGAGCTCCCCCTTCAACCAATCGACGAGCCAACAACATACGGGCACCGGCCTGATTACGTCCATAAGCGTCTCGAAGCTTGGCATCTTCTTTATTGATATCGAAAGCTTCGCGGGCTTCTTTCGAACTCACCATTCCATAGGCACGTTTGTAGAAGGTATCGACAGCGTTCAGCGAGTCAGCTTTTTCCTTACTGACAAAGTGGTCGTTGACGGCATCGAGAATACTTCGACGGCGGGTGAAACGATTATCATCGACTCCCCCCGGCAACGTCAGGTCACGAACCGTGAAGTTGGCGGATGCAGGATCGGAACCCACCGAGAACGGAGCAAACGAAGAACTCAGGTACCCGGTACCGGCGAATTCGTTCGGCTGATTGGGAATAGCAACGTAAGGCGGAATGGCCGTACGAGGACCAAACTCGTGCGAGATCACAGACCCCATACTGGGGAATGACAACGCAGGACTCGGACGATAGCCGGTGAACATATTGTGTGTGCCACGCTCGTGGGCGGCTTCACCGTGAGTCATCGAACGACAGACCGTAATCTTGTCGGCGATTTTGGCAGTCTCTTTCATGTTCTCATTGAAAAAGACACCCGGCAACTTGGTTGCGATGTGTTTCATCGGACCGCGATACTCAATCGGAGCAAACGGTTTTGGATCGAAAGACTCTTGGTGAGCCATCCCACCGGGAAGATAGATGAAGATCACCGACTTCGCGGTACCCTCTTTAGTTTCATAGTTCTTGATATCAGCATTGGACTTCATTTTCAGGAAGTCGGTGAGTGTCAAACCCAGACCGCCCATAAAGCCGACATGCATGAAATCGCGACGTGACGGAAACAGGCTCATTCTTCACTCCTTATGTTTGTGTCAGTTTGCCGATTGCCAAATACAGGATTTGATAATCGAGATTGTATAAAGTTGGATCAACGTTTCAAAAACGCATTTTGTGAAACTGAATAACTTGCAGGCAGGAAGCTTGTGGATTTCACTTTTGAGTGAAAGCCAACAAGACGTTTGGAGGGTATCTCTTCAGTATTTGGCGGGATGTGATTCCCGATGCTGAGAATCGACACTCTTTAATTCATAAGCAGAAGCGAATGTGACCGAAAAGTCAAGCACGATTTCCCAAGATCTCTGGATCTCAGTTGATATTCAGGCACACAAAATCAATTCAAAATCTGAGCGTTTTTTTGATTAACCACTTTCGTAGGGCGGGAAGCTGCCTTTGCAGGCACCTCTTATATCAACATCGGTTGGACTCTCTGTTCCCAAACAGTTTATTTTTGATCAGTTTAAGGTGATTTTCAGCATTTTTCCTCAAGAATCGATCTTTCCCCCCGAACCGGAAATTGTTATCACTCCCGTCATTCCAAGGATGGGGTTGCGAAGAGAATCCCGTTTGACGCAATTATTGACCTTATCTACTGGGATGAAAACGACCCGGAAATCAGGAAGCCAATTCAGTAGCTTCCTCGCAGAAATACCCGCAACAGGCTTCTTGAAAGGATTCGGAATCATGCTCAGCTCCCCCGCAGGCCATGTGCGCCACTGGCTCGCAGGCATTCTCGCACTCGTCTTTGTTGTCACCAGCGTGGCACCAGTGTCGGCTCAGGCCGATCGTCGCCAAGCCCTCGACAATCTACTCAAAGAGCTCATCCAATCTGAGCTTGCGAACATGGAAAACAAAAACAACCCCGCGTTGGGAGCCGCTCAACCAGCACCCAAACGAGTTGTCAATAACTCGCAAGAGATTCACACAGCGCTCAGATCATTCACACGTGATTGCGACGATCTCGCGTTATCGCTCTCAGCAGACTCCCGCCGGATCGCTGGGTTGAATCAAATTCTTCCCGATTTGTATCGCTTGCGGGCACGTTCCTCGATTCTTGCCGACAAGACTGAGCAAGGTAATGACTGGAGTATTCTGCTGGATGATATCAAAACCATCGACCGCGATTGGCGCGGCGTATCCTTCAAACTCGATCAATTGCAGGGACTCTCGCAACAACAAAATCGCCTGGCCTCTCGCCTCGATCAAATTTCAGCCGACTTGATCAAGCAGCTCGACGTACGTCCGCAAATGGATACTTATGAATTGACGCGGACTCTGGCGAGTCTCAGTGTCGATTTTGAAAATCTGCTCGAAGAGATCACCTACGAAATCAGTGACTCGAATGATCGCCGCACTTTGCTTCTCGAAGGAGGAAAAGCTCAGCAACAAGTGAAGCACATCAGCTTGTTGATTCGAGACAATGTGGAATACAGCAGGATCAAAACTGAATACGGACGGTTCAGCAGCATTTGGGGCCCCATGATGACCAAGCTGCAATCGTACGACAACAGATACGTCGAACGATCATTGCGTCGGATCAACGAATCGGATCGTGCGGTCCACGAATTATTGTGGATGCCACACGAAATTGATCGTCAACAACTTGTCTACCAGACTTCACTGTTGAAGAAAGAAGTGGACCAATTTTTCGCACGCACCCCTTTGAAGCTGTTGATTACATTGCCGAATCCCGAATTCGTGCTCTCGACCGCCGATGCATTTTATGGAGTTTGTGAAAACTTCACAGACATCGTCAACAGCAACGGAAACCGAGAAGATATGGTTGATGCATTCCGCTACATCGAAGAATCCCAGACGGAATTCATCACCATGTTCAAACCGATTCGCTCACAAGCCGCTTTGAATGTCTTGAATGCAATCGATCAGCATGTACACGATTTACGTGATGGGTTAGTTCTCGAAGAACAGTTCGATCGACGTAAGGCCGTCGAACTGGGCGCGTCATTGCAAAACCTCTCTGAGCACTTGCACATGGACACCAAGCTTTGGTTGTCCCACGTCCAGGTCAACTATAGACGACAGGCCGAAGAAGCAACTGCTCGGTTCTCAGAACTGTCAGCCGACTTTCATCAGCAGTCATTGAACGGCAGCAACGCCAACAAACTGCGTAAAATCAGCGATGATCTTTACGAACAATGGCGTGTTGTCCATAGCTATATTTCTCGCAGCACCAATGAAGACCGTGCCCACTTGGCACGTCTGGCCGCTCATATCGGTCCCACATTGGTTGAAGTTCGTACGCTGACGCAAGATGGCGGTGACGGACCTCTCGCTGCAGGAAACCCTTTTCCGCGAAACTAATCTTTGAATTGAAGACATGATTCTCGGCCCTTCGGTGGATAATACTGCCGAAGGTTTTTTTTGATGCGCTCATCTCAAGATGTCGGTTTGTCGCTCGGGCGTGACTTTCACTCCTCAGAGACTACAATCAAATTTCACCACACAATTGGGAAGAGACAGCGATGGCTGATGGATTTCTTGGTTTCAAAACCTCTTTCATGCTTGATGCTGTTGTATGTGCGCTGGCGGCCGTCGTCCCGGCTCTTCTGTATTCGATCTACATTGTCAAATACAAACACAAGTTCCATCTCCATAAAAAACTTCAAATCGTTTTGGGTCTCGTCCTACTGCTGACTGTAGGAGCCTTTGAAATCGACCTGCAAATTGTTCATGGAGGATGGGAAAATATCGTGGCCAAACGCGATGTACGGTTAACGCCCGAAGCGTTCTCATTCGTTCATTCTCTGTTGTGGACTCACTTAGTTTTTGCCATTACCACACCTTTACTGTGGACCGTCACCATGGTCTTTGCACTCAAACGATTTCCTTCGCCACCTCTGCCCGGCGACCACAGCCCACTACATAAAAAACTCGCTTGGGCCTCCACGATCGACATCACCATGACATCAATCACGGGTCTTCTCTTCTATTACTTCGCATTCGTCGCGTGAAACCTCACATCGCCATCCTGTTTGAATTCCCGTCACTCAGCGGCGGCGAGTTCTCCATGCTCTCTGTTCTCAAACAAATTAATCAATTTGAGATTTCTGCTTGGTTACCAACCAATGGCCCCTTAGCAGACAAAGTTCAAGAACTGAATATTCCGGTCATCAATTATTCGACTCATACACTCGATGGAAAATTGAAACCGCCTGAAGCACTCGAAGAATTGCGGCCTCTCCTCAAACAACATTCCCCTGATCTCTTGCACGCGAACAGCCTGAGCATGTCTCGACTGTTGGGAGCCATCGCCGACGAACTTTCAATTCCCACCACCGGCCATCTGCGTGACATCATGAAGCTAAGCCGAAAAGCAATCAACGATGTCAACCAAAACCAAAAGTTGATTGCCGTCTCCCAGGCGACTGCCGACTTTCATATCCAGCAGGGATTATCCCCAGACAAAGTCAGCGTCATCCACAACGGTGTTGATCTTGATCAGTTTCAACCCAGAGAAAAAGGACCGTTACGGCAAGAACTTGGTTTACTCGACTCGGCGATCCTCATCGGCACGGTCGGTCAAATCTGCCTGCGTAAAGGCCACGACCTATTGCCAAAAGTCGCGACGCAATTAGATTGCGAAGGCAATCACATTCATTTCTGCCTTGTCGGCGAACGCTATTCGACGAAACAGGAATCGATTGATTTCGACGCCGCCATTGATACCGGGTATGAATCCCTCGGACTGAGTTCTCACGCGCATCGACTCGGATTTCGAGACGACATTCCTCTATTGCTGAATGAATTCGATCTACTATTCCACCCCGCAAGACAGGAACCTCTGGGACGTGTTCTACTGGAAGCCGCCGCTTCGGGATGTCCGATTGTCGCGACCAACATCGGTGGTACTTCTGAAATCGTCGAACACAATCAATCTGCTTTGTTGTTCCCCGTCGATGATGCCGAGACCGCTGCGCAACACATCCAGCGAGTGCTCACCGATGCCGATTTCAGTAAGAAACTCGCATCGGCTGCTCGCCATCGAATGAAAGATCATTTCCAGGTTAATCAAGCCGCCGAACGACTGGCTGAGTTCTGGAAGTCACAACTGCTTTACGACATCACACCAAATTGAACACGCGATCCATGTTATCGGAGACCTCTTTGAGACGTGCCGCATCACCGCCACCCACTTCTGCGGCACAGTAGCCGTAAAAGTTAATCTCGGTGAGAGCTTTACGGACATCGGCGAAATCGAGGTCGCCTTCCCCGATTTTTGTGAACGATCCCTTTTCGCGAGAGAAGCCTTTCACATCGAGTTTGATGATCCGCTTACCGAGAGTGCGAATCCATTCTCCCATCGAACCATATTTCCAATGGTTGCCAATATCGAACTGCATGCCGACAAAGGGAGAGTTGAATTCATCGACATACTTCTTCCACTTCTCGGCCGTTTGATCGGCGACTCCATCGTGATCATACAGGAACTGGTTCCAGACATTTTCAAACGCAATCGGCACGCCATACTCGGCCGCCACAGGAATCGCCTTGGCAATGTTCTCGACCGAACGGTCCCAAACTTCCTGTTCTGTTCCATCTTTACCGTGCCCGACAACCAGCAAGACGGTATGCCCGCCCACAGCATGAGTATTGCGGATCGCCCCCTTCAAACTTTCGAGTGCTTTCGCTCTCACTTCAGGATCGGGATCGGAATGGCGTGTGCCCCAGTGAGTCGAATTCACCGTTCCATCGACAGGGAGACCCGATTCGAGGATCGCTTGTTTCGTCTCGGCAACATCCATACCAGGAGCGTTCATTTCGATGGCGGCAAACCCGGCTTCTTTCGCAGCTTTGAATTTGTCGGTCAGTGAACCTTTGACTCCAACCATGCCGATTTTGAGTGTTTTGTAGAGTCGGTCTTTCAGAGGATAACCGGGGTCGTCTGCCCCAAAGGCAGAGAGTGAATGACTCGCGAGCATGGCGGCAGCGGTACTTTTTAAAAACAGGCGACGGTCGGGCATTAGAAAGTCGTTCATCGTTGTCAATTCATTCTCAAAAGAGTGATAGTTTCAATCCCAAAGCCAGCGTACCAGATCAAACATCGTCAAGCTAGAATATTTTTGATGACATGGGCTTCTTCCACACCGGTTAAGCGGAAATCGAGACCCTGAAACTTATAAGTAAATCGTTTATGGTCGATACCAAACAGTTTCAGCATGGTCGCGTGAAAATCTCGTACGTGGACCGGATTATCGACGGCATTATACCCAAAATCATCGGTGCCGCCGTAACTCAATCCGTTTTTCACAGCGCCTCCCGACAGAAACATCGAGTAGCCTTTGATGTGATGATCGCGACCACTTCCTTGCGCCATAGGTGTTCTCCCGAACTCACCGCCAAAGACGATTAAGGTGTCTTCGAACAATCCGTGTTGTTTGAGGTCTTTGATGAACGCGGCAGTCGATTGGTCGACTTCTTTCGATGTCGTTTCCATCGATCCTTTCAAGTTGCCGTGATGATCCCAACCGCGATGATACAATTGCACAAAACGAACTCCTCGTTCGAGTAAGCGACGGGCAAGCAGACAATTCGAGGCATAGGTTCCTTCTCCCCCTTTTGTGCCGTAACTTTCAAAAGTCTCTTTGGTTTCGCCGGAGAGATCCATCAATTCAGGCACACTGGTCTGCATCCGAAACGCCATCTCGTATTGACGAATACGGGTCTTGATTTCGGGGTCGTCTACCGCTTCATTGAAGTTTCGATTGAGCTGATTGACCGTATCAATCACTTGCTTTTGCTGACTGAGCCCTACGCCGTCGGGCCGATTCAAATACAACACCGGCGCACCGGTGGAATGAAACTGGACGCCCTGATAACGTGACGGCAAAAAGCCACTGTGCCATTGTCGGGCGGCGATGGGTTGAGATTGTCCACCCCGACCGACCGACGTCAGAACGACATAGCCGGGCATGTTCTGAGTTTCTTGCCCCAACCCGTATAACAACCACGAACCCATACTCGGTCGCCCCGCGATTGAAGAACCGGTATTAAAAAGAGTATGTGCCGGGTCGTGATTGATCTGATCGGTGTGCATCGATTTGACAATACACAAATCATCGGCAATGGAACCCAAGTGCGGAAACAACGAACAGATCTCCTGTCCGCTCTCTCCATATTTCTGAAATGGATGCTGAGGTGCCAAGCAGGTCAATTTGCGACCTTGAAGCTGGGCGATTTGTTGACCGGCCGTCAGCGATTCCGGCATCGGTTTGCCATTCATCTCGGCCAGCTTTGGCTTATGATCGAATGTCTCCAGATGCGTCATCCCTCCCGCCATACAAAGATGCACGATCCGTTTCACTTTTGTCGGAAAGTGTAACGGCTGTAGAACACCAGCGAAGTCACCCGAAGGTTTTTGAGGGGACGCTTTCTCAGCCGCCAGCATGTCGTCCTGTAACAAAGACATGAGTGCCGCCGAGCCGAATCCCATGACAGAGTTTTTCAGAAAACTGCGGCGAGCCAATTCAATAGGAATTTGATTCATGATCGCTTACTCAGTAAATGTGTTTGGTATGCTGTGTGGAGCCTAACATTGTTCAGTTCTTAATAACGGGTAATCGCTTCGTGCAAGTTAAGAATGGTCCGGGCGGCAGCCGTCCAACTTGCCAATTCGATTCTGTCAACTCCCGCTACAACAGGTGCAATACCTGACCGCAAGAGTTGCCCAGCAGCGGCGGCATCTTGCGAATAGAACTCTCGGTGAGAGTCAACGATTTCTTTCATCAGTCGATTTTCTTCATTGGTGGGAGTTCGACTGAGCGCTAATTGCCAAGCAAATTCGAGACGCGATTCAAAATTACTGCCACCTACTTTAAGAATTCGCTCAGCAAATTTGCGGGCCGCTTCGACGTAGGTCGGATCGTTCAACAGCACAAGAGCCTGTATCGGCGTGTTAGATCGTTCGCGGCGTGCTGTACACTCTTCGCGAGCCGGCGCATCAAACGCCAGTAAGCTGGGATGCAAGAACGTACGTTGCCAATGAGTATAAACACCACGTCGATACTGAGCGTTTCCCTTATCGGCTTGATACGATCTTTTAGGGAAGTTCAGTTGCGACCAATAACCGGCCGGTTGATAAGGCATCACACTTTTGCCTCCCAATTCATCCACAAGCAGACCACTGACGGCCAAGGCGTTATCGCGAATCATTTCAGCTTCAAGACGCCAACGGCTTTGACGAGCATAGAGTTTGTTATAAGGGTCACGTGCTCTCAATTCGGAAGAAGGTTTTGATGATTGCCGATAAGTATTCGACATCACCATCATCTTGATCACTCGTTTGATATCCCAATTGTTCTCACGAAAATCGACCGCGAGCCAATCGAGTAATTCAGGGTGTGTGGGCCAACTTCCTTGAGAGCCCAAGTCATCAACAGAACGCGAAATGCCGTGACCAAAATAGAGCATCCACAAACGGTTCACGAATGTTCGCGCGACCAGAGGGTTTTCGTCATTCATCAACCAACGGGCCAAATCGAGGCGATTCAATCGCCGATCATCCTTCACATCAGCGGGTGGCATAAATCCGGGAAATTGAGGCGTCACAACCTGACCCGAATCATCCATCCAGTTACCCCGTGGAAGAACTCGTATTTCGCGGGGCTGAGTCGCTTCCGTGGCGAGTGTTGTGACGACCGCCGCCTCAACCACTTTCTTCCGATTCTGTAGCATGTCACGTTGCTTGCGAACTTCCGCCAACAACGGAGTTCGACTACGAAACTCATTCCATAATGTTTGCTGCTCAGCATCGGACCGTTCAGGTTCTGGTTTTTTGACGATGGCCACCAATTGATCATTGGCCAGTGATTGAGGAGACGCTTGCTCGGCAGACTCGGTCACGTAAAAACGGAAATGGCCCAAGCTATGCGCTCCACCATGGTTCTGGTGCATTCGCAATTTTAATGTGATGGCCTCCGAAACTTCTACCGGTGTTTTTAATTGCAATAATAACGAGTGAGCTTTCCCGGTTTCCGGCAAGATGGCCCAACCATTTTTGTGACCGCTCACGACATATTCACCAGAATGATTGACCTGCGAATGTGTCGCCACTCCACTTTTCCATTCGACCGGCTTTCCATTCAACGTGGCCTCGACCTTGTGAAGAACCAGATTTCCATTTCCGGCGCGTCCCGGTCCTTTCGCGGGAAGTAAGTCGTGCGGCAAGATTTCCAGACGCAAGCCGCACAGTTTTTTGAGTGTCAGCGGTATTACAATTTCGTAGAGATCTTTGTCGGGGTTCTTACCGCTGGCAAGCACGCTCCCTCCTTCTTGAACTGTGAGCGTTGCACCACCTGTGGAAACGGCTTGCGTCGGAGTCACAGGAACCCATTGATTTGCGGCATTGGCCAGTTCTTGTTTCCAAATCACAAATGCTTGATCTCGTTCAGGAGTGTGTCGATCAAACTCCGTCAGGACGGCTGCCAGTTGAATGCTGAGTTCATTAAGTTCTTTGCTTTGTGCGTCTGTCGGGACCGGCAATTGCGCGATGTGTTTCGCTCCACTTACAATTCCCTGTTCTTTCACGTCTGCAAAGAACGCGGCAAAACTATAAAAATCTTTCGTCGTAAACGGATCAAATTTATGGTCGTGACACTCCGCACACCCGAATGTCGATCCTAACCAGACCGCTCCCGTCGTCCGCACACGATCTGCCGAATACTTGGCAAGATACTCTTTCGGTTGGACGCCTCCTTCTCCAGATGCGCGATTTAACCGGTTGTATGTCGAAGCCACTTTTTGTTCGAGACTCGCTTCGGGTAACAAGTCACCTGCCAGATTTTCAATCGTGAATTGATCGAAGGGCTTATTGTCATTAAATGCGTTGATCACATAATCACGATACGGCGAAACACTGCGCACTTGATCGCCGTGATAACCGAGAGTGTCTGCGTATCGAACGAGATCGAGCCAATAGATCGCCAAGCGTTCTCCGTAATGGGGAGAAGCCAACAACTCGTCGACCATTTTTTCATAGGCATCAGGGGATTGATCATTGGTGAATGCCTCAACTTGTGCGGGAGTCGGAGGCAAGCCGGTCAGATCGAATGACAGGCGACGTAACAATGTCTGACGATTGGCGGGAGCAGAAGGTTGAATCCCTTCGGCTTCCAATCGATGGAGAATAAAAGCGTCTATAGGCGTTTTGACCCAGGACTGATTCGTCACGGTGGGAAGCTCAGGTCGAGTGGATGCGATGAACGACCAATGCTGCTGATACTCGGCTCCCTCGGCAATCCACTGTTTGAGAGTCTTGATTTCTTCGGGAGTGAGTGGCTTCCCATGTTCGGGCGGAGGCATCACCGTCAATTCATCAGTCGATAAAATGCGGGCCACCAACTCGCTCATGCCTGGCTTGCCGGGAGTGATGACGCGATGCCCGTCACGCTCCTGAAGCGCATTCTCCCGTTCATCCAGCCGAAGTTCGGCTTCCCGATGACTCGAATCCGGTCCGTGGCAGGCAAAACATTTGTCAGACAGGATCGGTCGAATATCGCGATTGAATTCGATCTCTCCAGCGAACAGACCAATCGGAAAGACGATCAACACAATCAGAAACAGGATGCGAACGGCGGGCATCTTGGGCCTCTTAAAATTCAGTGGTGATAACAAGGTATGATTCTCAGGTGGGGGAAGAAATCGTTTTATACAATTCCTCATTGGTTCATCATAACGGATCAAGGTTGTATTCGCACAAGAGAAAATGCGAGAGCTGGTCTCTTCCACCGGGTTTTCAAGGATCTGAAGCAACCCGAGTCACGTTCAATGTTTTAGACCTATCACTCCAGGAGACCGTACCTATGCAAGATTCCAACTGGGAATGCCCAAAGTGCCAGCATGATCGTTTTGAAACTGACCAGTTTCAGGCCACGGGAGGAACCTTGGCGAAACTCTTTGATGTCCAGAACAAACGTTTTACCACAGTCACCTGCACTCAATGTACCTACACCGAGATCTATAAGACCGACACTTCAGACCTCGGTAATGTGTTTGATTTCTTCACAAATTAACGCGAGGACCGAAAGGACACAGTGATTTCTTTTGATCGATCAAAAAAGGATTGCATGACCTTCTCATCCCCTCTATGATCGCACTTGAGGGAGCCGATATTCTTGTGACTTCAAGAGTTACAGGGAATTCAATGACACAATCACACACCCGAAGGATCGAAACAACATGCCCATTTTGAATGACAACTCAGAAGCCATCGGCAAGACACCTCTCGTCAAAGTCAATCGCGTGACCGAAGGGTTAGAAGCCACGGTTCTTGCCAAAATTGAAGGCCGTAATCCTGCATACAGCGTGAAGTGTCGTATCGGTGCTGCCATGATTTGGGACGCGGAAAAATCGGGCAAGCTGAAAGCCGGCATGTCGGTAGTCGAACCGACCAGCGGAAACACGGGAATCGCATTGGCGTTTGTTTGTGCCGCTCGCGGCTATCCTTTGACGCTCACCATGCCCGATAGTATGTCGCTCGAACGACGCATGATGCTGCGTGCATTCGGTGCCAACCTTATACTGACTCCCGGAGCCGAAGGCATGAAAGGCGCAATCAACAAAGCCGCCGAGATCGCCGAAGACCCCAACTATTTCATGCCTCAACAGTTCCAGAACCCTGCCAATCCGGCGATTCACTTCAAAACCACCGGTCCGGAAATCTGGGAAGATACTGATGGCAACATCGATTACTTCGTATCCGGTGTGGGAACGGGTGGCACAATCACGGGAGTCGGCCGTTACTTGAAGGAAGAAAAAAAATCGGCGGCAAAAATTGTCGCTGTCGAGCCGACCAATTCCCCCGTTCTTTCAGGTGGTGGACCCGGCAAGCATAAGATTCAAGGCATCGGTGCCGGCTTCATCCCCGACATTCTGGATACTGATCTCATCGATGAAGTCGTTCAGGTGACTGACGAAGAAGCCTTTGAGATGGCTCCGCGTCTCGCTCGTGAAGAGGGTATCATCTGTGGTATTAGTTGCGGTGCCGCGATGGCCGCGGCTCTGAAAATTGCCGCCCGCCCGGAAGCCGCCGGAAAAACGATTGTCGTGATTTTGCCCGACTCGGGAGAACGATATCTGTCGACTCCGATGTTCGATTTTACGCGCGATTGATGATGTTTATTCAGAATATGAATAAGAGGCGTTCGGAAATAATCACTGGACGCCTCTTTTTACGCGCGATTGATATACTCTCTCCTCTGGATCCATTTTCTCTCCGATTGACGTAATCCGATTACAATCGATAGGCTGTAATTATGAATGCCAAATCTCTCTTCACGATCGACCGCGGTGACTTAGACGGTTTCTTCGGCTTGTTGATCGACAATCTCGTTCAACTGTTGATGATCGTCAGCATGTGCGGACTTTGCGGCATTGGTGCCGATTCGGAACTATTGCTCGATTATATTCTTCCGGGAGCCGCTCTCAGCATCCTGATCGGCAACTTGTTCTATTCGTGGCAAGCGAGCCGATTGGCCAAAAAAGAAAGCCGAACCGATGTCACCGCCCTTCCCTATGGGATCAATACCCCCTCGCTGATTATCTACATCTTCTTCGTGATGAAGCCTGCCTACGACGCTCAACTCGCTGCGGGAGCCGATTCTGAAAACGCCGCTCATTTTGCTTGGCAACTCGGACTGATTGCCTGTCTCGGAAGTGGCTTGATCGAATTCTTTGGATCGCTCTTTGCCGAATTCATCCGGGTCAAAACGCCTCGCGCGGCGTTATTGTCAACTCTTGCCGGGATTGCCATTGGGTTTATCGCGATGACGTTTGCCTTGCGGATGTTTACGAACCCGCTCGTGGCACTCGTACCATTGGCATTTCTGTTGTTGTCCTATTTCTCCAAATTCAAATTTCCGTTTGGCTTGCCGGGCGGTTTTCTGGCCGTTCTTGTCGGGACTCTGATTGCGTGGGTCTGTCCTATGTTTCTGCCAGAATCAATTGTGCAACATTCGATGTCCGTCGAAGCTGTGAAACATTCCACGGCGTTTCTGGGAGTTCATCTTCCCAAGTACGCAGGAGATGGACTGTTTGAATTGATCGCGACTCCCACGGCCTGGCAAGGATACCTCACCGTCATTATTCCAATGGGCTTGTTTAATCTGCTCGGCAGTTTGCAAAACATCGAATCGGCCGAAGCCGCTGGCGACAAGTATCACACCGGCATGTCATTGGCAGCCAATGGAATAGGAACAATCACAGCAGCCCTCTTTGGGAGTTGTTTTCCGACCACGATCTATATTGGTCATCCCGGCTGGAAAGAGTTAGGAGCCAAATCGAAATATTCCGCACTCACCGGGATCGTCATCGCGACCGCCGCCTTTACCGGATGCTTAACTCTCATCAGTACCATCATTCCACTCGATGCCGGTATGGCGATTATCTTGTGGATCGGCCTAATCATCACGGCTCAAGCGTTCCAAACGACTCCCAAATCACATGCTCCCGCCGTCGCAATGGGGTTATTTCCCGCGATTGCCGCTTGGGGATTCACCGTCGTACATGGAGCGTTCATTGCCGCTGAGGGAACATCATTACAAGAAATGCTCTCGGGCGCTGGGGCAATTTACACAGCGGGTGTGAACGATTTTCTCATTCATGGGCTCATCGTGCTCGAACGAGGATACATCTTCACGTGTCTCTTACTGGCCGCCATAGGAGCCGAATTGATCGAACGTCGCTATTTTCAGGCAGCATTCTGGTCGGGTCTTGCTGCGTTGTTGACATATCTCGGGTTAATGCACGCTTATCAAATTTATTACGGCAACGTGGTCGATTTTTACTTCCACTGGTTTGAATGGTTTGGCGGAGAGAAGCCCGGCGAAGATGTGCTCGTTTTCAAAGCGACCGGCCTTGCGGCCAGTTACGCTCTGTTCGGTTTGGTCTTTTTCGTGATTGCCTGGAAACAACGAGTCAAAGAGATCCAATCAGGCGAACTTGAAAGCGGCTCCCACGACGACCTCGATCACGAGGGACAATAATGCGTTGCCCTCAATCACACATCCGGTTTGTGAACAGAAGCGGCTTGTCGATCATTGAGATCATCGTGGTACTTGTGTGCTTGATCATTCTAGCTATGGTCTTGGTCCCCTATATTCAACAATCTCGCGAATCGCAACGATTGGTGGCGTGTCAGAATCGCATCCGTAATCTGGCGTTCGCCATCAAGTCAGACGCCGACGATCACGCGGGTCGCTTTCTTCCACTGACCAACAATGATCTCCCCTGGACCGCCGGCATCATGCCTTTGTTGCAAGTGTCGGATCAAATTTTGATCAAGTTTGATGAGAAGCCGATGGCAGAGCTGGAACCGATAACCGTAATTCAATTGTTGTGTCCGAACGGACAACAATATGCACCGGGAAAAAGCTGTTACATTCTGAATGGTGGTTGGGGAAAATTTCGTATCGATGACGAAGGTCTCGTCTACGAAGACGAGCCCCATACTGTCAACGTCGATCTTAATGGTGATGGAGAAGTCAGCGATGAAGAACAATTATTGACCCGTTCTTCGGGAGTTGCCTGGCGGCCGGAACCGGTCCCCTCATCGTGGACTCAAAATGAAATCAAGTCGTACGACGGGCTGAGCCAAACCATTCTTCTTTCAGAGACGCAAAACGCAAAAACCTGGATGTCGCTGGAAACATTCAATCTGGCATTTGTGGTGGGTGTCGATCAAATCGCTTGGGGAGACGCTCCCGAACAGTTCCATGTCAGCACGAAGTCTCTCGGCCCTTATGCGATGAACAGTTCACGCGAGGGGAAGGAGGAACATTGGCCATCGCCGGGATCATTGCACGAAAAAGGCGTGAACGTCCTTTTCGCAGACGGAGCATTTCGCACCATCAACGATAACATCGATCCGCTGTTATATCTGCGATTGATGACACCGGGAGGAACGGCCTTCGGGGAAGTACGCTTCGAACAAGCGACTCCACAATTGCCGGAACAACTGATTGAAACCGATCTCGATCAGCCGATTCGTCGTGACGAGAACGAGTAAGAGCGGTCTCTCAAAACCGTGTCACTCGAAACGGTGTGGGGTCGATGTGCGGTTGTTCGTCAGCCATCATTTCTGCAATCAATTTGCCAGTCCCCGTCGACATCGACAGACCGATCATATTATGCCCTGCGGCAATCCAGACGTTTTGTAAAGTCGGGGAGCGATCAATGATGGGCAAACTATCGTAAGTCATCGGTCGCCAGCCGAACCATTCTTCTTCGACAGGCTCGCAGGACGGATCTTTCAAAAACGCATCGGCCCCATCACGCAAAAGTTTCAATCGTTCCGGCTTAATCGATTCATCATAGCCGGCGAATTCCATAATCGATCCCAGGCGATAACCACTCTCCATCGGAGTTACGGCCACGCGCCGTTCCGGGAAAATCATCGGGACAGTCGGACAGAGTTCCGGCCTGGGCATCGTGAGGGAATAGCCTTTACCGGGTTGAATCGGAATTTTGCAACCAAGAAACTTTTCCAGAAATGGCGTTAATGCCCCCGTGGCAACAACAAACCTGTCAGCCGTCAGTTCCCCCTGATTGGTCTGCAAAGAAACCGCCTGACCGTCCTTTTGAACGATCCTCTGAACCTCGCAACCTTCTTTAATGGTCGCGCCGTTGGTCAGTAGTTTGTCTTTCCAGGAACTCATTAATTTGCCGGGACGCAGATGCGCGTCGTGTTCGTAAAACCAAGCTCCTGCTTGGCCCGGCTTGAGAGCCGGATGAAGTTCCTCTAGCTGTTTCCCGGAATATTTGATCGCCGGTTCGTGGAACGTCTCACTCAACAGTTGATTGGTCGATTCGTAAGCATCGAGTTTTTGCTGGTCTTTATAAACGTAGAGCAGTCCCTTTTTCTGCCATTCGCAATCGACCACTTTCTCGCTCACCAACCGTTCGTATTCGTCCATTGACGACATCAACAACGCTTGTAACGCATGGCCGCCGGCCAGCATGTCGCGTTCGTTGCAATGCCGGGCGAAGTTCAACAACCACATCCACAATTTCACATCGAGACGCGGCTTGATCGAAAACGGAGACTTGGGACTCAGCATGGCTTTCATCGTGGAGCGGATCGCTCCCGGTTCGGCAAGCGGCAAGACATGTGAAGGACACACAAATCCACAATTGCCGTGCGAACAAGCGGCCCCGAATGTTTCCTTTTCGACAATCGTGACATGGGCACCGCGCTGTTGCAGATAATGGGCACAAGACGCCCCCACGACCCCACCACCAATGATAATGACTGATCCGAAATCACTCATCTTCGGATCCCTGCTTGAAAGGGATCCTTTGGGTCGGCAATCAAGGTCGCTTCGGCAGTCACGTACGCAGAACCCGTGATTTTCGGGACCACTCGATTCTGATCTGATTGCGTATAACTGGCTTCAAAAATACTGCCGATGATGCTTTCCTGTCGCCAGATTTCACCGGGCAACAGTTTTCCATCAGCGGCTAAACAGGCGACTTTAGCACTCGTACCGGTCCCACACGGAGACCGGTCGTAAGCCCCTCCAGGACACAGCACAAAACTGCGACTGTTTCCTTCCGCTGTCTGCGGTGGACCAAACAATTCGATGTGGTCGATCTCACCCCCATCTTCACCGGTGATCTGATGGGTCTCCAAGGCATGTCGAATCTTCCAACTGACTTCCGTAAGCCGGTCGGTATTATCGAGCGATAATGTTTCGCCGTGATCGCTCACCAGAAAAAACCAGTTCCCGCCCCACGCGATGTCTCCCGTCACAGTACCGACATCGGGGACTTCCAGTTTAACGCTTTTCTGAGATCGATAACACGGAACGTTTTCAATCGTGACTCGATTCTCGCCGTGATACTCAAACGCCACCGGCCCAACGGAAGTTTCCAGAAGATGTGTACCGACCTCAATACGCCCGAGATGTGCGAGTGTTTCGGCCACTCCAATGGTGCCGTGACCGCACATATGTAAAACGCCGACATTATTGAAGAAGATCACTCCCGCCACGCAATTATCATCGGTTGACTCAGTGAGAATCGCCCCAACCAGCACGTCAGAACCTCGTGGCTCGTTGATCACACACGAACGGAAATCGTCAAATCGGTCGCGGAAAATCTCTCGACGTTCGGTTAACGAACCAGTCCCCAAATCGGGACCGCCAGCGATGACTGTACGTGTCGGCTCGCCAGCTGTATGCGAATCGATAACCTGAATTTGATTCACCACGGAATTCTTTCCTGCAAATGCGGAAATCTTGACCTCCTTATTCTAGGAGACGGAGAGCGCCGGGCGAGCTTCAATTCCTTGACGGATGATACTGAGAATCTGATCCCGCTCGGCACCTTCCAAGGGCAATCGAGGTGCGCGTGTCAGTTCTGATCCATAACCACACTCGGCAACGGCCAGCTTAATATACTGCACCAATTTGACATGTGTGTCTAAGTGAAGCAGCGGAGTGTACCACTGGTAGACTTCGCGAGCTTGCTGAAATTCGTCCGCTTGCAACAAATCCCAAAGCAATCGATTCTCATGGGGGAACGCATTGACCAACCCCGAAACCCAACCTTCGGCTCCCAGAATAAATGACTCCATGACCAGATCGTCAACACCACACAAAAGGGTATAGCGATCACCGCAAGCGTTGCGAAGATCGGTGATACGTCGTGGGTTTTCGGAAGATTCCTTGATGGCGACAAACTTTTCTTCATCGGCCATATCGGCGAACATTTCGGGGGTGATATCAACGCCATACGAGACCGGGTTGTTGTAACACATAATCGGTAAATCAGAGGAACTGGCCACCGAGCGGAAGTGAGTGATGGTTTCCCGAGGATCGGATTTATAAACCATCGCCGGCAAAACCATCATGCCATCGACGCCCGCGGCTTGAGAATCTGCCGCGAAGCGACACGCCAATTTGGTGCTACACTCGGCAACTCCCGTCAAAACCGGGATTCGGCCATTCACATGTTCGACGGTCGCTTTGAGAACGAGGAGCTTTTCGTCGTAACTGAGCGAACAGTTTTCTCCGACAGTTCCCAACATGATGACGCCGTGAATACCGGCATCGATCATCTTTTCGAGATGAGCCATCGTTGCAGGTAAATCGAGCGATTCGTCCTGATGGAAGTGTGTGACTGCTGCGGGATAAACTCCTGTCCAATCAACCTTCATAATCACTGTCCCTTTTGTCGGCGGCGTTCTGAAAACTCACTTCGTTATTGAATATAGAGCCACCACATTACCGGAATCCCAATCGGAGGTCCATAGTTTACATTGCACGTTATATGAAATTAATGAGAATACCTTACAGACTTGGTAGTCTTTATCCCCTGAGAAAGAATATCATTGTACAGAGTTTCATGACTGAAAGAATAACAGATGACCATTACGGATTACATCCGTAGCGATTTGGAACGTCGAATCCGAATTGGTAATAACTTACCTAGAAAACTGAAGCTCGCCGCTTTGGCAAGCGAATATGAGGTCAGTCTGACACCAGTGCGCGAAGCCATTGGCTTATTGCATGAGGACGGTCTCATTCTCAAAGGAGAAAACCGCCGCCTCATCGTGAATCCACAGCGTGTGGGGGAAAGCACTGAACAAGAACTGGGCGAACCTCCCAAACCCATCGACTGGGAAAACGTGCTTACGCAACATGTGCTTTATGAAAGTTTGCGAGGTTCTGAAGATTTTCTCCGTGAAGAAGTTCTCACCGAAAAATATGGCGTAGGTCGAACAGTTCTGCGACAGGTCTTCAGCCAACTGGCCGGCAGTGGATTCCTGATTCATGAACCCAGACGTGGCTGGCGAGTCAAAGAACTGACCGACGACGACTTACGAGACTTTCTCGATATTCGGGAAACACTCGAACTCAAGGCGTTGGAACTGGCACTCCCTCATTTGCAACAATCGCGTCTGCAATCCATTCTTGATGGCAATCAGCCCGATGATCGGAACCGCCCGCAAATCGACAACAATCTCCATGAATACTTCATTGGCTTAGCCGACAACCGTTACATTCAGGAGTTCTTCAAGCGATACGGATCCTTCTATCAGCCCCTCTTTGACTACGCCGCTCTGGGGGGAGACGTCGAAGGAGAGATGGCAGCACATCACCGCGAAATTCTGGAAAACCTGATCCGCGGGGAAGCCGCTCCTGCCCGAGACTCGCTACGAAAACACATTCGCGCACAATACCCGGCTGTCTTGAAGGTCATCGAAACTTTGGGACTCCGCACCGCAGAGCAAAATCTGGCCGAGACTCAGCTCACCTAAAATCGCAAAATCGGGCCTTTATAACCCATCTCTTTAGGGAATGACCATTGGCACGGGCGTGAATCCAATCACAATAAATGCCAACGTCAACCAACCCAGAACCACTCGGAACCACCCGAGTTCAATGTTGTCATTCGCGGTAGGAGGATGACGGGGGCCCATCAGTACGATGAGGCCGAGCATCAATGCGTATTGAAAGTTTCTCGTCGCCACCATGTAGGCAAGTGTGCCGTAAACCAGCAGCATAGCCACGACATGGGCGCGTCGGCCAATCAGGGAATACAGAATATGTCCGCCATCAAGCTGTCCGATGGGGATCAGGTTTAACGCGGTGATAAAGATTCCCACCCACCCGGCAAATAACAGCGGATTGAGCATAATCACTTGATCTGGCCCTAATGGTCCGTGTACCAACTCGTACATCCACTGCATCACCAACGGATCACCAAACTCGACCGACTGACCCACTAATTTTGCTCGTGAGGCCACTTCAGAGTTCAGAGCGCCCATCCACGCAACGGGTAAGGCAAACACCAAACCGGCCAACGGCCCGCTAATGGCGATGTCATAAAGTTTTTTACGATCCGCATATCCCGACCGCTGCACAATGACCGCGCCCATCGTCCCGAAAGGTAATAAGGGCATCGGAATGAAAAACGGTGGAGACGCGGCAACTTTATAACGCTTCGCTTGCAAGTAATGTCCCATCTCGTGCGAGAATAAAATGAGCATCACGGCAAACGAATATTGGAAGCCGTTCCACAGCATTTCCATCAAGATTTCATGTGGAATTAGAGGGAACGCAAATGGATTTAGGATCGCTGGACTACCTGAAGCCATCCCTTTGTAAAAGCAACTGAGAAATGTCAGCAGAAACAATGCCAGGTGCAGGAACTTCCAACGAGGAACATCGCCGACTCGTGGGTCGTCGGTGCTCATCGGGATTGAATTTTGAAGAGGGATCCCTGATGAACCCGTGGTGGGAGATTGAAGATCGACCGGCGGAGCTGACTGTGTCAGTGATGCCTGATATTCGGAAATTTGATCATCGAGCTGATCTATCAACTCGTGTAATTGATCGAATTCGCTCTCGTCAGGCTTACGATCGTTCTCGCCAGCAGGATCAGGAGTGAGGTTGGAATCGGTCATGACAAAATAATTTAGAGAGAGTTTCCCTGATTACAATAGCGGAAAACTCCAGAAACGAACAGTATCTCGAACGTCTCAGGGTGTTTCTTTCGCTGGGCCGGCGTGCTACGATTTAGCAATAGCTAAGGAGTTCAAAAACAATTCGTTCTCGCCTTGGAAATAATGAAGGAGTCCACGATGAAGCGGCGGCTTACGATTTCTGGAGTTGTTGTCTCGACGGTCATATTGCTGGCGATGAATGTTCACCCCCTACGTGTTAACGCTGAGGAGTCAGGGATGACTAAAGTGACGACCATTGAAGGAATCAGCGAGTACCGACTCGAAAACGGCATGAAAGTGCTGCTGTTTCCTGACCCTTCCAGTTCCAAAGTCACCGTCAATTTGACACTCTTTGTCGGTAGTCGGCACGAAGGATATGGCGAAGCTGGAATGGCTCACCTGCTCGAACACATGCTCTTCAAGGGAACTCCCGACCATCCCAACATTCCCAAAGTTTTGACCGAGCGGGGAGCCAATTTTAACGGCACCACTTGGCTTGATCGCACCAATTATTACGAAACACTTCCCGCGAGCGACGAAAATCTCGAATTCGCAATTCGAATGGAAGCCGACCGCATGATCAACAGCTACGTCAAAGGGGAAGATCTTGTCTCCGAGATGACAGTCGTTCGTAACGAATTTGAACGCGGTGAAAACAACCCCTATTCGATTCTGTTTCAACGCATGATGTCGTCCGCGTTTCAGTGGCACAACTACGGACAGTCAACCATCGGCAACCGAGCCGATATCGAACGTGTGCCGATCGAAAATCTGAAAGCGTTCTACAAAAAGTATTATCAACCCGACAATGCAATGATTGTTGTTGCGGGAAAATTTGAAACGGACAACGCACTCTCGCTCATCGGGAAGCATTTTGGAGTCATCCCGGCCCCCGAACGAGAACTGCCACAAACCTACACCGAAGAGCCGGCTCAGGATGGCGAACGCATCGTCACCTTGAAGCGTGTCGGCGAAGTGTCTGTCGTCGGGTCCATCTATCACATCCCGAGTGGTGGACACCCCGACTTTGCGGCCACCGATGTCATGGAAAGTATCATGACGGCTGAACCAGCCGGGCGACTGTATAAGGCACTCGTCGAGAAACAGTTAGCGGCAGGAGTTTACGGCGGCGTCTTTGCGTTACACGATCCCGGAATCTTGCGATTGTTGGTCGAAGTGAACGAAGGAAACGAACCGGAAACCGTTCTGGATGCGATGTACACAGCCATCGAAGAACTCCGAGAAAACGGTGTGACCGAAGAAGAAGTCCAGCGCGCCAAACAATCATTGCTGAAACAGCGGGAACTTTCAGCCTCGAAAAGCAGTTCCATCGCTGTCGAACTTTCGGAGTGGGCCGCCCAAGGAGATTGGCGACTTTATTTCCTCTACCGCGACCGCGTCGAAGCAGTCACCGTTGAGGACGTGAACCGAGTCGCGAAACTTTATCTGGAAGAAAACAACCGCACCACGGGGATTTATATTCCAGTGGAAACACCAAACCGAATCAGTATTCCGGCGACTCCCGACCTGGCCGAAATGATTGGTGATTACAAAGGGCGCGAAGATGTCGCCTTGGGAGAAGCCTTCGATGTCTCTCCGCAAAATATTGAAAAACGCACGACCCGTGTCAAATTAGCCTCCGGTATCGAAGCGGCTTTGCTCCCGAAGAAAACACGCGGAGCAGTCGTCAATCTGAAACTCGACCTGTATTACGGCAATGCAGAATCGCTGCAAGGATACTCCAAAGAGACCGAGTATCTTCCCAAGATGATGTTGCGGGGAACCGAGTCTCTGTCACGTCAGGAACTTAAAGACCAACTCGATCAACAGTTGGCGAGTTTGTCGGCATCGGCCAGTGCCGGTAAAGCAACTTTCAGCATCGAATGTAAACAAACAAATCTGCCCAAAGTGCTCGACATTCTGGAAGAAGTTTTGCGTAAACCGACTTTCCCAAAAGCAGAACTCGACATCCTGAAAAATGCCGAAATCGTAACACTCGAACAAAATTCGACTGATCCCACCAAAATTGCCCAGAAAAAAATTGGGCAAATCACTTCACCATTTCCAATGGGTGATCCTCGCTATGTTCCCAGCTTCGACGAAGAAGTGAACATGGTGAAAGCCGTGACCACCGAACGTCTCAACAAACTCTACGAGGAACAGTTGAACGGAATGTACGGAGTTCTTTCCATTGTGGGCGATTTTGATCCCGATTTGATCGTCCTACGTATCGAATCAATCGTCTCGGAGTGGAAAACCGATGTCGCTTACACAGAAATCATGAAACCGGGCGATCTCGACATCAAAGGTCGCATCGAAGTCGTCGAAACACCCGACAAAGCGAATGCCACTTATTTTGGCGCAACGACTTTGCCGATCAGTGATTCACACCCCGATTATCCGGCACTCGTCATCGGAAACTTCATCCTGGGTGGTGGTTCCCTGTCATCGCGACTCGGAGATCGAGTGCGTCAAAAAGATGGTCTCTCGTACGGCGTCGGCTCGGGCTTCAACGCTCAAGCCACCAATGATCGGGCACTCTTTTACCTGTATGCGATCACGAACCCGGATAACATGGAGAAAGTGATTGCTGCAATTGCAGAAGAAGTCGAACGCATTCGCAAGGACGGCATCACCAAAGAAGAATTGGCAGCCGCCCAGCAAGGATATCTGCAAGAGCAGATTGTTTCGAGAAGCAGCGACAAGAATCTCACTACGATTCTTGCAAAAACAGAACACGTTGATCGAAGTATGGCGTATTACGACGACCTCGAAGAGAAGATTGATGCCGTGACTGCGGAAGAGGTTCGTCAAGCTCTCACCAAATATATCAACTTCGACTCGATCTACATCGTGACTGCTGGTGATTTCAAGAAAGGTAAAAAAGCCGCCGAGTGAGACACTCGGTGAACTCCTCATGTGGTCTCTCGGTCTCGAAACATCAACACGTCGTGGCAGTGTCGCGATTTGGAATGGGCAAGGCGCTCCTCTCGAACGTTCGTTAGGTGCGCAATCCCAAAAACATGCCACCACAATTTTTCAAGTTCTGGATGAGCTCCTGAAAGAACACAGCCTCAAGCCTGCCGATATTGGTCGCATCGCGGTCAGTATCGGTCCCGGCAGTTTCACCGGTTTGCGGATCGGCGTCGTGGCCGCTAAGACGCTGGCTTACTCTTTGGGTTGCGAAGTGAAAGGCATCGACACTTTTTTGGCCGTTGCTCATCAATCTCCGACGACAATTGATGCTGTCACGGTTATCGGCGATGCTCAAAGAGGCGATCTTTTCGTGGGTGATTTTGAACGAAATGATGCAGCAGAATGGACGCCAATCGGAAATATCCGCATCGAATCGGCCCAATTGTTCGAGAATTCCCTGACAGGCAACGAATTTCTGAGTGGTCCCGGATTGACGCGGTATTCGTCGCAACTCCAGAACAGAGAACGCCTTCTGGAAGATTTGAAACATCATCCCTCCGCCGCGGCAATCTGCGAACTTTCCGTCCGAGAAGACATCCCCCTGGCCGACTATTGGTCGCTGGAACCCCTATATCTACGAAAGAGTTCCGCCGAAGAGAAGTGGGACCAAAAGCAATCCAAATCGGTTTAACATCGGCCAGCATGGCGAGTTTTCTAAAAATGTACTAAGATATCTCATCAACCCGGATTTCCCCGGTCGATAACAGATGAGAGATGCTGCACGGTAGGAAGCTGGCACGCTTAGACAAATCGAGAATGGACTCTCAGCGAGAATAACCATGGCGCTGTACGAAATTGAGACGACCGCTCACATCATGATTGGTTGGGCAGACGACGATGAGCAAGCAAAATCGCTTGCCAACGAATCCTATCCTGAAGAGGAAGTGGTTCGTGTCTCGCGCCGACCGCGCGATGTCTGGGTCATCTCGAAACGAATGCTCGGCATCGACCAACCGATGAGCCCCAACGAAGTCGCTCGCGAATGTCTCGACCGCGCCAAAGGAGACAAAGTCTCCGCGATCAGGCTCTACATGCGAGACACCGGATCTGATCAAACCGAAGCGCAACGCGCCATCGAAACCAACATCAGCCTCGGCTGGTGAGTTTCACTCCGCTTTCAGAATGAGATCAACAATCTGTTTGCGGCTGAGGTTCTTACTCTCGATCCGCAACTTTCCATTCTGTCCCGGTGTTCCCAGCTTCAGTAATTGAGCCGTCTGCGACTTCTCCGCCACGCCACCTACGACGAGTAAATTTTGAGGATTCGCGAGCATTCCAAATCCACCAATGTCGCCGTAACGAACGGCACCGGGGAGATAATTGGGATCAGATGTCTTCTCGATGTCGGCGAACGTGAAGCCATCTAGGTTCACAACGAGTCGGTCAAAATTAATATTGGCGTGATCCGTTGATGCAGCGAGCAAAGTCCAAATCCCGGCATCGCCAGTCCCCACAATAATGACCTCCCCTTCCTTGGGGGAAGTCGGCATGAATAAATTCAGATCGCGAACGCGTTCTACGAGAGTCGGTGCATTGTAACCATAAGTGTAACCGGAATATTTTTCATCGACTGGTCGAGAGTAGCCGATTTTGGAATCTTTCGATTCTCCTGTCAGAAACGCGTCGGTTGAGATCACCTGATACCCCGCGTCGAGCAATCTCTGCACGTCCTGGTTGATCCCACCATCTTCTTCAAACAAGTGAGATTTTCCCTGCTCGTCAAACCAGAAAACCGTCTTAGGGGCTTCTTTGGGTGACAAACTCAGAAACGGAATCGAGAATCTATAAGTTCTGGCGCTGAAAGTTCCTTTCACCAGCTCGATATCACCCTCAAGCATGATTTTCTGAGTTTCGGTCTTATACGTTGTCTCGCCCTGTCCCCGGTTCAGGAAACGCTGTTGATCGAACAGAGTAAACAGGATTTCCTTCATCTCAGATTGATACCCCGCGAAATTCTCTTGCGCCAATTGTTGCATCTCCGCACGATTTTTCTGCAACTCGCCAATCATCCACTTCTTTAATTCGGCAGCAGATTTGGAGTTTTCCGGCAACGGATGCTGTTCGTCAAACACCGAGAGTTCTTCTTGAGGAATCGGCCAAAAGTCGGTTTCCTCCAGCGAAGCCTCGGAAAGATGCAAATGCTCGGCCATCCATTGGTACATGATTTCACGTGAGACGTAATTGTAGTTGTGACCAAACTCGGGATGCGCTTCGGCATAAACATTCATGGGCTGACCATAGAGGGAATAGACCTGCTTCAATTCAGGCAAGCCTTTGGACTCGATATCGATCGTCCAGTCGTTGGCACCGGTCATCGCCAGCGGTTTGGGTGCAAACAGTGCAGCGATGGCGACATTATTAATCCCAATTCGCAGATAGTCGGCGTTTTCGCAGACACAGCCCCCTTGCATGGCGGTCGAAACCATCACGGCAGGAAAAGCCACATCAACGCGGTCATCCAGTGCTGCCAACATGAATGTTTGAGTCCCTCCACCACTCGCACCGGTCACGGCGATTCGATCCGAGTCCACCTGCTCCAACGATGTCAGAAAATCGAGTGCTCGAATCGAATTCCAAGTTTGTAATCCCATGGTGTTAATCAACCACGACCCGGCTTCCGCATCGGCGAAATCGGCACGATGATCGATCACTTTACTGTCGGAATAACCCACCATGTCGTAATGAAAAACGATGCAGCCCATGCGAGCGAGATGCACCATGCGAGCTTGTATGTGATGTCGACCACCGGAAAGATACTTCTCCCCTCCTTCGTCAATCGCTTTCAATGCGGCCTCTTCGCCCATATCCGAAAATCGCGCATCGGTCCAATGGCCGTGGGGAGAGAGGATGCCGGGCGCTTTGCCGTCCAGCTTGGTGGGACGATACAAATTCCCCGACACATAATGGCCGGGCATCGATTCAAAGTAGACACGTTGCACGATGTAATCGCCGCGATGAATCTCACCATGAACCACCGCGTTGAGCGGCGTTTTTGACCAGGCAGGGATCAAGCCGTTACTGACTTTGAGTTTGGTACGAATTTTCTCGGCAGTTTCGATCCAGTCGTTTTTATTGGTAGGTGGGATCCACGGGTGATAGGCATCTTTCAAATTGCGGAGTTTCCCCAACCGTGCGTCCGATGAAGATCGTCCTTCCTTAAAAACACGGGAAACAGACTCTGCCGTTTCCTGAGCGAAAGACGATGCAGAGGTTCCCATCAAGAGCGAAGCCAGAATGATGATCTGCGTAAAACGAAAACTGGTCATAACGGAACACTCCGAAGTTGGGAAGGGTTTCTCAATCGAGACTCTCAGCGTATGCTGTTAAAAACCAAAACGCAAAAACGATCTCGGAGATTTCGATGCTGATTGAAGGACAACTCGTCTCCCCGGAAGGAGTCACCAAAGGTCGGATCCGATTCGAAGAGGGCATCATCACTGCCGTGGGTGATCTACCGGGCGAACCTGACACTGTTTACAGCGATGACTGTCTCATTTTTGCCGGAATGGGTGATATCCATATTCACGCCCGCGATGATGTCAGTGAAGAGCAAATCTATAAAGAAGATTTTCAAACCGTTTCAGCCGCCGCGATTCACGGAGGTATCGTACAGGTCGCCGATATGCCCAACAATCCGGCTGCCCCCATCGATGATGAATCGTATGCGGCGAAGGAAGAGCATCTGCGACAACGTGATGTCCCGATTCAAGTGACGCTTTACGCGGGAATCGGCCCCGGCACAAAGCCTCTCTCTCGCAAGGTTCCCTACAAAGCCTATATGGGCCCCAGTGTGGGGGATCTGTTTTTCAAATCACTGGCACAACTCGATGAAACACTTTCTGCGTATCGCGGTTGCCACGTCAGCTTCCACTGCGAAGATCCCGAACTTCTGGATGCTGCCGCCAGTGCGGCAACACATGAAGAACGCCGCCCGCCCGAATGCGAACTGTCGGCCACAAAGTTTGCTTTGCAGATGATTGAGAAGTACGAACTCATTGGGAAGTTGTGTCACTATTCAGTCGGCGAAGGAATCCCTCTCATACGAGAGGCTCGTGAAAAAGGGTTACCCGTTACCTGCGAAGTCACCCCTCATCATCTCTATTATGATGACAGTGATTTGACGGACGAAAATCGCGGCTGGATGCAAATGAATCCTCCGTTAAGAAAGAACGCCGATAAGTTGGCAATGCTCGATGCTCTCCGTGAGGGGACGCTCGACTACATTGCCACCGATCATGCACCACACACTAAAGAAGAAAACGAACGAGGAATCTCCGGGCAACCGCACCTGGATACGTTTGCGGCGTTCACAACCTGGCTGATGGCCGAGCAAAATTTTAGTCCCGAACGGATTGCCGAAGTCTGCTCTGCCAACCCCGGAGCATTTGTGAATCCCTTTACCGCTCCCAAAAAGTTTGGGCGACTCGAACCGGGTTACGTGGCGTCCGTTACAGTTTTGAATCTCTCGCGTTCCTGGACCGTCAAAGAGAAGGACTTGAAGACGAAATGTGGTTGGTCTCCGTTTGCAGGAGTTACCTTTCCGGGAAGTGTCGAGGCTGTCTATATTGAGGGGAAACGACAGGAATAATCAGGAATTACACAATCTTGAGAGTTTTGAGATTGGATTTTTGGATCGACCCTCGAATAATTCTCTGCCCGCATCGCATTTATCAGACCAGCGACTATGACCACCCTGACCGTTGAAAACTATCTGAAAGCCATCTTGCAGCACGAGTTGCAGACCGGCGAAATATTGATGTCCACCGGAAAAATTGCCGAAGCGATGATCGTTTCGCCCGGCACCGTCACCAGCATGCTCAAAACGCTCAGCGAAAGTCAGTTAGCCGAGTATAAACCTTACGAGGGAGCGGCTCTCACTGAATCAGGCCGGAAGCTGGCCATGCGGATGTTGCGTCGTCACCGGCTCATCGAACTCTTCCTTGTCAAGACTCTCGATCTCACTTGGGATCAAGTTCATGAGGAAGCCGAAGATATGGAACACTCGGTGAGCGATTTCCTGGTCGGAAAAATCGACGAATTTTTGGGACGGCCCCAGTTCGATCCTCACGGCGATCCCATTCCGACGGAAGATGGTCAATTGCGCGGAACCACTCGCGAGATTGTCAGCCTGTCCAGTTGTCAGCCCGGACAACAATTCCGCTTGGCGCGCGTCACCGATCAACAGGGAGATTTCTTGCGATACCTGTCAGACTCAAATCTGAATATCGACACGACAGGTGTCGTCGAAAATCGCAATCTCTCGGGAGGGATCATGACCATTTCCGTGAACGGCAATGCACTCTCGCTCGGCCTCTCGGCCGCAGAATCACTGCTCGTTGTTCTCATCGATTAAACTGCCACTACGCAGCGCGACGTTTGCGAACAGTCCCTTTAACGATTCCTCGATTGGAACCTTCCAGAAAATCGACCAATGGTTGTAACACATCAGAACAGGGGTTTTGTGTCAGCATCGCGACGACCTGCCCCAACGGCAACGACTCACGATACATCAAGCGGTAGGCTTCTTTGATCTCGCCGCGTTCTTCCGAGTTAAACCCGGCACGTTTTAGTCCGACCACATTGATACTCACCACGTGACCATCGTGGTTCGTCATGGCATAAGGCGGCACATCTTGCACAACGGCTGCCACACCACCCAGCATGGCCATCTTGCCGATGCGAACAAACTGATGCAGAGCAGTGTTCCCCGAGATCACGGCTCGCTCGCCAACTGTGACATGTCCACCTAGTAAACATCCACTGATCAGGATGCAATCGTCACCGACAACACAGTTGTGTCCCACATGTGCGTTTGACATCAAAAAGCATCGATCACCGATGAAAGTGGTTGTTCCTTCACCCGTACCTCGATGAATGGTGACCCCTTCGCGAAGAATACAATTATCGCCAACGACGACATACGATTCTTCACCCTCATAATGCATGTCTTGAGGCTCTCCCCCAATAACGGCATGTGGGTAGATTTCACAATTCTCGCCGATCGTGGTATAGCCGGTGATGACGGCAGTGGCCTTGATCGTGGTACCAGCACCGATTTTGACCGGGCCTTCAATCACGACATACGGACCAATGGTAACATTGTCGGCAATGGTGGCTTGTTCGTCGATAATGGCAGTGGGATGGATACTCATCAAATGACCTTCCGTGGTACTTATTGATGTCAGGATTCGTTGTCAGGGGTTCTCTTGCGAGAAATTCAGCGCGACGGAATTGTCTGATTATCCCCCAAATCGGTCAATAGCAAGGTTTTGCACCGATTTTTGTTGTCGGATCTCGTTCTCGAACACTCAACACCCGTTTCAAGATGTCAAGATTCGGAGATTGGGGGACACACCTCGACCGAATCTTGACCAAATCTTGGCCCGAATGTTGCCGAATCTTGATTCCGAATCTTCCATACCCTTGAGCAAGTCGTTGGCTCGCTTCGGTTTGCGTTGATTGCCTCGTGTTGACGAGATGTCGTTTTTTGTCGGGACGCATTTTCCACGTCACGCGAGATCGCCTCCTTTCTCACGATGCAGCGGTCGTCATTGTTGAACAATCTATGACATTTGAACCGACCCCAACTGCTTGCGCAGTGGGGCTATGGGCTATGTTGTTAGAGACGCGTTTCCTGATAGCCCTGCGGCGCAAGCCGCGGGGGTCTGTGAGTTGTAATGACGTTCAAATTGTCAAAGATCGAGTCGCCTGTCGGCGAACCACGAACGCTAACTCTGGTAGATCGCATTTGGCAAGATCACTTCGGGGATCAGTTGATTTGAGGCAAAGCCGCCGAAAACGCAGAAAGAAATAACTCACGCAGCGGCGCAGAGAAAAATAAATCAGGTAGCACCGACAGGTCGCCTATCGGTGTACCGCAGGCATTGGAACCGATTTCAGTGGGTACAGAACGCACAAGAGACAATAGCCATCGTGCGCAAGCATGTTGAATGCGAACGTGCTTGGAATTTTTCCCACACAGAACACAGATGAAAACTGATACTCACAAATACCGAGAAGAACTCGAATGAGGATCAGGTTCACATTGAGTGGAACGACCAGCTTGACCAGTCGTGCAAACAAAGATGGCCATGATCTTCAAATCTCGATTTTATTTCTTTCGAAAACGCACGAAGTAAGATTCATCCAAGAGATCGAGTTTTTCATCGATCTGTACAAAGCCGCTGTCGAGAATTTCTTTGGTGAAAACCGACTGCCCCGCGCGAACGTGTCCCATGGTCCATTCATCGCTGACACCCTCAACTCGTTGGAAGTCGATCAATACAACTTCGCCACCCTGCTTGAGTGCTTGGTGAATCGAACGCATCGTCTTGTAGGGATATTCAAAATGGTGATAAGTGTCGCAGATGAATACCAAGTCTACGGTGTTCGAAGGAAGTTCGACAGAATCGGGTGTACAAACGACCGTTTCGATGTTGATGAGACGTTGTTCCTTGGCCGTTTTTTGAATGTGGGTGACGAATTCATCGGAAATATCAACGGCATAGACTTTCCCGCAGGAACCAACACGCGGCGAAAAGAGTCGTGTGAAGAGTCCCGTACCGGCTCCTACGTCGGCCACTTTCATTCCCTGTTTGAGATCCAATGCGGCTAGAATCTGTTTCTGGTGATCAAAAACATCCCGCCCTTCCCGCTCGAATCGTTCGATGAATTTGGGGACATCGGGAGTCTCGAAGCTCTTGTTGATCCCCGGCTTGACGCTCTTTTCCTGAGCGAACAGCGGCGAGCCTGCGATGAGGAAGACAACCAGCAATTTTGACAGTAGAGAGCCGTGCATCGAAATTTTCCTTCCATCAAATGTGACGTATTGAAGATTCTGCTGACCGGTGAAACAGGTGCTAATTAATCCGCGGTGAACTTCCCCAGGAATCGTGGGCGCTCTGTTGAGAGTGTAAGCTCTCAGTGAGGAGTCGACTATGTCTGGATCGTCATCATCTGGAAAACAGATGCGAAGGCGTTTTTCTGATCAGTTCAAACGAGATGCAGTGGGACTGGTCATCCATCAAGGGTATTCACTGGCCGAAGCGGCCCGCAGTCTCGATGTTCACGTCAGCGTGATTCGCAATTGGAAAGAAAAGTCCATGGACAGCAAGAATGAAAAACAGGACACGAGCCTTTCCGAGTCTGAAAGAACCGAGCTGAAACGGCTACGCGAAGAGAACCACAAGCTGCGGATGGAGCGAGAGATTTTAAAAAAAGCCACCACTTTTTTCGTGAAGGAAAACCAGTGAGATTCGCCTTTATCGACCAGCATGAAGAGAACTTTGAAATCGCGAGAATGTGCGATGTCTTCGAGGTCTCGCGGAGTGGTTTTTACGCTTGGAAGAATCGCGTTCCCAGCTCGCGGACGGTACGTCAGCAGGAGCTGTTGGAAGCCATCCAGGAAATTCATGAACAGATGCGGGAAGTGTACGGTTCGCCACGGATGCACCAGGAGTTATGCGATCGGGGCTACGAATTCTCGGAGAATACGGTCGCGAAGCTGATGAAAACTGCGGGGATTCGCGCCAAAACCAAGAAGAAGTTCCAGGCCACAACGGACTCCAAGCATTCTCGTCCCGTGGCCGAGAATCACTTGAATCGTCAGTTTGATCAGGCCACGAACGTCAATGAAATTTGGTTGAGCGACATCACTTACATCTGGACGGAAGAGGGTTGGATGTATCTGGCAGCGGTCCTGGATTTATCGAGCCGCAAGGTGGTGGGGTGGTCGTTGGCCAAGCGCATGACAACGGACCTGGTGGTGAATGCCTTGCAGATGGCAATCGCTCACGAGTCGCTCAGTGACGCACAACTCCAGCAGTTGATGATCCACTCAGATCGCGGGAGTCAGTATGCCAGTGAAGCGTACCAAGAACAGTTGACCTCTCGGGGGATCACTTGTTCGATGAGCCGGAAGGGAAATTGCTGGGACAACGCGCCCATGGAATCATTTTTCGCAACCTTGAAGAAAGAACTTGTGCATCACGAGCGTTACACGACCCGATCAGCTGCTCGTGCGAGTCTGTTTGAATACATTGAAGTGTTCTACAACCGCATCCGTAAACACTCGGCCTTGGGCTATTTGAGCCCCGCACAGTTTGCACTGGCCACCTAACCGTAACCCGCGCCCACGATTCCTGGGGAAGTTCA
>JAQWSQ010000010.1 GCA_029243145.1 Planctomycetaceae bacterium | reverse complement strand
GACCGGCTTTGCAAGAGCCTCGCTCGCCCGCTCGCTTTCGGCAAGCAACTTAACAGTCGAACTTTCAAAATCGTCAATCGCTCTTCGATAGACAATCCCCGTATCGACTTGATAGAAGCCCGCCGATATCAAAAGCTTGTTACCAGCCTCATCCAGAGCGCGAACATGAGCTTCCGCGCCAGTGACCAATTCATCTTTGAGGCGTTTGCACACCTCGGTAATTAATGTTTGTCCAACCGATTGCTCTCGGTGATCGTCGACAACAAACACGTCTGTCATACCAACAACGCGTCTGTTCCATTTCGACAGATAGAAATCCAATCCGATAATGGTCACACCAGCCACCGGAGATTCTCCGTTCTTGGGCTGTAACAGAAAACGAATGTAATCCAGATTCCCATGCCGAATCGCATTTCGCCACGATCTGTCTGGGAGTCGATCGGTAACGGCTAACTGCATACGTCGGCGAAGATCCATGATCTTCATATTCATCGGTGCCGTACTATTTTCCGAATCTCGGAAGTAGATGTTTCGCTGCTCGTGTTCCGTATATCCGCAAGCTTCAATAAAAGGCCTCGACACAGGATCAGACTCGAGGAAGCCGGCAGGTTTCGTTCCGCCATAGACGCCCATGTAAAATGGATCGTGAGGCGGTGCGGAACCCGCTCGTATTTCTGTCGCGCCCTTCACGATAAGATAAGACTCAGCTTGTCGCAATAACTCTCGCCCGACACCTTTTCCACGATATTCGGGATGCACCATAATGACGCAAACGACGCCGAGCCGATCATCAAGAGCTGTCCCATCTTCCAGGGTGCCAAACCCCGCATGGACAAAACCGATGGCCTCGCCTGATTCTTCATCGAAAGCAAGAATAAGACCCTGCGAGTCGAAATAGGTCTTATGAAAATTGACCGCTTCAAAGGCATCAGAACGAAGACCGTCAGCAGCTCCCCGACCGAGCTGACATTCGTGCCATAGCTTGACCAATCGGGGAGGGTCGGTATTTCGAAAGGACCGATACGAAATCACGAAATCTTACCACATTTCCACAAGGCGAGAGGGAACGCCAAGTCATTCGAACGGGAATGCAACACTGTCAACCGAGTTCGGAATTCAGCGAGCTTTTACGGCTTTGACGGTAGAGACAATTTTCTCTGCCGTTAATCCATATTTCCCTAATAGCCCCATGGGGTCACCACTCTCGGCGTAACAATCGCCGACATTGACATATCCCATCGGAACTGGATGTTCTTCACTGACCACCTGAGCCACAGCCGAACCGAGTCCACCGTGATGCAAGTGTTCTTCCGCAACGACAATACAACCAGTTTCTTTGGCGGCCGACACAACAGCTTCGCGATCAATAGGTTTCACGGTGTGCATGTCGACGACACGCACATCGATACCTTCGTCACTCAATAATTTAGCAGCGTCCGCCGCAATGGAAACCATGAGTCCATTGGCGATAATTGTGGCATCACTGCCTTCCTTGAGAGTGATTGATTTTCCGATCTGAAAATCGACACTGTCGTCATACAAAGCAGGAACATTAGGACGTCCAAGACGGAGGTAGGTAGGCCCTTGATGTTCGACCATCGCACGAGTTGCTTTTTTCGCGGTCACCGCATCAGCGGGAACCATCACAACCACACCGGGCATGGAACACGCTAAGGAAACATCTTCGATTCCCATTTGTGAAGGACCGTCTTCGCCGATCGAAATACCGGCATGAGTACCAACCAATTTGACGTTTTGATTTGGAAAAGCGACCGACATGCGAATCTGATCAAACGCATTGTTGAGCAGGAAACAGGCGAAACTTGCGACAACCGGTATTTTTCCGGTACCGGCCAGTCCGCCCGCAACACTCACCATATTGCTCTCGGCAATACCAACATTGAAGCCACGTTCTGGGTACTTCAACGCAAAGGGTTCTGTACGAGTCGAGTTCCCAACATCGCCATCAACAGTCACAAGGGCGGGAAACTCATCTCCCAAAGCGGCCAAAGCGTCTCCAAACGCATCGCGAGTGGCCTGCCCCATTTGATATCCGCTTAACTCTCCGATCGCCATAGTTCGATCTTTCGTTCAAATGCTATCTGTATTTATCGAGTAATAATTTAACAACCTCAAAGCCTACACATTGGGATGTCCAGACATTCAGCCAATGTGAGCTAAGGCTTTTTCGGCCAGTTCGCTGGAAAGCGGTTTGCCGTGGTAATTCAGATCGCCCGTTTCTTCAAGTATCGGAAGGATTCCGAATCCTTTTTGAGTTTGAGAAACAATCACAGAAGGCCGATCAGTAACACTGGCAGCAACTTCCAATGCCTGCAAAGCTTCACCAAGATCGTTGCCGTTAATCGTTTGGGTGTGCCAACCGAAAGGGGCAATTTTGTCAGCAAACGGTGTGAGATCGAGCACATCTTTTGTGGCTCCTGTCTGTTGGTAGCCATTTTGATCTATGATTGCGATCAAATTGCCCAATTTGTATTTGGCAGCAGCGGCAATCGCTTCCCAAACTTGCCCTTCACCCATTTCTCCATCGCCAATCATGACGAAGACATTGCTGTCTTTCCCATCAAGTCGGAGACCGAGAGCTTGGCCGACTCCAATGGAGAGACCTTGTCCCAAGGATCCGGTGGATGCTTCGATGCCAGGCATCCGCTTCAAGTTCGGGTGACCTTCAAACGGGCTTCCCAATTTTCGCAGAGACATCGTCTCCTCGACAGAAAAAAATCCACGTTCAGCCATCGCGGCATAAAGGACAGGAACTGCATGCCCTTTACTCAGAATAAAACGATCACGATTGGGATCACCGGGATTCTCGGGATCGAGCCGCAAATGACCTCCAAAATAGAGACCCGTCACAATTTCCACAGCGGAAAGACTGCTACTGGGGTGTCCACTGGCGGCAGCGGTCGTCATATTAATGATATTTTTGCGGAGATCTTTCGCCTTCGCGAGCATCTCGTCCTGACTCAGCTTGATTGCTTCCAAAGCCACGGTAAATCCTCTCTGTCAGAGTCGTATCAATCGGCTTGTTTTATGCTTTTTTATAGGGGAGGCAGCCGTCATACTCTTTCCGGTATAGGAGAAAAGAGATGACAAAGAACCCCAAATAGGATTCTGTTCTGCCGTCCGAACATGCTAACGATCCTGACAACGGCTGGCAAGCAGTCCGCATCTTGAATACTATGTCCCTACCTCAATCCCTACGACATGTTATGAATGTTCATCGAATATGAACTCTAAGAACTGGTCCAAAGAGAAACTAATTTTCTACCTGGAGAGCAGCCTCCCGGAAAGTGAATTGGCCCGTCTTGAAGCGGATCTGCGTTCGAATCGGGAATTGAGAGAGCAAATTGAGAGCCTGAAGGACGAGAATCAGATTCACTCCGTCGGTGAAATCTGGAGACGAAATCGCCTCAGTTGCCCCAGTCGTCCAGAGCTTCAGCAGTACCAACTCGAACAACTCTCCTCCGACGCTTCAGATTATATTAAATTTCACATAGAGGTCGTCGGTTGTGCCATTTGCCAAGCCAACGAAGCGGACCTCAATCAAGCCACTCACTCAACGACTGACCAGCAACGCAGACGTCAGATTTTTGAATCCTCAGCCGGATTTTTGAAACAGCAGGATGAAAGCTGAATCATGAGCCATCTTGGAAAAGTGTATCTCGTAGGTGCGGGGCCGGGTGATCCAGGTTTATTGTCTCTTCGTGGCCAACAGTGCTTGCAGCGAGCAGACATCGTCTATTACGACGGACTCGCAAATCCACTTTTACTCAAACACACGACTGGTCGCTGCGAAAGAACTAGTCGTCAGATGAGCGACGAGGGGAAACAAGTCCCTCAAGATGAAATCAATTTGCGATTGATTCAATCTGCGCGTGAAGGAAAAACGGTTGTCAGGCTTAAAGGTGGAGATCCCTTTGTTTTTGGAAGAGGGAGCGAGGAAGCAACCGCACTTCGAGAGGCTGGGATTGAGTATGAAATTGTCCCCGGTATCACAGCAGCCGTCGCAGCAGCAGAGTATGCTGGAATTTCTGTCACTCACCGTAACTACGCATCGGCCGTTGCATTCATCACAGGACATGAAGACCCCACGAAACCGGATTCGTTTCTCGACTACGAAAATCTTGCCCAATTTTCCGGAACACTCGTATTCTATATGGGGCTTCGTCGAATTTCACAAATCACGACCTCACTGATCAATCATGGACTCTCACCAGAGACTCCTGCTTGCATCATTAGTCACGGCACACTTGGCAGCCAGCGTACGGTCAGTGGTACTGTTGAAACACTCGCTGCTCAAGCGAAAGACCAGAAGATATCAGCCCCTTCGCTGATCATGATCGGTCATTGCGTTACGCTACGGGACGAATTGAAATGGTTTGAAAATCGTCCGCTGTTTGGTCAATCGATTGCCATCACGCGACCACTGGATCAAGCCTACGAAACAGCCGATCTAGCTATCGAGTACGGAGCCACACCGGTTCTGTTGCCGACCATCGAGATTCAACCTCCCGACTTTTGGGTTGAGGTGGATGAGGCCATCGAACAGATTGAACATCAAGACTGGTTAATCTTTACCAGCCGAAACGGCGTCACTCACTTTCTCAACCGCTTTTTTGAACTCGGCTACGATTTGCGACGATTAGGACACGTCAAATTCGCGGTCATCGGAACGGCAACAGCAGAAGCCTTACGCCAGTTTCATCTGAATGCCGATCTCATGCCCGAAACATACCGGGCGGAAGAACTCGCGGCTGCGTTGAGTGATTCGATTCAGGGACAAAATGTTTTGTGGTGTGGTGCAGACCGTGGTCGCGAAGTCCTGCAAAACGAGCTTGCCCCTCTGAGCGCAGAATTCAGAAAATTGACCGTCTATCGAAATGTCGATGTTCTCGATTGGTCACAAGAAGCAATCGCTCAATTGACCTCCGGTGCCATCGACTGGCTACCACTTTCGAGCCCATCAATCGCTCGTGGAGCGGCCCGTTTACTTCCCGATTCCGCCAAACCACTGCTCGGAAACAAAACCAAGATCGTCGCCATCAGTCCCGTGACGGCTCAAGCCGCCGAAGAAGCCGGTTTACCGGTCAACCTCGTGGCCGACACTCATACTTGGCCAGGGATCTTTGACGCGATTGTCAACGACGGTTCTCGCTGAGTGCGTATCAGGAACGATTTTTCCGCAGCCTAAAATCCGAGTGCCTGGAGAAGATGGTATTCTTTAGTAAGCGACAGTTGCGTAGGACACTCAAACAATACGTGGCACACTATCACACCGAGCGGAATCATCAGGGACTCAAGAATCAGTTGATCGAACCTGTCGAAGAGGTTGAAAACGAATCTGGCACTATGCAATGTCGCGAGCGACTCGGCGGCATGCTCAAGTATTACTATCGCGACGCGGCTTAAGCCGGTGCCATCTTCTGGTGCTGTTTTCGATTGCAATAGAAGTCCGTGCGCCAGTTGCGTTTCGTGGAACACCAGGACGAAATCGCAACGAAGTGAAGTTCAGGTGATTCATGTTTAGACGGAATAACGGACTCTCGGTCCAACTTTAGTTGAGCTGGCTCATGGATTTGATGGGTCGTTTCACTTTTTTGACCTTACGGGCTGTCAGAGAACTCTATAAAAACAGTTTTTCGAAGGGTATCCGGAACCTATCCGAAAGGCGTAATAGCTCTACGGAACCGAAGGGAAGACCGATGTTTACAACCTGCGCGACCGTACTGCATCTTCTGGGTATGGATCACACCCGCCTACCTGTTACCATAACGGAATCCAGCATTGCCTGACCGACGTGCATAGCCATGTGATTCGGGAGATTCTGGAATGAATCCGAAAACCGCTTTTTTGCATCGTCAGAGAAATGACTTTCCGATGACAACCAAAATCCGAAACCCAAATCTCCACGTTCTCCGCACCTCCGCGGCGCGACTCTTCATTCCCTTTTTGCACACGCTGCCGCTGCTACTCGCCGGCTTTGGACTTGCCGGCGCCGTGAATGCAGCCGAGCCGTTTGAAGCGTTCCTGGAGAAGCAC
>JAQWSQ010000225.1 GCA_029243145.1 Planctomycetaceae bacterium | reverse complement strand
TAAGTCCCAATGTTGTGACGCCCGGAAAACAGAATAAGGGGCGTGTGATTCCCCCTCTTCCCGATTTTGTCGCTCCCCAACCACTAGAGCCGATGCCCGAACAGAACAACACTTCTGGTCAATATGTCCCTTCCAATTTGGGATTCACGGCCCCCGAACATCGCGGCAAACTTCCGACATCTGATCAGTCGGGACCAATTCTCATAGATCCCTCTCCGCAGAATGAATAGCGATACACTGGAACCCCTGTGCGGATTCGTTACTCTGTCCTCTTATCGATTTTACGTGTAGACAGAGGATTTCTTTACTTGTGAGTCCCATTAATTTTCCACAACACGAATCGCGACTTCTGGTTCTGCTTTGTACGTATAACGAACTGGATAATTTGAAGATACTGATTCCATTGATTCAGGAACAGTTGCCTGAGACTGATCTGATTGTTGTGGATGACAACTCTCCCGATGGAACCGGCGAGTACGTGAAGTCGCTCAGCGAAGAATATTCTCGCGTTCATTTAATCTCACGGATTGATCAACGCGGGTTAGGGTCGGCCGTCATTGCTGGCTGCGAATATGCTTTGAGCAATCAGTACGATCACTTGCTCACGATGGATGCGGATTTGAGTCATCCCCCGAAATACATTCCCGATTTACTCGCACTGATGCAATCTGCCGATGTCGCGATTGGTTCACGTTATGTTGCGGGGGGAGGAGTTGTTGGCTGGGACTGGAAACGTAAGTTGATGAGTTGGGGCGTCAATGTTTACAGCCGTGTGTTGCTGGGATTACCAAACAAAGACAATAGCGGCAACTTTCGTTGTTATCGCTTGGAGAAGCTGGCAGAGTTAGATTTTCGGAAAGTCCATAGCACTGGCTATGCGTTTATGGAGGAAATATTGTATCGCTGCCAGCGAGTCGGTTGTCGGTTTGTGGAGACTCCTATTGTGTTTGAAGATCGCACAATCGGAGAATCAAAAATCACAATGTCGGAAGCCGTGAAAGCGATTTGGATCATCTTCAGGCTGTCGCTGGAACGGCTCTGTGGTGTCTCTGTTCGTAAAGATTAATACGCCTTGATGGCTTTCATGGCGGCAACGTATTGAGCCGATAATTCGGTAAGTTGTTTCATATCGCCAGAAGCCAGAATCTCTTTCGTGACCAGAGAGCTTCCCAAACCGACTGCGCACGCCCCGGCGCTCATGAATGAGTCTAAAGTCTCAAGATTGACGCCCCCGGTTGGCATCAATCGGATTTGCGGTAACGGTGCCTTCACTGCTTTTAAATATTCGGGACCACCCAGATTTCCGGGGAACACTTTGACCACATCGGCTCCGGCTTCCCACGCCGTCAGTATTTCGGTGGGAGTCAATGCCCCCGGCATGACGACTTTTCCATATCGTTTGCAGCATTGGATCACATCGGCTTTCACGACGGGAGACACAATAAACTCAGCGCCAGCAAGCATAGTCGCTCGCGCGGTCTCGCTGTCGATGACGGAACCCGCTCCCAGAATGATCTGATCACCGAGTTCCCGATGAATCTCGGCTATAATGTCCAATGCGTTTGGCACTGTCATGGTGACTTCAATCACGCGAATTCCGCCAGCGTGAATGGCTTTCGTGACCTCAACGAGCTGGTCACTGGAAGGGGCACGAATAATGGCGACCAACCCGGTCTCCAAAACTTCTCTCAGAACGTCGGGCATGGGAATCCTTAAGTATTTATCGAGTCTGATTGCAATTGGATTGAAATCAATGGAAGAGTTCAAGCATCGGCTGAATAGGCTTCTGCATATTCGAGAATCCATACATCGATCAATTCGGAAAAAGTGTCGATATCAATTTCATCGAGGAATTGAAAGTGATTCCTGGAAATGATTTCTTTGTTGCGGATTGTTCCCTTGGTCGTGAGTTCAATGATGCGCGTCTCAGAGAATGGACGAATCAATAACTCGAGACGGCTGTAAAGATTTGATTTTTTACCATCGTTGATCGCGAAATCGTCTCGAACAATTCGGGCTCCCCAACCATCTTCTCCTACGACTGTTTGGTAGCGAAAACCGGGAAAGTGATCTGAGACTTGCCGAACTCCCTTTTCAATATGCTCAGAAAGCTCCAAACGTATTGAAGAATGGAGCTGTCGATACTCTTCCTCGGTCATTTGCTTGTCGATAGCAGCCTGGCCGCGTTGATCGCGTGTTTGCTGACCGCGTTGGATGGCGCGTTGGAGTCGTGTTTCAAAGTCCATAAGTAGTCGTTTCGGTGTAAGCGATCAATTCTATCAATTGATATGCATGTTAGGGTGGAGTGTCACAGGCTTCAATCATCGGCAGAATTTGCTGCAAAAAAACGGCTAACGACTCAATTCATTCAGTTCATTTATTCAGAATTTGATTGATCGGCATTCATTTCGCAATGCATTGAACACAACGTTATCATATGAGGAGATACTGGAAATCGAGATGGACCAACAATAATGACGTATGTGTTGGCATTGAAAAGAGTTAGAGTGTGAGAAGCTGTTAGGAGTCGCCCTGAGAGACCATGAATACAAACCTAATTACATTTTTCAAAGAGTCATATCTTCAATGGATTGCATTAATTTTTGCAATTTCACTCCTGATTTGGGGGGCCATGCGGATTCGAGCGTACTTTCTGGAAGAGTCGGATACCACAGACGATAACCACAAATTGTTGAAACAGTTACGAGAAATGAAAACAGAAGGTGAGATTGCAGATGAAGAATACCGAAAACTCAAAAGTCGAATCAATTTAGAACACAATACAGATTCGGAAAGAGATTCAAACACTGTTTGATTCTTGGAGTCTAGAAGTCGTCTTGATAAACGAATTGACGAATCACCAACCAAATTGACGAATCACCAACCAAGAGGTTGAGTTCGTTATTCGGGTTTGACAACTCTGAATATCATGTTCAGGGTCCGGCGTGTCGCCAATTCATGGAGGAACACACTTCTTGCCGTCAGGGATCTAGACGCAGAGTATCATTACGAGTTACATTGACTCTGACTACAACGAAGGAATCACCATGCCCTCCGGTAAAGATTTCACTACAAGTAAACGCGGCACAACTGGCAAAAAGAATGCAAATTGCTCTTTTTGCCGCAAAAGCTACCGAGATGTCGGGCCACTTGTTGAAGGACCCGAAGATGTTTACATCTGCGGTGAGTGTATCGATCTTTGTCAGTCGATTCTTGACCAAGAACGACGCAAGCGTGGCAATCCTCGGAAACTCTTCTCGGATGTCCCAACTCCTCGGGAAATTGTTGGTCATCTTGATGAATATGTGATTGGGCAAGATCGCACCAAGAAGCACTTGGCGGTTGCCGTTCACAATCACTACAAGAGATTGTTGTCGCAAGAGGAGACTTCCGATGATGAAGTCGAAATTGAGAAGTCCAACATTCTGATGGTTGGCCCCACGGGTTGCGGCAAGACTTTGATGGCTCGAACCCTGGCGAAAATGTTGCAAGTTCCGTTTGCAATTGGTGACGCAACAACTTTGACAGAAGCCGGTTATGTCGGCGAAGACGTTGAGAACCTGTTATTGAAACTTCTGCACGCTGCCGACTTTGATGTCGAAGCGGCACAACGAGGCATCTTGTTTATCGATGAAATCGATAAGATTGGCAAGACAAGCAACAATGTGTCAATCACTCGCGATGTCTCGGGTGAGGGTGTTCAGCAGGCGTTGTTGAAGATGCTTGAAGGAACTGTTGCCAATGTGCCGCCTCAAGGTGGTCGCAAACATCCAGAGCAACAATATATTCAGATTGACACCACAAACATTCTGTTTGTCTGCGGTGGGACGTTTGTCGGAATTGAAGATATCATCGGCAAGCGGCTTGGTAAGAAGATGATCGGTTTTGGTCAGTCCGGTAATTCGGCCAAGAAAGAGCAACTTCGATCTGATATGCTGGCTCAAATCACGGTCGATGATGTTCTGGAATTCGGTTTGATTCCTGAGCTTGTCGGGCGTTTACCGATCGTCAGTTCTCTCGATCCACTTTCCACAGAAACACTCGTCCGTATTTTGAGTGAACCGAAGAATTCTTTGGTCAAGCAGTATCAAAAGCTCTTTGGGATGGAAGACGCCACAATTGAGTTCACCCCCGCAGCACTTCACGAAATTGCCGAAATTGCCAAGAAAAAAGAGACGGGTGCTCGTGGTTTAAGAAGTGTTGTAGAAGGGGTGATGTTCGATATTATGTACGAACTTCCCAATCAAACTGCAGATCGCAAATACATCGTGACTGACGACATTGTCAAAGGGGAACAACAACTGTTTCCGCAAGACGATTCTGCAGCCGCATAAAAGTGTGTTGTCAGATCACTCTCATTAACGCCCGGCTTCAACCGGGCGTTTTTTATTGAGGTACAGTTTTTTATTGATGTAAAATTGGTCGGCGAGTGTCATTTCACGAGAAAGCCAGTTGTATCCGATCTCGGACAGTTTTATCATGGAATTTTCGTATCAATAAAACAATATCGCATTCTCTTATCAACGTGTGAGTCTTCTATGAAAGTCCGATTGACTGTCCAACATAAGAAAGCCAATGTGAAGACAGTCGTCTTGTACTCCGATGCAGTCATTGGACGCAGTACCGAATGTAATCTACGACTGGCATCGGGACAAATCTCTCGTAAGCACTGTAAGTTGTTGATCAATGATGAGCGTGTCGCAATTGAGGATTTAGGGAGTGCAAACGGCACATATCTCAATAAAGAAAAGCTAGAATCAAAGTCGGTCACCACAATCTCTCCCGGTGATGTTATCAGTATTGGGTCGGTTTCATTTGCAATTGCCTATAATGATCCGGTCGCTGAAACAAAAATTCGGAAAACGGCTCCCGTAGTCAAAGTGCCAGACTCGTCGAAAGCCAAGGTGGATACCGATTCTTCTGATATCACTCCCACGGCAGGAACTCCCGTCTTCGCACAGTCTGCTAGTGATGACGACGAGGACAGTTCGGGTGATGTGAGTGGGATCGATGTTGATGAGCTGTCTGATGAAGAATTGGAGGCATTGCTTGCGGACGAAGATTTTGAGGAAGACGAAGAGCAGTTATCGATAGAGTTGAATACTGAAGAAGATGATTCAGGAGATCAGTTCAGTGAATCGGAGGAAACTCTGAAAATTGCCCCCGAGGATAATCCGATGTTGCAAGAAGAGTTTGCGACGCCGGCCACATCCGAAGCAGAGAGTGAAACAGATGAGGACGACGAAGAAGACGAAGAAGATGTGATGAACTTTCTTCAGGATCTGGGTAATTAACACACTCATAGACAGTGATTGACTCCGTGAAAAGTATGGATACGAATCAGCCCGAAAAACAGCTCGTCTTGATCAGTCGTGATCTGTTTTTCTTTAGCAATATTCAATTCATCGCGAAATCTCTGAGGGCGGAGGCATCACTCGTGAATGGTCTGTCGCAGATGAATGATCATCCCGGCGCCACCTGCATTCTTGTCGATCTCGAACTGCCGGGTCTGGACTTCAATGCGCTTGAGAATATTCACGATCAGTCTAAGGTGACCATCATTGGCTACGCACCACACGTGAAAACTGACTTATTCGATGCGGCACGGAAAGTCGGGGTAACCCGCTTATATTCTCGTGGCCAGTTGAACCGATCAACTTCTGAAATCTTGTCCGAAGGGCTGCGTTAGGCCTGTAATGGAAAAGAACATATTTCCGATTTACGCAGCATTTTTCATATCACCTATTCGGTGTAATTTGTAAATCAAGGCAATTGTTCTTTATGTACTTTCGAACTCGGCGTTGAATGATGTTTGATCGAATATTAATTGCATGACTCTTTATCAGCCTTTTGCAGCTAAGCCAACTCTTTTCATAAGCAAACGAGATACCCGCTTCAATTCGTTCCGATGCCTACTGCAGACCGATCGACGAGCTAGTGGGTGCTACTTAGATTGTAGCGTGAGTGTTTTTCTCTGCGTCTCGTCGCCGCTGCGTGAGTGTTTTATCACACTGGCGGACAAGACGACCAGTGCCACCCGATTACAGAATGAAGCTATTTGCGATTCTTCGAGTCTCGGAGGTTTTGCGGCATAATATGATTGCTCAAACCACTCTTGCCAACACGGTTCTACCAGAGTTAGCGTTCGTGGTTCGTTGATGGATTTCAGTAACCGTAGGCAAGCGCCTAGCGGCTGATTTGGCGGGAGTTGTGTTCGACGAAATCAGCCGGAATGCGTTAGCGTCCGGTTCTAAATCTGAATGGAGTCTCGATCTTTGGCAATTTGAACGTCATCACAATCGGTTTATGAGTCGGGAGTTCTCATCGTCGGGTGCCATGCTCTCACCGCCACGCGGGGTGAGCATGCGCGCTGGTGGCTCAAAAAACGAATAGCGTGTTGATGAATGACGACCGCTGCAACGTGAGAAAGGAAGCGATTTCGCGTGACGTGGAAAATGCGTTCCCACAAAAAGCGGTATCTCACCAAAACGAAGCAATCAACGTAAACCGCAGAGAGCCAACCACTTGCTCAAGAGTATGGAAGATGCCGGGTCAAGGGTATGGAACAGTATCGGGCAAGAGTATGGAAGATCCTTTTCAAGTGTGTCCCCGAATCTTGACACCTTGAACTCTTGAATCGGGTGTTGAATGTTTGAGAACTAGCTCAACGCTTTGTTGGTCTACCGCAGTTCTCACTCAGAGCCCATAATATCCTCGCAATAAATCATCAAAAACGACTGACAGTTACTTCCTGAAGCAGATAGGCCAGAGTGCGGAACACCAACTTCAGATTCATGCCGTCTTCAGGATTCGAAAGGATCGACAGACCTATTTTTCGGACCGGGCCAACAGGCAACCCAGGCGGCAATAAAGACAAAATTCAGTTCCACCAAGTTGAGATACTTACTGGCCTGATGAGACTCATAAAAATCCCCACTCAATGTTGGTTTGCTCATCATTTTCAGCAAGGGCAAAAACACAGTCATGTAATCAACGAGCATCAGCATAAAAACAAACAGCATTATGCAAGCTACGCCGCTTGACCGTTTTTCGCTCCACGCTGGATTCTTACGAGCGAGTACGGAACCAACGAGGGCTAAAATAACAAGACTAAAACCAAAATTGTAATAATGGGGAAACCGAGCCGCTACCAAATCGTTCACTGTCGCTGAATCAAATTTATTGGACTGAATCTCTGCCACTCCCGCAGTGACAAACAAAGCGGCAGCCCCCAACCAGGCCGAAAGGCAAAACCGACAAAGTGCCAAACAAAAGTTACTCATCTGCTCTTCCTCTTCGACTAAAGAATCAACATCGCATCGCCGTAACTATAAAATCGATACTTCTCTTGAATCGCGGCTTGATAGGCTTCCATAATAAGTTCACGTCCTGCGAATGCAGAGACCAGAACAAGAAGTGACGACTTGGGAAGATGAAAATTGGTCATCAACATGTCCACCGCTTGAAATTCATAGGGTGGACGAATAAATAAATCGGTCTCTCCGGTGAATGATTTGAGAGGAGTCTGACGTGCTGCGGATTCCAGAGTTCTAACTGAAGTAGTTCCGACTGCCATCACTCTTCCGCCTGACGCTTTTTGGTCAACAAGCATTTGAGCAGTCTCATCTGAGAGTTCACACCACTCTGAATGCATCGTGTGGTCAGCCAGCGACTCTGTTGTGATCGGCCGG
>JAQWSQ010000222.1 GCA_029243145.1 Planctomycetaceae bacterium | reverse complement strand
TACCGGTTCGATGACGTTGTATCATCGAACCGGTATTCGTCTCATCTTTTTCTTGTGACTCAAATCACAAATATTCTTAGTGAAAGGAATTTCCACTTGTTCCGCATAACTTCTCTCAAGTTTGACAGGCTGTTCATGATTTTTCTGTTTTGTGTTTCAGTTTCGGTTTATGGATGTGGCGGTTCTGGACAGACGCTGCCAGCTCCAGAAGATGTCCCCGAAGATCCGGCTGTGACTGAAGGTGACCCCGCAGCGGTTGGTGGAGCAGGTGATCCTGCAGCTGATCCTGAATAAGACGATGCTGGAGGGTCATTCAGTCGCGGAATAGCCAGTCGCTCGTATTATCTGTCATTCCTCCCAAGTTGTTATCATGGATGATCGATGATCATTCGATGGCTCATTGGGGTGACCTTGATGACAATAAATGCATGATGATACTTGAATTGATTCGTAGTAGGCTGTTCCAACTCAAGTATTGAAGAAAATCTGTAATTGATGATGATGGGATTTCCAGTCTTTTCTCGTAGACTGAAGTTCAAAGCGAGCGATCATTCGGTTCCAGATTCCGATGGAAGAATTTGTCATATGATCGAAGATGTTTCGCTAAATCGCAGTACCCCAGCCATTGTTCGAAATGACTTGGGCAAGAAGATTGTGGTACTGCTAATCTTATTGGTCTGCCTATTGATTGCCGGAGCATATTTGTCTCAACAGAGCATCACTCGGAAGTCTGCATCTCAAATTGTAGAGAGAGCGAGTGAGCTGCTATTGATTGGAGAAGCTTCGGAAGCTCAACAAGAAATTGAAAAACTATTGAGAGTTGACGGTGATAATTGCCAGGCATTGCTTCTTGCTGGTCTGTGTGACCGTGAACTACACAACTGGGATCGATCAAAAGAGTTCTTTGAACGGGCCAAAGGATGTAGCGAAGATCCCTTGTATGTTGAATCCGTGAGTGTTGAGTATGCGTTGACTCATGTGATGAATTGGGAGTTTGACCGAGGCATTTCGTTGCTTTCCGAGCACCTTGTTAAATATCCAAAATCGGATAAGGTGCGATCATCGTTGATTTCTGTCAGTCAAAAGCTTCGCAGATCCGATATCGCTGAGGAATTCTTGGAATCCAGATATGAGCTTTTTCCGTCGGATATTTCTGTTCTCTTGGATCTGTTGCAGATCTCGGATGTGGAATCGACTGTCGATTCCATCTTTTTTCTTGAAGAAGTGAACAGGGTAAGGCCGCACCAATCTTTAGTGAATCAGTCCTTGGGGGAGGCCTATTATGAAGATGGGCAAATCGAGAAGGCTGAAGCTCATTTCAAAGTTGCCATCTCAATAAAGCCCGAACTGCTTGGGGCACAGCTTCGACTTGCGGAACTCTATTTACAACAGGGAAATCTCTCTGAAGCTGAGAACATTCTTCGCGATATCTCGGATGCGGAAAGTTCACATCGATACTGGTCAGTCATGAGTCTGCGGGCAGAAGTGAACGAGCGGTACGATGAGGCGTTAGATTCCATTGAAAAAACTCTGGTACTTTCGCCGTGCAGACCCGAATATCTGGCGAGAAAATCGAAAATCCTGAGGCTTATGAATCGTTTGGAGGACGCCTCGGATGTGACTTCTTTCGTTGCAGAAATCGCGGAGGCCAAATTTCAGATTATCGACTATCGGGAGAAATTTAAATCTAGCCCCCCCTCCGAAACTCAATGTCTTGAGGTGGCTGCTCTTTGTCGAATATTCGGCAAAGACAAATGGGCGGACGGGTGGGAAACTTGGTCAAAGAAGATTTCTGAAATGAAAAATCTTTCGCGGGATTCTCCCAATAATCCGTTTGCCGATGCGATCAATGAATTCTACCCTTCTGAATCATCCCAGTAACATGACAATAGATCGATGTGATGTTTGATATGTCACTTACTGTTTTTAACCCACGGTGTGGTTTTCTCGTGAAAAACAAACTTCGAGCGAATTGTGTCTGGACAATACAGGGTGTCATATTTAAGCCAGGATCGATTGAGTACCGGCGTTCTCATCTAGCCGGAAGTCTGCAGCGAATAGTTTAATGGTTTGCCGATCTTTTCTACGGATCTGCTGTATGATTTCCCACATGAATTTCAAATCGAAGATCAAATATCTGCTTACAGCAATGCTATTGTTTGTGTTTGGTGGTCTTTCTTGTGATTCGCATTCGGGGCTGCAGTCACCATCCGGTACTTCACCATCTCTCCCAGCAGAGACGAAAGAAAGTCGGTTGGAGACTAAAGTCGAGGAATCAAGTGGGGGCATTCCTGCCCCAGCCTTCGAGTTCACATCTGTAACTGACACTTCAGGGATCGATTTTACATATTTTGGGGGGCCCAGTGAGAACAAATCTATGACCGAGCAAAACGGGGGAGGGGTTGCCCTGTTTGATTTGGATGGTGATGGGAAACTGGATGTCTATCTTGTAAATGGTTCCCACTTTCAAAATGAAGCTCAATCGAACGGCGCTTCTCATCGGCTCTATCGACAAACTGAGAAATGGGTATTTGAGGAGGTCACTTATCCATCCGGTGTCGAGGGCTATGGATTCGGGATGGGGGTTGCCTCGGGAGATTACGATAACGATGGTTTCGTGGATTTTGTACAGACCGGATATCGTGAGATTCATCTTTGGCATAACAATGGTGACGGTACCTTCGGGGAAGTTCTGCTTCCAATACGTGAAAAACTCTGGGGAACAAGTTGCGCGTTCGCAGATCTCGATGGGGATGGGGATTTAGACTTGTACGTATGCAACTATGTCGATTGGCCTTCAGAGGAGCCTCCGTGTTACGCAGTTGGTGATATTCCAATTAAGATCTCATGTAGTCCGAGTCATTATGCTGCGCAGGCCGACAGTCTTTTTCAAAATCTAGGCCAAGGCGACTTCGTGGAAGTTGGAGCGGAGGCTGGGGTTGGTGATCCACACTTGGGGAGCGGCCTGGCGGTGACCATTGTTGATCTTGATCAAGATGGCTTACTCGATATTTATGTAGCCAATGATCAGATGCTCAATTATCTGTTTACTAATCAGGGCGGCTTGAAATTTGTTGAAGAGGGCGTCATGAAGGGCGGGGCTTGCCGTGTGGGGGGGGACCTGGGGGCCGGTATGGGAATCGGGTGCGCAGACTATACTCATGATGGTCGATTTGATTTATGTGTTTCCAACTTTCGAAATCAAGCCAACGATCTCTTCCAAAACCTAGGAGCTTCCGGCTTTATCACCGCCAACAAAAAAGTCGGGATCGATCGTTATTCCTCTTCTGTATTAGGTTTTGCAACCATTTTTCAGGACTTCGACCTCGATGGAGACCCCGATCTCTTTGTGGCAAATGGACATATCTGGGATTTGACTGCCACCGGTCGGGAATATCCCTATCGAATGCATCCACATTTGCTTCTCAATGGGGAAGCGAATCGATTTTCATTGTGCCAAGCGGGAGAATATTTTCATCAAAAACGGCTCGGGCGATCCGCTGCCTTTGGCGATATCGATAACGACCGAGATGTGGATTTGATTGTGACTCACCTGGATGATCGCGTCGAATTGTTGAGAAATGATGTCGGGCCCAAAGATTCGGTTCAGTTTAAATTGATTGGGACACGGTCCGCACGGCAGCCATTGGGAGCAACAGTCGCCATCAGAATTCTCGAAGAGTGGTATGTGTCACATGTCCCATCTGGAGGTAGCTTTCAGGCCTCTCACGATGATCGAGTTGTATTTGCTACTGATGGTGTTTCTGTTTTGGATGAAGTTCGTGTGGAGTGGCCGGGAAATCAAGCAGAAACATGGCAAGAAGTACCCACTAGAGAAGTCATATCTCTCATCGAAGGACGATCTGAATTCGTACTTAGCGAATAGCTGACAAACAGTCGGATCAATCCAAGGTAAACTGATTCTTGCAGCGACAGTTTGTCAACCATGTCGGCCAATCCCAACGCCTCGTCGAGTTCCCGATAGACCAAAAGGCCCGCATCACTGGTGACGTTGGTTCCGTGGAATTCGAGGCGAATTCGACCGTCAAAATCGACCCGCAGGGCGTCCTTATTTCCGCTCACCCATCGCAATCTCCAATCCGTGAGCGGTTGGTAAGCATCACACCTCTGTTTTTACAGACTCAAACCGACCTTATGAATGGACGGATCTAGCTTCCATCTGGGAAATGCGGGCTGAGATGTGCGTGATATCCCTCATTGATAATCTGTAATACGTAGGGTCTTCAGTACGCGCGGGAAAGACTTGTTGAAATGATTTCCTGATTTTCTGCAGAATGTTATTGGAAATATGCCAACGTATTATATATAAACGATGTGTCTGAGTCATTGTCTCAGATGATGATTATCACGTACCTGCGATTCCGCAGTACCACATAACATTTTAAGACACATCTTTTTGCCGAGAACGGTTTTTCGTATTTGGTCACATCATCTCTCTTGTAGGAGAATTTCATGAAAAGTAAGCAGAAAAAAGGGTTTACGCTAATTGAACTCTTGGTCGTCATTGCGATTATCGCAGTTCTGGTGGCATTGTTGTTGCCCGCTGTTCAACAGGCGCGCGAAGCAGCTCGTCGCAGTGCCTGCAAAAACAATCTCAAGCAACTGGGCCTAGCACTTCACAATTATCATGACACGCATTCCATTTTTCCCAACTCGTATGATTCATATTTCGCAGGCGGAACGCCAAGTCGAAGCTTTCCGCGGAACCATAGCTGGATGACCATGATTTTGCCGTTTGTTGATCAAGCTCCTCTTTACAATTCAATTGATTTCAGTTCGCAATTGTATGGTCAAACGCTTGCTGGAGGTGGACTTATTACCGCCCAAAAAATCCCCACATTCACCTGTCCATCAGATGTTCAAATTGAACCGGATCAGATTTATAACTTAGGTACTACCAACTATGCTGGCTCACAAGGTTTCGATTGGTGGAGACGTCGTGGACAAGTCCATGAAGGAATGTTCTCGCTGCAATCGAAAGTAAAAATGGCTAGCATCCAAGATGGAACATCCAACACAATCGCGGTTGGCGAAGTCAATACAACTGGTCAGAAATGGGGTGGTCGAAGAGGAGGTGGTGGTACTGAACGGAATGGTGGCGGAGAGGCTGTGTTTCGTAACTGGGCAGTTTCAATTACTCATGAAGCGATTGCTAGCAATGCAAGCTACAATATTACGACTCCTGATGGAGCCGGTGCGGAAGACGGAACCTGGTGGAAGAATGCGCCTTACGCAATGGGGCCATACTACATCGCCGCGCATCCTACCAATTCTGACTGGCCAGGTCCGAGTAGTGTTCATGTCGGAGGAGCACATTACCTATTGGCGGATGGTGCAGTTCGCTTTATCAGTGAAAATATTGATTACCACGGCAATCATAATGGTTCGAATGGTGGTCTCAAGAGCCTTTGGATGTCTCTCAATACTATCAACGGCTCATCAAATGATTCTATCGTTAGTAATTTCTAAACTACTTAAACACTCTGACTAAAAGTTCGAGGCGTCTGACTCAATGAATCAGACGCCTCGTTTTCATCATCTCTTCGTTTTGCTTCTCGGAAGCACTCGGAGTTTCGAAAAAGCTGCCTTACACACACACACAACCAAACTCTAAGGAACAGCAAATGACGCGTTTTATTGCTCGAAAAGAAACTTACTGTCTAGCACTCTTGATGACATGTTCATTCATTCTAAGCGGATGTGGAGGAAACACAGTCGACGAGACTAAGCTTGATACCGTCCCGGTTACTGGTACGGTGATGTTGGATGGTGCGTCACCAGGCGAGTGTATTCTTGAATTTCGGCCTGTTTCCGTTGGGACAGGTGAAATTAATAAGCCTGCTACTGCACGAGTCAAAGAAGATGGAAGTTTTGTAGTCGGAACTTACGGTGATGGCGATGGTGCCCCTGCAGGCAAATATAGCGTACATCTTCTCCCGCTTGATTCCACCTCCGCTGGTCCAGCCCTACAGGCAAAGGACGCTGAAGTTGATATTGCCGATCAAGCTGATGGTGTTGAGCTATCGATTATGCTGGAGTCAGCCAAAGGCTCTGTCGACCCTCTCCTGATCCCCCCATCAAATTAGCCGAAATCTCGTGAAAATTTGTATTACCCCAAAAGAATCTTCTTTTGGGGTAATACATTGTAGCAATCGGTTATCGATTCATGCTTAAAGAGACAACGTCTGAGATTCCAACACTTTTCGTCGACGAACTCAGTTCGTTCGACATCGAGATGCGGGCTTAATGTCAGGGCCACTGCTTTCAGTGAGCCGCGTCGCCTTCGAGTGATTCGGGAGGCGTTGGTCCATCCGCTTTACCGAAGACGCCGGCCAGTTGGACTGATCCACTGAGTAGCATGATGCAAACCAACCCGGTGACGTAGACTGTTTTGCCGACAAAGTTGGAGAGTTGTTTGCCGAGAATGTAGTGGGCGCCATCTGCGGGAGGTGCTACGACACCCCACACGAGAACGGCTACCAAAGAGAGTAGCATTAAGCCGACCCAGCCACCTTTGAGGAACACGGATCGCAATTTGGTCCAATCGACTGCAAACGTCCAAAAGCCGACCCACATTAACAAAGGGACAACCGGCAGCACGAGCAGTCCGACAGAGCCTAAAACGCTCCAAACGGCCCAGAATAACTGAATCAGACTCTCGATTAATGCGTACATAGGAAATGTCCTGCGGTCTCTATATGGCAAATTTTTGAATCACCTTACATATACCCCACTTTTCGAGATTTCTCCACCCTACCGACCCCGGAAAACTCCTCTTGAGTTCAGACCGCTTTGTCTCCTAGAATTGCTGCTTATTCTAAAGCGGTTTACAAAGACCGTGAACGATCCGGGCTCGTGGGAGTCCGGTTTTTAAAGGCCAAAATGCGTTGTCGCGGCCACGAAAAGAACAATCTGTTCTGGGAAACTTGATGGTTGCTACCGAATACCGAGTCCATCTTGATCTCTTCACCGGTCCTCTGGATCTGTTGTTGTATCTGGTTCGTCGCCAGGAAGTGAACATATTGGACCTTCCGGTCGCGGGGATTACTCAACAATATCGCCAATACATCGAGGTGTTGACCCTGATTGATGTCGATCTGGCAGCCGATTTTCTCGTGATGGCGAGTTCGCTCGCGGAAATCAAAAGCCGCATGATTCTCCCCCGCCCGGAAGAAGAAATTGAAGAACCGGAACTTGAGACGGAGACTCAGTCAGAGCTGATTCAGCAATTGCTGGAGTATAAGAAATTCAAGGAAGCCTCGTTTGCTCTTGAGGAACACGCTTCCGCCTGGCAAGAACGATATCCTCGACTTTCCAACGAACGTCCGAAGGTTTCCAAAGATCATTCGCAAGATCGAATTAAGGAAGTTGAATTGTGGGATCTTGTGTCGGCTCTGTCTCGAATTTTGGAAACAAAGGAAATCGTCACGCATTCCAAGATCAATTACGATGAGACACCGATTGCCGTTTGGGCAGAGCGGATTTCCGCACGTGTGCTCGCAGAAGGTCGTTGCGAGTTTAGCTCGTTCTTCGCCGGCGAGAAATTACGCAGTCGCATTGTTGGGATCTTCCTTGCGACTCTCGAACTCATTCGTCATCACCACTACCGTGCCGAGCAGCCTGAAGCATTCCAGGAGATCTGGATTTTGCCACCACTCGAATCAAAGAGTGGACCAGTTCGCATTGAGAAGAGCGAGCAGGACGAAGAATTGGTTGATGAAGATTGAGGCGAAGTGCTCGCTACGGTGGTTGCAGCGATTCACTCAAAGTCTTCAAGATCTCGCGACCGCATGAGTCTGTTTCCTCGCTGTTCGTACGGCGAGTTCATTTGCTCCCCTTGGTAGAGGGAGAGGTTCTATTGTCACATTCGAACTTACTTCTTCGGTTTTCGAAAGAAGATGACGTGTTGTTGCGGAAGCTTGCCCACGGTCTCTACGAATTCTAGTCCGAACTCTTTTTGTGAGGCTTCCTTCCGGACTTGTTTTACAGACATCTTATGCACCAGTTTGATCGGGACGGTCGGGTCTTCTTTGCGATATTCGACCCACGCCACGCGTCCCCCCGGTTTGAGGATTTTAGCGAAGTCCGCCAACATTCCATGCGGGAATTCCAACTCGTGATAGACATCGACCATGATGATCAGATCGGCAGTGTTTGGCTTGAGTCCAGTAGAATCAACTTTTCCTTTCACCGGAATGACATTCGTAATGCCGCTCGCATCGACTTTCTTTTCGATCAAAGCCAGCATCTCGTCTTGAATGTCGACAGCGAGTATTTTTCCCTGCGGCGCAACTTTGGATGCCATCAGAAACGAAATGCGTCCTGAGCCTGCTCCCAAGTCGACAACAGTCATGCCGGGTTTCAAACCGAGCACTTCGAGTAGCAGAGAGATCTTCTCTTCTTTTTCTCGTTCGGGGCGTTCGAGCCAAGGGGCACCGTGGTAACTCATCACGCGAGCAATTTCTCGATCCAGGTAGAATTTGCCTGTGCCGTTGCGGTCGTGTTCCTTATGCCAACTGTAGACCGGATTGTCTGGATCGACTCGCACGTCTTCATTTGTCGCTTCGTCTTGAGCAAATAGTGAAAGAGGGAATATCAGGCAAAGAATCAGAGTTGGGGTGATAAAATGGCGCATGGTTCTTCCTTGAGGCATTTGATAAAGGTCGCATTTCGCAGAAGTTCATTGTGTGCGAGAAGTTGTTGAAGATCGAGGACTATTTTCGAGACTTTCTGAGGGGAGCGGTGTTTACCATTCCTAATAAGGTCTGTCCCATTTCTGAACCTAAGGTCATTCTGATGCAGAAAATACTGTTGAACGCCGCTTTTGCCCTTTTTGTGGTCAGTTCGATAACTCTGAAAGCAGCAGACTGGACAGGTTTTAGAGGCTCTGATCACGATGGAGTGATTGTTGAGGAAAAAGTCCCCACTGAATGGTCAGAAACAAAGAATTTAAAATGGACGACCAAACTTCCCGGCAAAGGAACATCGAGCCCCATCATCTTGGGAGATCGAGTTTATCTTACCTGTTACGAAGGATATGGAGAAAACAAAAGCAATCCCGGTAGCATGTCGGATCTCAAGCGACACCTAATCGCCATCAATCGCAAGAACGGTGAAATTGTCTGGAAGACAACTATTGATACGGTATTGCCGGAAGATCAGTACAGCGGCTTCATGGCTGAGCACGGTTACGCTTCGCAAACGCCCGTGTCTGACGGAGAGCGGATTTATGCCTTCTTTGGAAAGAGCGGAGTATATGCGTTTGATATGAGTGGCAAGGTGTTGTGGAAGAAGGATGTGGGACAAGAATCGAGCAGCCGTCGCTGGGGATCGGGAGCGAGTCCCATTTTGTATGGCGATTTGTTAATAGTGAATGCTTCTGATGAATCACAGTCAATCCGGGCCTTCAACAAAGTAACTGGTGAAGAAGTCTGGAAGGCACAGGCTGCTGGTCTGGAACTGACCTTTAATACCCCTCGTATCATCAAAAATGTTGATGGCGAAGAAGAGTTAATTGTGGCCGTTCCTTACGAGGTCTGGGGGATGAATCCCAAGACCGGCAAGTTGACCTGGTACGCTGAGTGTGATCTCGATGGTAACGTCTCGCCGACAATCGTCGCTGCTGATGGGATCGTTTACGCGGTGGGTGGACGCAATGGTGGGATGGTGGCTGTGAAGACGGGTGGCAAAGAAGATGTGACGAAATCGCATATTTTATGGTCAAGTCGCGAGACGACGTATGTGCCTTCGCCGATTCTTCATGATGGGAAATTGTATTGGGTCAGTGATCGCGGACAAGCGTATTGTCTCGATGCGAAAACCGGGGAGACCGTTTATCGCGAAAGACTGTCTGGCAGTAGCAGCAGTTCCGGGCGTGGTGGCAGTCGAGGGTTTTATGCGTCGGTCGTGTTAGCGGGAGAATACATCTATGCCGTCAACCGAAAGGGAGAGACCTCTGTGTATAAACCGGGGGACGAGTTCAAAGTGGAACAGGTGAATTCGATTGCCGGTGATGAGGGGGACTTCAACGCATCTCCGGCGATTGCGAATGGTCAGATGTTTCTTCGTTCTGACTCCGCTTTGTACTGTATTGGAGAGTGAGCAATCGGGGCGCGTGGGTTTCGGTTGTGTCAAATAGGTCTGTCGTTTACTGGTGTTTTGGGGTAATCTGGTTTCTGGTTTCTATTCCTCCCACCTCATTCCATCTCACCGACAATCATGCTTGCTTTATCTCACACTCACCGCGTTTTTGGATATGCAATGCTTTTGACGGCGTTGATGATGCCTGCGGTGAGTTGCGCTGATGATTCTTATGAGCGGGAGATTCTTCCACTGCTCGCGAAATATTGCGTGGCTTGTCATAGTGGAGATGAACCGAGCGCGAAGCTGGATTTTTCGATCATCAAGACCCAGCAGGATGCGAACGCCAGTTTTGAAACGTGGAGGAGGGTGGTTGAGTTACTCAAAAGCGGCGAAATGCCTCCCGAAGACGAAGAGCGTCCTTCCAGGTTAGACATTGAAAATATCGAAACATGGTATCGGTCGCGTTTTATCGAAAACGTCGAGGCGAGACCCGCTGACTTTCGTCCTCGTCGATTATCTGCCTATGAATATCGGAACACGCTGCGTTCACTTTTTGGGTTCGACCTTGAGGTGAATATCATTGAGGCCGAGCAAACGATCGCTGAAAAATCGTTGGTGATGAAATTGCTCCCGCTGGATCCACCCGGCAAGAGTGGTTTTCGGAATGACACCTCCGGCAATCCTCTGACAACCGTGATCTGGGATCAATACTCCTATTTGGTCGATGCGGGGTTGGAAGCGTTCTTTTCACCACGACATCAAACCGATCTGGAAGCTTACTCGGGCCCAATTTTGGTATCGGGCGTGTCGCATGATCAAGCTGAGACCTTGCTACAGTCATTCATGACCCGAGCTTATCGACGTCAGGTTGAAAATTCTGAGTTGGGTCGCCGAATGATTCACATCAAGGAGGCGGGCTCTTCCGAGGAAATCGTTGACCGGTTGAAGTCTGAACTGAAAGTTGTGTTGATGTCACCCGAGTTTCTGTATCGGGGATTGTTGATGAGGGGGAACCCAGGGCAACAGTCGGTCGATCAGTACGAATTGGCAGAACGTCTGTCGTACTTTATTTGGGGTGACATGCCGGATGCCGAGCTGATGAGGAATGCTTCGTCGGGAAATCTCTCCAAATCAGAAATCTATCGATCAGAAATCGTTCGTTTGCTGAACGATCCGAAGTCTCGAAACCTGGCGGAAGATTTCGCCGTGCAATGGTTCAGCCTGGATGAAATTGATCATGTCTCTGATAACGTGCCGTATGCGGTTGCGTTAAAATCGCAGCCTCTCGATTTTGTGAAGTATTTGTTCGCTGCAGATCGACCATTGCTCGAACTGATCGATTCCGACGTTGCGTATTTCAATACGTTGACTTCTCGGTTTTATCCGCAAGATCGCAAACAGTTAGCAAGATATCGTAAGCCCAAAGGGATCGAAGTTGAAATCGTTCCGAATCAGCAGATCACTCTTCAAGACACCTCCGAGCGAGGAGGATTGCTGACGATGCCGGGAGTTCTGGCGATGAATAAAGGGCCGGTATTACGTGGGGTCTGGATGTTGGAACGACTGTTGGGGGAGCCATTGCCGGAGCCTCCTCCCGATGTTGGTCAGATTCCACAGAATCGGAATGGTCAAAGTCTGACGTTCCGTGAGCGATTTGAATTGCATCGCAGTAAGCCGGCATGCGCTGTGTGTCATGATAAAATCGATCCCCTCGGATTTTCTTTGGAACGCTACGATAAGAGTGGCGCGTTTGTGACCAAGTCTGGGGAGACGATTGATACCTCGGGGCAACTTCCCAGCGGAGAGATATTTACGACATATCAAGAGTTGAAAGAGATATTGGTCACGTCACAGCGTGATCAAATTGTTCGTAATATCGTACAAAAAACGTTGTCTTATGCATTGTGTCGAAAATTGAAGTATTACGACCGTCCGGCGGTCGATAAGATTGTTAACGAACTCAATCAAAGAGACGGTACCTATCGCGATTTGATCCGGTTGGTGGCAGAAAGTATGCCTTTCCGTGAGACGATCATCAAAGGTGAATCCGAATGAACTGGCGAATTTCCAGACGAACATTTCTACGCGGTGTGGGAGCGATGCTGCCACTTCCCTTCCTGAATTTGATGGAAGCCGAAGGTCGTGCCGCCAACAGTGAGAAGCCCCCTGTTCGATTCATGACATTATTTAAGCCGAACGGTGTGCATCCGCCCTCATGGAATATCAACGGAGGGACCGAAAACGACTTTCGGATGTCACCGTTGATGCGACCGTTCGCGAGTCACAAACAGGATTTGTTGATTCTCGACAATATGGGCGACTTTGGGTTTTCGTCACACGCCAACTCGACTCGACGTTTTTTGAGTGGACACCACAAAAATACCAAGTCGGCCTCGATGGATCAGTTGATTGCTGATCAGATCGGTCAAGACACCGTTCATCGTTCTCTCGAACTGACGACCGAAGGACTGTTCCCCAATCAAATTGGTTGTAGTTACATTTCTTACGACACGAACGGCGATCCGATCCCTCGTGAAAGCGATCCTCAGTTGGTGTTCGATCGACTGTTCCGCAATCCGCTTCAACATCCCGCCAAACGAAAAGAAATGGTTAGTCTGCTTGACCGTGTGGGGGAGGATGCCAAAAAACTGCAAAGCAAAGCGGGAGTCGAAGATCGATTGATCCTTGATGAATATCTCTCTGTTGTTCGAGATGCCGAACAGCGGCTCGACAATTTGAAGTCTGCCGGTACAGAAAGTCCAGAACTCACAAAATTCATGCGTCCCGACGGCCTTTCAAATTTGAATGAACAGGTCGATGCGATGTTGGATATCATTGCCCTCGCATTCTGGACCGATTCGACTCGCTGTGCGACCTATATGTTGGGGAATAGTAACAGTCGGATGATTTTCGATTTTCTTGGGATCAAAGAGCAGCATCATTATCTGTCTCACTTCTTCCGAAATTTCAGTCGAGACAATATTGATGCATTGCTGAAAATCAGCGAGTGGCATATGGAGAAGTTCAATTACCTTTTGACCAAGTTGAAATCTTACAAAGATCAGAACGGAACCTTGCTAGAAAACAGTGTGGTTCTGTTTGGTTCTGGTATGGGACACAGTGACAATCATACGGCCACTCGTATTCCGATGATTTTAGCCGGGCAAGGTGGCGGCATGTTGAAGACAGGTCGCTATGTGCGATATTCTCAGAATCAGCAGATCGGTAAATTGCATCTCTCGTTGCTTCAGAAGTTTGGTGTCGAGAAAGCCGCTTATGGCGAAAATAGTACAGCATTGGCCGGGCTCGATAGTTCTGACTTCGAAGCCTTTCAAGAACCTTCGTTCAAAAGTTGGGTGAAAAGCGACGGTCAGTCGATCACTGTTCAGGGACGTTTACGCATGTCCGACGACCTTGATGAAGCAAAGCTGTTCTTTATTGATGTTCAGGATCAAGAATCGGTTCGGATCGATGTCAGCTTTGGAGACTTCCATCACTTCAATTTGGCGTATCATTGTGGCACTCCGATCACGCTTACCGGGACTGGCCAACAAACTGACGGCCAATATGTCATTACGAAGTTGACTGAATTAAATTCGTTGTTCGGAAAGAAGCCGGGGACTCAAAACGGTTAACAGCTATGCTTGTGATCCAGCCGATCATCTGAGATACTGCCGTTTTCCCAGATGCTCGAGCGAGATATGAACACCTCTGATACCATAGAGTCCCATAAGCTGGATAACGGATTAACCGTGCTGATTCAGCACATGCCAGCGGTGCAATCTGCGGCTTACTGTCTGCTCATTCCCGCTGGGAGCATCTATGATCGCCCCGGGAAAAACGGCACCGCTTCCGTGACTTGCGACATGTTGACACGCGGTGCGGGAGATCGGGATTCCCGTCAACTCGCCATTGCTCAGGATTCACTCGGGCTGCAAAGCGGTGAAAGTGTTCAGGCGAAACACATCAAGTTTTCAGGGGCGACTCTCAAGGACAATTTACCCGCATCGCTCGAAATTCTGGCAGACATTGCACGTCGTCCTCACTTCTCAGAATCGCAGTTTGCCCCTGCCGTCAGCAGTGTGAAGCATTCCTTGTTGTCTATTGAAGACGAGCCTCGTCAAAAGGTGATGATCGAGCTGAAACGGCGCTGCGAAGGTCTTCCTTGGGGAAAGCCGACGGATGGATCCCTTGAAGACCTTCCCAATATTTCACTCGATGATGTGAAACAGCACTTTGAGTCCTGCTTTCGTCCCGAAGAAACGATTTTTGGCATCGCTGGAAATGTTGACAGTGCCAAGACAATCGAAACGATCACGAAATTGTTTGGGGATTGGAAGCCGGGGACTGAACCAGAAGTGGAAATTTCACCCGCAGGGCCTGATCGCGATCACATTAAACTGGAATCGACTCAGACTCAAATCGGTCTTGCCTATCCTTCGATTTCAATCAACGATCCCGACTATTATACCGCGTGGGCCGCTGTTAGCATTTTAAGTGGTGGCTCCAGTTCTCGACTGTTCACGGAAGTCCGTGAAAAACGGGGACTGTGTTACGCCGTCTATGCCACTCTCGGTTCGTTGCGAGATAGCGGCCATGTACTCTGTTACGCGGGGACAACCGTGGACCGTGCTCAGGAAACACTCGATGTGATACTGCAAGTCATTAATGACCTGTCGCAGAATATCACCGACGAAGAACTCAATCGTTGTAAGGCGGGAGCGAAAAGCGCACTCATCATGCAGCAAGAATCTTCTTCGGGCAGGGCGAGTCGAATTGCGCGTGACTGGTTCCTGCGAGATCGCGTCGTCACGCTGGATGAAATTCATGACCGTCTGGAAGCGATCACGCCGCAAAAAATCAGCGACTATCTCAACAGTCATCCTGCTGAACATCTAACATTGCTCACAATCGGACCCACTCCATTGGAGATCAAGTAATGGAGTTTCACTCTCAAGTCTTACCAAATGGATTAACGGTCATCGCCGAAACGAATCCACACGTGCATTCGGTGGGAATTGGTTTTTTTGTGAAGACTGGTTCTCGCGACGAAACACCTGAAGTCGCCGGTGTGAGTCACTTTCTTGAACACATGGCGTTCAAGGGATTCGGCAACATGACCGCCGACGACGTTAATCAACAATTCGATGATGTCGGAGCCAGTTATAACGCCTCGACCAGTGAAGAGGTGACTCAGTTCTATGCGGCGATTCTCCCCGAGTATTTGCCGAAAACATTCGAGTTACTGTCGGGTATTATTTATCCCAGCTTGAAAGAAGAAGACTTCAAAACCGAAAAACAGGTGATTCTTGAAGAGATCGGTATGTACGACGATCTGCCGGGTTTCACGGTTTATGAACAAGCGATGGCGGCTCACTTCCGCGGACACCCGCTTGGTCAATCCATACTCGGCACCCCCGAAAGTATCACTGCTCTCACTGCTGCCCAAATGCGTGATTATCACGCCGACCAATATCGTGCGGGAAACATCATTCTGGCAGTGGCCGGAAATACCAGTTGGGAAGAAATTCTCGAATTAGTTGATCAATACTGTGCGAAGTGGCCAGCAGGTGGTGGGAAACGATCTGTTTTTCCGGCGAAAACCGCACCGACACGACATTTTCAACTGTTATCAAATATTCAGCAGGAACATGTCATGATCATGATTCCTGCGCCGGAAGCCCATAGCCCCGACCGTTACGCGGCCGATATATTGGCGATGATCATCGGCGATGACTCCAACAGCCGTATGTTCTGGGATATCATTGATCCCGGTCATGCCGACTCTGCCGACTTCGGATATGCGGAGTACGATGGAAGTGGTGCCTTTCTTTCTTACCTCGCGGGTTCACCGGAAGAGACGGCTGCAAATCTGGAACGCATTGAAACAATTTTGAAGCAGATCGCGGCCGACGGCATCACTGATGAAGAACTTGAGCAGGCGAAGAACAAAGTCTCTTCTCGAGTGGTCTTGTCATCTGAACGCCCGATGGGACGGTTGGCGTCACTCGGCGGGAACTGGCTGTATCGTGAAGAATACCGAGCCGTCAAAACCGATCTGGAAACGATTCAATCAATCACCAAAGACGATCTTGATGCCTTGGTCAAAAAATGGCCGTTGGATTTGACGACCGTTTACGGCTTAGGTCCGTTGGAAGGTGTTTGAATCTCACTGCGGGCTATATCAATAAACTCGTGAATTAAATCGGCATTCTTCACACCTTTTTCTGTTTCGACGCCGCTGGCCACATCAATGCCCCACGGATGAACCGAGCTAACAGCCTCGGCAACATTGTCGGGAGTTATACCTCCGGCAAGAATGAGCGGAGGGTTTGTTGTCTGGTCGTAATGCCGGGCGACCAATTTCCAAGACAATGTTTCTCCCGTGCCGCCGTATGCACCGTCTACTTTTGGGTCGAGCAAGCAGGCGAAGAGTTTGACACCAAGAGAATCGCATTCGCGTAAGTCATCATCTACGTCAGCGATGTCATTTTCATTCACACGCCGCGCCCAGATGATGTTCCACAGAGGATGATTTTCGGTAATATCGGCAAGGAAATCGGGTGTCTCATCTCCATGCAGTTGCAGCGTTTCAAGCCCGGCGGTCTCCATAATTTGTTCGATTTGAGTGACGGTATGATTCACAAACAGGCCTATGGGCGTTACTTGCAGGGGAAGTGATTCCACGATCTCGGCGGCTCTCTCAGCGGTAATACTGCGAGGTGACGGTGCGTAAAAATTGAGGCCGAGGGCATTCGCTCCCGCATCGACGGCAATTTCTGCCGTCTCGACATCACGGATGCCGCAAATCTTCACCCAAAGAGTATTGTGAGGAGGAGTCATGATGTGCCGACTGGTGAACGGTGGAGTGGGGGATTAAACTGTCGCTTTAGTATTTGCGAACGATTCCAGAAAGACAAGCGGAATGACAGCCTTTACACATCATGTGTTCGTTTGTGGCAATCAGCGTTCTCCCGATCATCGTCGAGGATGTTGTGATCCTGCAGGAAGTGACCAACTTCGCAATGAATTGAAGGCAATCGCTAAACAACGTGGTTTAGCTCCAGACGTTCGAGTGAATAAGGCCGGTTGTCTGGAACAATGCGAGCACGGTCCCGTGATGGTGGTCTATCCACAAGGGATCTGGTACGGCAATGTTACGATTGAAGATGTGCCACGTATTGTGGAAGAGACCCTTGTGAATGGTCGCGTCATTGAGGATCTTCTGATTGCGGATGAGTGTCTCAATAATCCCCATTGTCCACACATTTCCGGTGATGATCAATAAGTATCTCTCCATGTCCTCACCTCTCACTATTTTAATCTACGAACACCTCACGAGCGGAGGATGTTTCGACGTGCCGGTCGATTCGTCGTTGATGGTTGAAGGTCGAGCGATGGCAGAGTCAGTCATCGCTGATTTTCAGTCGATGAGTGATGTACACGTTGTGACTATGCGAGATAGTCGACTTTCTGAGTTGGAAATCGAAGATGTTGAAGTTCACCGAGTTGCCTCTCAGGGCGAGCAAGAATCAATATTTATCAATCTCTGCCAAAAGGCTGATCGAATTATTATCATTGCTCCCGAGTCGGCAGGTGCTTTCACGGACAGATTAGAGACAGCGCGCAAGTTGAAGCCTTTTGCCATTATGAATTGCTTTGATCGATCGTTAGACATCGGTTGCGATAAATGGGAACTGGCGAAGTTTTGTCAGCAATATGAAATCCCTCACATCTCGACAGCGTTATGGATGGGACAGGATATTGATGTTTCGTACCCAATGGTCATCAAACCACGCGATGGTGCCGGTTGTGAGAAAATTGTTGTCGTGAAAGAGGAAGCGATTCCTGGCGAGATCAAAACCGATGGAAGTCTGATCGCACAGCCGATGCTTGAAGGTATCTCACTCTCCTCTGCCGCTTGTTTTTCTTCTGGGGGAGAACTCTTATTGACTCTTCCTCTTGGCTCGCAACATGTGAATATCGGCGATTCGGTCAAGTATCAAGGTGGAGCAATTCCTTGGCGACATGAGATGAGTGATGAGGCGAATTGCCAGGCGATTGAAATCTGGTCCATTCTCGAACAGAAGTTGATCGGCTTGTGGGGTTACGTCGGCATTGATTGGCTCTGGCAAGAAGAGACGAAAATGTTACGATTGGTCGAAATAAACCCTCGGCTGACCACCGCGTTTGTCGGATATCGGCAACTGTTTGGCAACGAGATCATCAAAGCGATGTTGGAAATGCCGTTCGAGATAGATATGGCGAATCTCTCTCAGATTTCTTTCACAGCAGGAGGACTTGTGAATCATTCTGAATCAATGGTGAGGCGACCATGAGCATCATCGGACTAGATATCGGCGGCGCGAATTTGAAAGCCTCGCACATTGATGGTGAATGCCATTCGGAGCCATTCGCGTTGTGGCAACACCCTGAGCAATTGAGTCAACGGTTGAGGGGAATTGTCGGCAATATGCCGACTGCTGACAAGTTGGCAGTCACCATGACGGGTGAACTCGCCGATTGCTATCCATCGAAAACGGAAGGTGTCTGTTCGATTCTTGAATCCGTTGAGGAGATGGCAGGCGGACGCTCCATACATGTCTGGAACACGGCGGGAGAATTTGTGGATGTCGATATCGCTCGCGAGTTTCCGCTTCTAGTGGCTGCCGCGAACTGGCACGCCTTGGCAACGTGGGTTGGGAAATTAGTCCCAGGCGGAAATGCGTTACTCGTTGATATTGGCACCACAACAACTGATGTAATTCCCTTAGAAGATGGCTATCCCGTCCCGTTGGGAAGGACGGATCTCGAACGCTTGCAAACGGGTGAATTGGAATACACCGGCTCACGTCGGACCATCCTGTGTAGTCTCGCACATACGGTTCCATTAGGAAGAAACCGATGTCTGGTTTGTTCGGAATTGTTCGCCACAACACAAGATATCTACATCTGGTTGGGAGACATTGCAGAAGACGAACAGAGCACAGCCACTGCTGATGGCCGTCCGACTACGAAAGCATACACACGTGATCGGCTATGCCGATTGATTTGTGCTGACCGAAATGAAGTCAGTGACGAAGATCTCACTAACATCTGTCTGTTTCTCAAAGACGTCCAAAAGCAACGAATATGTGGATCGATTGATCGTGTCCGTAACCGCATGGTGGGGGACTGTGACAATGTGATCCTGTCCGGCAGTGGTTCGTTTTTGGCGGAAGAAATATTCGCAAAACATTCCAAATTCAAAGCTGCGACGATTCAAGGTCTTGCTTCCATCATCTCTCCAGAGGCCGCGGAAGCCGCTTGTGCCTTCGCCATCGCTCGATTGGCAGAAGAACGGCTGTAAATCGCGAAAAGTCTGTTAATACCGTTGAATATTCGGCTATCAAAGACTGTATCGAAAAGTGTGTTGGCCGTTATTTTCGGTATATCCCTCTTAGATTATCTAGATTTCATGGCATTTCAGTGAACCTTTGTTGATCTTACTTCGTATTGAGAATGTGATAGGGCTGTCGATTGGTTTCAGGTGAGATTTGTCGACCTATGGGAGGAGATTGATAATGGAGTCGTTGTTTACCTGGTGTGCTGTGATCGGAGGATCGATCTTCGCGCTGCAGTTCCTGATGTTGATATTGGGACTCGAAAGTGGAAATGATCTTCATTTTGATACGCCGGATTTGGACATCCCGGAAATTGATGTTCCAGAAATTGATGTCGATCTGGATGTGCCGGACATCGAAGCACCTGAAGCCAACATCTCCTTGAAAGATGGTGATGTCGATTTCGACCGACCGGATGTCTTTGCACATTCAGACGGCTGGTTTGTGGGAATTGTGACGTTTCGGTCGTTGGTAGCAGCCGTCGCGATATTTGGATTGACGGGTCTTGCCGCGATGGGACATTTGCCACCGGAAAAAGCCATTGGACTCGCCACATTGTCGAGTCTCGGAATGCTGTATCTGGTGGGTTGGAGTTTTAAGCAGTTGTATTTGTTGCAGGCAGATGGCACGGTCCATATGTCTGATGCAGTCGGTTGTACGGGGATCGGTTACCTGACAATTCCAGGAGAGAGTACCGGTGCCGGGAAGGTCACGGTGAAACTTGCAGAACGGACAATGGAGTATCGAGCAGTGACTAAAGACGAATCATTGAAGACGGGGACAGCCGTGGTGGTGACTTCGGTGATTTCAGAAGACACGTTGGAAGTGAAGTCTCAATTGCCGTCATCAAGTTATTCATAAAGACGAAGACAGAATAAAACAATTAACAAGAGGTGGGTCATGAGTTTCATTCCGTTGTTTATCCTGGCAGTCGATATGGGAGACCTGATGTCGGGTTATGTACTGGTTGGCATGATGATAATTACCACCCTGTTCAGTATCGGAATGTTTGTGGCGAGTCGCTACAAACGCTGTCCGAGTAACAAGATTCTCGTGATCTACGGTAAGGTGGGTACGGGGAAATCGGCGACGACCGTTCATGGTGGTGGTAAGCTGGTCCTGCCGATCATTCAGGATTACGCGTTTCTGTCTTTGGAACCCATCCAGATTGAAGTTCCTCTGAAAGACGCGCTTTCGAGTGAAAACATTCGCGTGAATGTGCCCTCGGTCTTCACGGTCGCTATTGGTACCGAATCGGCATTGATGCAGAACGCGGCCATTCGCTTGCTGGGACTCGATAATGCCCAGGTCAAAAAGCAGGCGGAAGACATCATCTTCGGACAGATGCGGCAAGTGATTGCTTCCATGTTGATTGAAGATATTAACCGTGACCGCGAACAGTTCCTCAGTAGTATTCAGAATTCGCTGGAACCGGAACTGCGAAAAATCGGTCTGGTTCTCATCAATGTGAACATCACCGACATCACAGATGAATCGGGATACATTGAAGCGATCGGTCAGAAAGCCGCTTCGGAAGCTGTTCAGAAAGCCCGCGGTGACGTGGCCGAACAGGAAAAAATCGGAGAAATCCGCGTAGTCGGCGCTGAGCGTGACAAATTGATTGAAGTCGCCGATGCTCAACGCGAACAAGAAATCGGAATTCGCTCAGCCGAACGTGATAGAACGGTTCGTGTGGCCGAACTCTCGAAAGAAGAAGAATACGGCAAGCAGAAAGCTCTCTACGAACACGATATGCTGGTCGCCGAAGCCAATAAGGATAAGCGGATTTCTGTCTCAAACGCGAATGCCGACGATTATCAAGGCGAAGCCGAAGCCGACGCGGAAATTGCCGAAGCTCAAGCGACTTTACAGGTCAAAAAAGCCGACGCATACCAGCGGGCGAAAACGCGAGAGAAAGAGGCGGAAGCTTCAGTTCTGGAAGCGCAAAACCGTACGATGGCGAAAGCCGCATTGGCTGATGCTGAGAAAGTCGAAGCTGAGGAACGTGCTCGTTTGGAAGCACCTGCGAAGGGCGAGAAAGCTAGGACGATTGTGGATGCAGAAGCGGCCGCTGAAAAAAGGATTCTTGGGGCGAAGGCTGAAGCGGAAGCCATCTATGCGAAGTTGGAGGCCGAGGGTCGTGGTAACTACGAAATTATAGCCAAGAAAGGGGAAGGGCTCCGCGAGATCATTAGTGCCTGTGGAGGCTCAAGAAGCCTTCCAGATGATGCTCTTGGAGCACCTCGATAGCCTTGCTGATGCTTCTGCCAAAGCCATCACGAATCTCAAATTTGATAAAGTCGTCGTTTGGGAAAATGGAGGCAGCAATGGTGAGCAAACGAACGTCTCCAACTTCTTGCAGGGGATGTCACGCACGTTACCCCCGATGCTTCAGGTGATGAAAGATATCGGCGGCGTGGAATTGCCTGAGACATTCATTCGCATGGCGGGAGAAGATCCGCTCGCCAGTGGTTCCGAAGCCGTTCCATCTTCTGACAAAGAGCTGGAATCTGCTGTCTCTGCCAATAAGCCGGTGCCGGTGAGTCCGAATGAATCCAAAAAGAAGACAGAAGCCACAAAACCAAAGGGAACTCCTAAGAGTGATGGATGATCAATTTAACAACGTCTTCACAAGACAATGTTAGATGGCAATCTGGAAACGAAAAACTCTGATGATGTGGGTTACTGAAAAGCTACTAAACCATTGGTGAGATCTTTCCCACGTTTGCCAGCGGCGAATTCTTCGACATTCATTAAGGTCGTCTCGGCAATATTCGCCAGCGCTTCGTGAGTCAGAAATGCCTGATGCGATGTCACGACGACATTGTTAAAGCTCATTAACCTTGCCAGCACATCGTCGTTCATGATATTGCTGGAATAGTCGTGGATGAAGATACCAGCTTCCTCTTCATAGACATCGAGACCTGCCGAGCCGATCTGTTGAGATTTCAGACCATCAATCAAATCGCGGGTGTCCACAAGGCCTCCGCGACTTAGAAAAACGACTGCACAAGAGCGAACAGTGGGAACAACAACCCAAGGTCAAAGTCTCAATGAAGGCATCTCAGGACTTCAAAGACCCGGGCGCGTTGATTGAACGAACTCGTGTGATGTTCGATTTGGCCCGCATCGCAATGGAGACCGATTCGACAAGATTGATTTCGATTTATATTCATCAGAACGACGCGAAACCCAATATCACCGGAGTCGATACAGGTACGCATCCGCTGACGCACCACGGCAATCAACCGGAGAAACTCGATCAACTCAGTCTGATCGAAGCAGCACAGTTCAAAGAACTCGCCAACTTGCTAGGAGGATTGGACGGTTCAAACGCTGGCTCAGGATCATTGCTTGATCAGACATCCGTCATCTATGGCACGTCTCTTGGCGATGGAAACTCGCACGCGAACAACAATCTGCTTGTATTGATTGCCGGGGGCGGTTTCCGCCACGCCCTGCATCTTGGTCTTGGCGGTATCCACGACTACCCGTTGCCGAACCTGTTCGTCAGTGTCCTGCAACGACTCGGATTCGAAACCGACACGTTCGCAACCAGCACGGGAACGATGCGGGGATTGGAGTTAGCATAAACAACGCAACAAGAATGGGCAGTATTCTGACGTGGCACAAACCAATAACCCTCGGGGGCAAGATGCCGCGGATAGAAAGAAGAGCAATGACAAGATGGCTTGGTGTTTCTCAATTTCAACTGACCCACAATGTTGCGAGTGTCACCGGTGGCTCGAAGGACCGTTGGAGTTCGATTGTGGTGTCCACGGCGAGTTGCATATTGATGGCTGGAAAACTCGGACATTCGAATGAGTAGGACAGGCGGAAAGCCTCCTGTACCAGCAGGATGAAAACGGCACTCAACGGCGTTCCAAGTCTCAGTATTCTTGCTGGTCGGAAGTATGGTTATCCACGTGAAGTGTTCGTGTATTTGACAGGCAGCTAAAGTTCATAATCTTCTCAAGACTGCGCCAAAAGAATGGTGATCTGCGTATTCTCAAACCGGAGCAACTAAGCTAAGCAGTCAGGTGAATAATGAAACGGTCTTTTTTGTCATGTCTGGGGAATGATTTGTGTGAATCGGACAAGTCGCGAAGGCGACTGGAGAGTCAATTCACCGCACTTCCAAAATGCCGCTTGAAAAATGCGTTGATACGTTTAAGAAGTTACGATTTCGTAAGTTCCGTGACCCGCATGTTTCAGTTTTCCTTGCCGAACCAGTTCTGCCCATACGGCCTTGGAATACTGGTTTGGTGGCATGATGGCCACGATTGCCGACCCGTTTCCTGAGGACGTTGGTCCGTATCCGATTCTGGATTCGTCGTCGCCCCGAGTCACTTTGAGGCGTTTCTTGAAGGCTTTCATCGCCCGCTTCAGTTCCTCTTTGCTGAAAGATTCGGACGGAGGTATTTCGGGTGATTGATTCATCTTAATTCCTTTTTGTCCGGTTCCGGACGGGCCACATGAGTTAAGGGCGAAAAAATTGATTGCTATCTTCGAGTGGAGCTTACAGTGCTCGATTGCTGAATCCTGTTGTCATCGACTCTCGAACACATCGGTCGATGTTGCAAACTTGACCCATCTGGTATGAATGACTCAACCAACAATGACTGGCCAAGTGACCACAATATGACCATGAATCGAAAACGGTATACTCCCTCGCTGATCGTCATCGCTGAGTGACTATCCACCGCTTATAGTTACGGGCAAGTCCATGTCACGAATGTTAATCCCGAAGGACGTATCTCGTCAATCATAATGTCTTAAAGCGTAAAAAGTGCGGTAGACCCTCGATAATCTACGCAAACGCCTTGTGACCGAAGGCTTCGTGATTGCACTCCTCGGCAAACCGCCCAAAGGGTTTTCGAACTGGTCGCTTCGTCTCTTGGCCGAGCGTGTTGTCGAACTGAGATTGACCGACAGCATCAGTCATGAGACCGTCCGCACGACACAAAATAAACGGCATGACCAACCGCAAAAAAACAATTCTGGGTGATTTCTTCCGATGCCGAGAACGAGCTGAGTTCAGTGACTCGGCAATGCGTCGCTGGTCGCCGGATTCCAACGGTGACTAAGTTAAAAGCCGAAACGAAGGCATGGTGTCAACGCTCCAACAAGAAGCAGCGTGGAGTCGATTGACAAGTCCAGATCAAAGACTCGCTGGAAATTAAACACGCTTTACCCCAATATTAAATCTTGACGCTAAACTAGGCATTTTTGATTTGTTTTGACACGCAACGGAAACGAAGCCGTTGGAGGATTCTAGGAGAGAGGCACCTTATCTCTCTTCTTGCCTATTGCTGATTGATGCCTCATAATGTCGATAACGAGACTGACCGCAAACGGGGAGACAGCAATGGCGATTTTAAGAACAATTTTAATGACAGTGATGATTTCACTGGTTTCGAACTATTCTCTTTTGGCAGAGGATTTGAATCTAAAGCCATTCCAGGGAGCCTGGAATGTTGTTGAATTGATCGATAGTGGAATTGAAATTTCGCATGATGAGTTTTCAGAGTTGCTTCATTCTGGTGGACAATTTCACATTCAAGGAGATCAAATCATCTTCCATTCGGTGCTCGACGGACGCCAATATTCGAAAACATTGAAAGTAGACAATCGACGCACACCGCCTCATTTCAATGTTGAGTTACTTGGAGAAACAACCGGATGGGGAATTTATCAATTTGACGGAGATCAACTGACGGTCTGTATGTCTGGTGAATCCGCAACTGCTCGTCCCAAAGAATTAACCTCTGAAGAAGGTTCCAGTGATGTCTTGATGGTTTTGAAAAGAGACAAATCGAGACCTCAAACCACTCCTAAAACTGCTGTCCGCCCGGTCAAACCTTCAAGTCCCGAAGCAGAGGAAGAGGAGCAGGTGGCTGTTAAAGAGATTAAACAGCAGGATCTCATTCCGACTGACCTCAAAATTGCCTTGGCGCTTGTCGGTACATGGAATGTTCCTCAAGAATTTAGTCCGTTTTATATTTGGTTGAAGCAGGATGGGACTTTCATTACTTCACGTGATGTTCCGGCCATTCGCACATTCGTATTCATTTTCTATAATGCTCCTGTTTCATCGGGACACTGGACGGTCTCCAACGGAGTGCTGAAATTACAAATTACGAACTCTCTCAATTCTCAACGAGTGGGGGCTGGGCTGGAATTCGCCGTCCATAACCTGACTCCTCAGAGAGTTGTCTTCGTCAGTCATCTGGGAGCCTCTGTTGGCGCGGTTCGTGTCCGCTAATATTCTCACACTCATAGTAGATCAGCCGCTCAACCATTCATCGAGATGCTCGGCGACGAATTTGTCATCGTTCAGTCGATCAATGCGCTCTCACCGCTCTCTTCCAGCCAATTGAAGAGACCAGGTACATGCAAGGGGCTGGTTAGTTGAAGCCTACCTCCATTGGTATTGGCGTGGACTAAAGTGGCCGTTCCTTTTTCAACGTAGAGGTTCAAGTGATACTCGGATTGATGGTCACAAATTTCAGTGAGAGTGATGTGATATTCTCTTGGATTATGTTTTAAAAGCTCATGTTTGAGTGGGCGATCCATGAATTCAACATTTTCAAAAGTAGAAATAAAGTCGTCAATGTTCTGGCGAGATTCACATAACACATAATCTTTTTGGTTAATGTCGTAGAACTCTATGGATTGAGTTTCTTGTGCATTCAATATGTTTGTTTTTTGTTTGAACTGACAGTCTCTCCTCAACAGTGGGAAGAACATACATACTGAAGCAGCCAACAATCGAACTGCTCCCAGAAGGTAAACTTCGTTCAAGTGTGATTGTTTTGGGACAAATGAATTGTGCCATAGTATTCCTGCAAAACTTCCGACAGAGGAGAGTCCAAATACCAACGTGGGAGATGAAAAAGGAGAATGAGCACATATTGGTAGCAGTTCTTCAATCATTCCCGCGAGAATAAGAGACAGAAAAACCGTAAAATAGATTCGCCAGAGCGATTTAGCCTGTGCTGCTGTCGTCATTACGTCCTCCTTGAATTACAGAACGAAACAGTCAGAAGGAGAGATCTCCACATTTTGCAGAATTGTAGTGTTCTCAAATAAGTAAATATCATTTTAATCTCCTTCCGCAGATCTCTCTTGGTGCATTTTCTTGGATCTGTTATTTTTCCAATAGTCGTTCGCAAACTCGATAAAGACAGCGTCAATTGGGATTCTTTCGCATGGATATTCAGGATTGTGTCGTCGTCGTCACGGGCGGTGGTCGAGGTATCGGAGAAGCACTTGCACGTCAGTTTGATCGCGAAGGTGCTGCTAAGGTCGTGGTATCTGATATCGACTTCTACGCGGCTCAGGATGTTGCCGAAAGTATCAATGGAGTTGCTATTGCTTGCGACGTTTCCAAAGAAAAAGATATTCGGCATCTGATCGACAAGACCGAAGCCGAAGTGGGGCCGATTAAAATCTTCTGTGCGAATGCGGGGATCACTTTCAAAGGGGGAATTGAGACTCCCTATGATCAGTGGCAGAAAATATGGGACGTGAATGTCATGTCTCGCGTCTCAGCCGCCAAGCACCTGATTCCACGGATGCTGGAACGGGGTGGAGGTGCGTTTGTCACAACCGCTTCGGGGGCAGGGGTGCTCACCGAGGTTGGTTCGGCACCTTATTCTGTGACGAAACATGCGGATGTGGCATTCGCGGAATGGTTGGCCGTTCAATATGGTCGGTCGGGTTTGCACGTCTCCTGTATCTGTCCGTTGGGTGTTGACACAAAATTTCTCGATCATGATGACCCCATTCATCAATATCTGGCCGATGATGCGGTGACCGCCGAGCAAGTCGCCATCGATACCTTGGAAGCGATCAAAGCCGAGAAATTTCTGGTGCTGCCTCACGCACGAGTCGCAGATTTCATGGAACTCAAAACCGAGGACTATGATCGTTGGATACGTGGCTTTCAACGGATGAAGCAGAAATGGGAGCGGAAAGCCGCATGATCGTGATGATGCAGATTCTCTGGAAGTCTGCTATCAAAGGATTTCGCACGTTTTAACTATCTGCGGAACCCCATTCAACCACCATGATCGCCATTCTTTCTCTTCTGTTTGTGGTGGTGATCTCTTTGCTCATCGTACGTGTGGCGACAGTCGCGTTGACCCTGACCGGACTCTCTCGCGAATTGGCCCGATTTCAAGCACGTTCTGCATTTACAGGTTCAGGATTTACGACGCAAGAATCCGAACAGATCATGCAACATCCGGTTCGTCGACGGATCATCATGCTGCTGATGCTGCTTGGGAACGCGGGAATTGTGACAGTCATTTCCTCGTTGTTTCTCTCGTTGACATCTGAAAGTGAGAACGGCTCAATAACCGATCATCTCTGGTTTTGTATCACGGTTCTGGCGGGGGGGCTCGCAGGGCTTTCTTTTCTGGCATACAGTTCCTGGCTCGTTCAAAAAGATTTCTCGACTGATTACCTATATGTTGGGGAAATACACGGACATCGAAGTACGCGATTATGCGGGACTATTACACCTCACGGGAAACTATGTCGTGGGGGAACTGACCGTGCAAGATGATGACTGGCTGGCGAATCGCAAGCTGATGGAAATGCGGCTCAGTGAGGAAGGAATTCTGGTTCTTGGAATTGAACGCTCCGATGGCACCAACATCGGGGCGCCTAGAGGGCATAACGAGCTTTCTTCCAGTGACACACTCCTGCTTTATGGACAAGCCGCATCCCTGGAAAGCCTCGATAATCG
>JAQWSQ010000216.1 GCA_029243145.1 Planctomycetaceae bacterium | reverse complement strand
CGTTGCTGCCCATTTTGACGAAGACAGACAACTCGATCTGTTCGTTGCAAATGATGCTCGCGCGAATTTCCTGTTTATTAATTGCTCAGATGAAGACATTGCATTCACTGAGGATGCATTGTCGCGTGGGCTTGCCTACAGCGGAACGGGACGCGCACAGGCATGTATGGGAGTGGCCGCCGCAGATCTAAGCGGTGACGGGAAATTGGATCTTCTGGTTACCAACTTTTATAAGGACTACAACACTCTGTACACGCAAGTTTCCGACGGCATTTTTAGTGATGAAACCAACGTCAGTGGCCTGCACCTGGCAAGTCATCGAAAGCTGGCATTCGGGACCCAGGCTTTCGATGCAGATCTTGACGGCGACCTGGATCTGGTTGTTACGAATGGTGATGTTGTTGACTTTTCCGACAGCAATCCTGACCGACTCTATCGTCAGTCTCCTCAGTTTCTATTGAATGATGGAACGGGACATTTTTCTGAAGTTGCTGGTAAAGAACTCGGAGATTTTTTTCTGGGAAAGTACCTTGGTCGTGGGCTGGCTCTGTTGGACTTCAATCGAGATGGTCTTGAAGATTTTGCAGTTTCACATATCAATTCCCCGGCTGCTGTCGTTATGAATACTTCGAATCGATCTGGGAAATTTATTGGGATTCGACTCGTTGGCGTTGAAAGTTGTCGTGACGCTGTGGGCAGTCGAGTGAAACTAACGACTGGCGAGAAGACGCACATACGCCAGTTGACCGCCGGGAGTGGTTATATGGCATCCAATGAACCTCATCTCATTTTTGGACTTCCAGATGGGTTACCTGCCGAGAGCGTGAGCGTGGAATGGCCAGCGGGGACAACTGAACAGTATCGACTGGATGCGTCTAATGAGTGGTATGTGCTCGTCGAAGGTAGCGGCGTTGCCAGAAAGAGTCATTAATAATCGAATGCGGGGTTGAATGTGACTGCTCAGAGTCCGACAAAAACTGGTTGTCAACGATTGGCTGCATCGGTCATCGTCGCATTGATATTTGGTCTTAGCATCGGGTGTGGCGAAAAGGCCTCTGATAGAGTTCTGGACGGTGACAATGAGATTAGCGTTCAAGTGTCGTCGAACGAACAAATGGCGAGAATACTTGCTGAAATCGCGGTGAGAAGCAAAGACGAAAACGGATTTGTTGGTGACGCTCACGCTCGCCGGTTGCGGGCGTTTCTGTCGGCGCCTGGCTACCTCGCTGGACTCTCGCCGACACGTCAATGGGAGCTTCATTTTGAGTTGGGACGTGCGGAACTGAGACTTGGTAACGAGGATCGAGCAATCGAGTTACTTAATCAGGCTATGAAACTAATACCAGCCCCTGAACTTGCACTTGTCAAGAAAACCCACTTCGAACTTGGTATTGCATCGCTTCGATACGGAGAAACGCAAAACTGCTGCCTGGCACATTCGAGTGAGAGTTGTATCGTTCCAATCCGAGGAACCGGCCTGCATTTAGAGTCTAAAGGCGCTGATGCGGCAATCCGACACTTCACAAAAGTCTTGCAGATTCTACCGTCAGAAAGTGGGAGTGATGAGAGACTGGATGTTGATGAAGCTGCAAGGTGGCTCTTGAATATCGCATATATGACTCTTGGTAAATATCCGACGGAAGTTCCCGAGGAGTACCTTGTTAATCCTTCATTTTTTGAGTCAGAAGTTGAATTTCCACGGTTTGTAAATGTCTATCCGAAATTGGGTTTACAAACGTTTAATCTTTGCGGCGGAGCCGTGGTCGATGATTTCGATCACGATGGTGATCTTGATGTTATGACGTGTTCATGGGATGTTACATCGCCGACGCAAGTGTTTCGAAATAAGAGCGATGGCTCATTTGAGGAAGTAACTGCCAGTTCAGGACTGAATGGATTCTTTGGCGGGCTCAACTTGAATCAAGCTGACTACGACAATGATGGCGACCTTGACGTATTTATCATGCGAGGGGCATGGCTAGGTGTAAATGGGATGCACCCGAATTCCCTTCTTCGCAACGATGGCGATCTAAAGTTTACTGATGTTACGTTTGAGCTCGGTCTGGGAGAGCAGTCTCTACCTACGAAAACGTCGGTCTGGACTGACTATGATAATGATGGCGATCTTGATCTGTACGTTGGGAATGAGTCAAACGAAGACGTGGTTGCACCGTGCAATTTATTTCGCAATGACGCCGGAAGATTCGTGGACGTCGCGGTCGAAGCTGGTATTGCCGATGTAGTGTTTTCCATGGGTGCAGCAAGGGGTGACTACAACGACGATGGCTGGGACGATCTGTATTTATCGCTAGTTGGCGAGAATAAACTTTATCGAAATAACAAAGATGGCACGTTCACAGATGTGGCTGCAGATTTGTCGGTAACGAAACCGGATTCAAGTTTTCCGACATGGTTCTGGGATTACGACAACGATGGACATGAAGACATTTTTGTTGGTTGTGCCTCAGGACCAGTTGGAGTCTTGGATACGGACATTCGATTCGAACTGATGCATCTGTATCGAAATCGTGGCGATGGAACTTTTTGTGATGTGACGAAAGATGTTGAGCTCGACTATCCGGCCACGCCAATGGGGGCAAATTTTGGCGACTTGAATAATGACGGTTACTGCGATTTTTATCTTGCCACAGGAAATACGCCGTACTCAGAAATTCGCCCCAATGTCATGTTTCTCAATGATCGTGGTCGGCGATTTCAGAATGTTACGATGGCCGGCGGGTTTGGGCATCTTCAGAAAGGCCACGGAGTCTCATTCGCAGATATCGACAACGATGGCGATCAGGACGTCTACGTTCAATTGGGAGGGGCCTATCCAGGGGACCGATACAACGACGCACTATTCGAGAATCCTGGATTCGGCAATCATTACATTCGACTTGAGTTGGAAGGTAGAGAATCAAACCGAAATGCAATCGGTGCTCGAGTCCGGCTCGACATAACCGAGACCAATGGTCAACATCGGTCGGTGTACCACACGGTCAGTTCAGGAAGCAGTTTCGGTGCGAATCCATATCGGCAGGTAATCGGCATTGGCACAGCGATAAAGGTTGACAAGTTGCACATCAATTGGCCGTTGCCGGATTCATCGCAAATATTCCTGGACGTAGCTTGTGATTGCTCATATCTCTGCACCGAAGGAGATGAGTTAGAAGAATTCGAAGTGCGTCAATTTCAGATTGCTGGACAAACAGACTGACGTGCATAGCGGAGCTCGAGCTTGTTGTTGCTAACTAATCCCGTGGATGGAAGCCCATAAAACGGGCGTATAGAAGGGCTGGGATTAGGAGCGATTCCTGTCCTTGATGACCGTCTCTTGTGAAGATTCAGATGAGGTTGGCATGGCCCCGTTCGCTACCGTGCCCAGTCGCACCATGAAGTTTTTTGCCGGTTCACGCGTACCTGAACGTCGACAGCCGAAATTCTTGGCGGTACGATATTTGAATCTTTATTCGGCTGATTGAGGTCGGATCAACACGCTTCTCCTCCAGTTTCGCCATCCCCAATAGTGACGACCAGTTTCGTCAGTCCTTCCTTCTGGCCTCAATCGGAAACGACATGGCCGATCATTGTCGCTGTTTCAGTCTTCTTCAAGTATCTGCAGTACGGCTCTGCGCATTAGTCGTCGTTCTGTTATTTGAATCCGCCGGTGTGTGCGGCGAAACAGCAAAGCCGGTCAGCTTTGTGAATGATGTCATGCCCGTGCTGACGAAGGCCGG
>JAQWSQ010000206.1 GCA_029243145.1 Planctomycetaceae bacterium | reverse complement strand
CTATTTCTAGAGCGACGAGGTTTTCATTTAGTTTGATGAATGTCGCTGTACTTCGTCATATGGCGCATTAACGGCTCCCACCCAATACGTGCACCCCACGGGAACGAATTTCGCTCCAGTGGGGTTCAAGTGGTGTGAAGGGGACCGTCTTCAAAATAGAAACAGAGACATTATACGTCTCTGAAGCTCATAACCCGAGACTTTTGAGCATTCGAGGGTTGTCAGATCATCAATGATCTGAGCCCCGTTGGGCATTCTCGCGTTTCCAGTTGGGACGTGTGGGAACACTGATCTTTTTGCCCATGGCATCGATGCCGTACTCCTTCTTCGCGAATTTGAGAGCTGTCAGTATCGTCGTCGGCGTCTTGCCAAAATGCTGGGCTGTCACTTCCATCCTGGGGTTGTGACCGCATTCAGGGAGCACTCGCCAACGTCGGTTTCCACATCTCAGATACAACAGTCGAGAATGTCTTGAAGAACCACGCCTAGTGGCTTGATCGAAAACGCTTCCGTGCCCTTTGATCTGGCAGTTTGGGAAAGAGAAGCCAGTCTGGCGATGTCTCATCAGTCGGTTTTCAGGATTCAGAACTGCACAAGCTTGATTCGGCCCTTTCAGTGGGGTCTAAAAAGAGTGCACATTCCTCGATTTATCCGAAGATAACGTTCATTTTTCCTCTCCGCTGATTGTACTCGAATCATGCAACTGTTTCATCCCCTCCTCGCCATGATTGCCTCGGCCACTGACTCCCAACTGGTCCGACAAGTCCGCTATCTGAAAGAAGAGAACAAAATTCTCAGAGCTCGTATTCCGGGTCAGATTCATACCAGGCCAGAGGAAAGGGCTCGCTTATTGAAGTTTGGTCGGAAACTCGGAATATCGATCAACGAGTTGATCACCATCGTCACACCGGGCACTTTTCGTCGTTGGCTGAGAGAAGAACATACAGGGAAGAAGCCGGTTGGACGTCCACGGACTAATCAGGTCCTGCGTGAGTTGGTGATTCGGATCGCTCAGGAAACAGGGTTCGGTTACACCAAGATCCTGGGAGAGCTGAGGCGACTTGGCATCTCGCGTATCTGTCGTCAGACGGTGCAGTCTATCGTGAAACAGGAAGGCATCGGACCCAGCCCCAAACGGAGTCAACGCACGTGGGACGAGTTCCTCTCGTCTCATACTGAGACTTTGTGGGCTTGTGATTTCTTTAGCATGAAAACGATGACCCGAAAAGGAATCGTCGATCTGTATGTGCTGGTCTTTTTGCACGTTGATTCGCGTCGGTTGATTGTTTCACCGGCGACTCAGCATCCTGATTCGGCCTGGGTGACAGAGCAAGCCAAAGCGTTTCGTAAGCAACTACCGAGTGATGAGCAAACAACCTTTCAGCTCATCCATGACCGGGACACCATGTTCTCAGCCGAGTTTCGGGAGACACTCAAGCAAGACAATGTGAAGCTGATCAAACTACCCGTTCGTTCTCCCAACTTGAATGCTCGCTGCGAACGAGTGATTCAAACGATCAAGCACGAGTGCTTGAACCATTTCCTGATCTTTGGCCATAGGCATCTTGACTATCTGCTGTCGCGGTTTGTCGAACACTACCACCATCGCCGG
>JAQWSQ010000203.1 GCA_029243145.1 Planctomycetaceae bacterium | reverse complement strand
GTGTTTGGGGAGGGATTTCTATCTGTGTCATGACGATGTTTCCTGAATGTTTGAACGACTCGATAGTAATCAGACAGTATCTCGAACGACAGATGAACTCAGAAAATTCTTGATCAAGAGTCAATTTGTTTGAGATTCAGCCACGATTAAGAATCTGTTTTGCGATATTGTCGCCAAAATGGAATTCGAAAACATGTTTTCAGATTTTGCCGACAGAATGATCGAATTCATACTCCGATGATTCTTCAGTGATTCCATGAAGCGTGAAGAGAATCTCCCGTTTCCAACTCCGTTCGTGAATCGGCCAAACCTCCATACGGACACCGGAGGACTCAGAATTGTAGGGACGCCCTGATTCATGGGATTCCCGAATGGCTTCGCGTTCTGCTGTCATCAGTCCTCCCGGATGTCGAGAGAAGCCGTTTTTTCGAGAACTGATCTCTCGCTGATCGATGACAGTCACAATGATTTCAGGCTGGAAGTCTTGTAACCTTCTCGAAATTAACTCGTGGCTTGCGGTGCGGTATCTCTCTTTGAGTAAGAACAAATCACGCCCCATCATGCGCAAATCTGCCTGGAACCAATCAGTGGGGAGCAAGAAGCGGCTGGCAAAGCGATTGGCCAATTGCTCTCGAAATGCTTCCGGCAATTCTTCCAACGAGGCACTCGTACGTTCGCAAATCTGCCAGGCGAAAATTTCCCCAATCTCGTGAGCGGTTGCCCATTGAAGGCGTTCCGGTCGGTCGTCCGGTTTCAGCAAAACCGCCGGCTGCCCTTCGATCATTTTCTGACGGGCACGCCCCATCTGCGACTGATCATAGGCCAGTTCACAACCCAATAGCCTGACAGCGTGTAACGCATCGACGGGTGGTTCATCAGTGGCCAGACGCATCAAGATTTCACCGCAGAGTTCGTCAATGGCTCGATCCCATGGTTCCCAAATCATGGATCCCTCTCTTTCAGTCTTTGAGGATCAGAATACGGATTTATTGTTCACATAATATATCGAGGTGGTGTTGTAGTGTTCAGTTTATGGCCAGTGGTTTATCAGTTTTGGTTGAGTTTGCGGATTTGTGAAAGACTGCCGAGTATTACGGCGATACGGCATATTCAGGATCAGAACTCAGCGGAAATGGGATGGATTGGTCCTTGTCCTGAATCATTGCGGTTTGACACGCCGATAGGAGAGAACGGACCACTTGTCCGCAATTTTCTGGACTGTACTCTGCCCTGCTGAGGTCTGAATGGACTCAAACCCTCTAAATCACACGAATTCTACGACCATGGTCGAGCCTTTGCCGGCTCCCCGTTCGGTGATGATCGTGGTTTGTCTTGTCTCATTCTTCAGCAGCTTAGGAATGACCAACAGTCTAGATAGCTCTTCAGAGCTTGTCTGGATGGGACGTTTGGAAACCGTTACGGAAGTTGTGCGAGCACCCCTTGATTCAAAAATTATCTCTCTCGCCTTGAATTCAGGTGATGCGGTCGATGCCGGGCAGCAAATTCTCAATCTCGATTCCTCAACGCTCAATCGGCAAATTGAAATCCAACAGGAAAAAATACGTCAGCTCGAGTTAGAGCTGCAACAGGTGGAAGCCAAAGCCAACGTCGAGTTGAGTTGGCGATGGAAAGAAATTGACGATGACATCTATGGTAATAAGCTGAAGTCGGCTGATTTGCTCAAAGAAAAATATCTGGCTGATTTCAGCAATGTGGCTTGGTCGGAACTGCTAAGCAGTCAGTCTCCCGTCCAGACCGTTGCCGCGGGAGGAATCAGGCCTTTCGTGCATGATTTGTCAGTCCCCGATGAAGTCCGCATTCGGGCGATGTTGCAGCAAGAAGCCGCCAACAATGCGTCCGAAGTCTATTCCGCACAAATGGAATTGCTTGAGAAGCGTCTCGCTGAACTCAAATCGATTCGGGCAGACCTTACAGAACAGGTTCGTAACGCTCAAGGAATTCCGTTGCTACAACATCGATTGAAATTAGCAAGAACCGAAGGTGATCAACTCGAAAAGTTACGCGCTCAGAGCGAGATTGTTTCGCCCACTTATGGAATTGTCGGTGTGTTTCGGGCGTCGGTCGGAAAAAATGTTCGAGCGGGAGAACCGTTGGTCGAGATACTCGATCGGACTCAGGAATATGTCACGATCATGGTGCGTTCTCGTGATCTGCCGAAGTTTCAGTTTGGGAAAGAAGTCGCTGTCATCTTTCCCGGCGAGATCAAACGACAAGGTCTTGTCTCAGAAATTCCACCTCAGATTGCCGAGATTCGAGAAGATGGGCAATCCTATTCCGAACTCAAAATCACGCCGACGGATAAGTCATGGCCCAATCTTCCGTTCGGCAGCAATGTCGAGATTTCTTTGGCCCACTGATTCGTATCACGTTATTTCAACATGATCGCGTTGAGAAAATTCATAATCGCTGCCGTCGGTTTATCTTCTGCTTTCCCGATGTCGCTGTTGACACTGCCGTGAGTTTTTCCCTGCGCTACATGAATAGAAGCTTTTATATCGGCTTTGTTAAGTGCGTTTTTCAAGTCTGTGGACAATTTGTTGGAGTCGGCACGTCGCTCTATGGGGATGATCAGAAACGGGGGTATCTGTTTGTCGGCGGCAACATGATGGATGGGCGAAGCGTCTAGCTGTGTCGCTTCGTCCTCGGTGAATGCGCTCAGATACATCGAGTTGGCGATCGCATTACCGATCTTCGACTTCGCAGGAATGTCGTATCCAGCTCCGTCCAATAAAATGACACCATCAATGATCGAGAGATTTTTGTCGTGTTGTTTGAGGCGTCGATGATCGGTCGCCACCAGCGCTGCTAAATGAGCGCCTGCCGAATGTCCCATCACAAACAGAGTTTCAGGATCTCCCCCATACTCGCCCACATGATCGTGGATCCAAGCGACTGCTTCGGCGACATCAATGATGTGACCTGGGTGTTGGACTTCGGGTGTGAGTCGGTAATTGACAGAGACATAAACAAAGCCTTGCCGGTTAAAATACTTCGCTTTATCGAGTCCCACGGAGAGATTGGATTTATCCCCGATTCTCCAGCCTCCGCCGTGAATCATGATCATCACGGGAAGTTTGCCTGGGCTTTTCTTGGGACGGTAAATGTCCAAGGAGAGAAATTTCGCATCGGTGCCGGGGCGTTTCGAGTAGACAACATCTAGGTCGGCAGTGATGTCAGCGGGAATGATTCGGCTTCCGGGAGGAGATTTTAACTGGGCCAGTTTTTCGGCCTGTTCCGGTGTAAGAACTTCCAGGAGTTTGCTGCGGAATTGATCGGTTTGGTATTTTCCTCGGTATTCTCGCAGCAACTGAAACACTTTTTGTTTCTGTGTGTCAGAAAGTTTCAGTTCCTTGAGAGTCTCCAAAAATGGAGTTTGCTGTTTCTGGTCGACCTGTGCAGAACTCACTCTGGGTATGCCGAGGAGTAAGACCAGACAGGTTGTCGCGAAAAAGGTGCAGACGAGTATTTGCTTGCGTTTCATAGAACTATCTCGGGATGCATAAATGGTGACGAGAGTATGGTTTATATAACCCCGAGGTCTGAAATAAGTTTCCAAAATCGAGAGTCTGTAAAAATGTTTTGTAAAATGAGAGCCGCAGTGCTATTTTGAATAGTGTTGGGCCGAACCATATTCCCAATCATCGTCATGGAGACTTTTTGATGTCCACACCAAGATTGCTGAGCCTGCTTTGCGTTGTCCCGATGGCTTTGTTTGTGTTCGCTGAGACATCGTATGGGCAGGCCTGTGAAGGCGCGTCGGCGGCAGCGTCGATTGCACCCACCTCATTTTCGTCAGGAAATCAACAGGGAGTGAGCATCTCCGGGAATCCGCTGCTTAACCTGATGCGACTCAATCAATTTGTGTCGGGACCGAGTCGGCAGTCTCAAATGCAACAGCAACGCATGATATTTGTGCGACAGCAATGGATGATGCAGCAGCGAGAGTTGGCGAAAAGGCAGGAAGAAGAGAAGGTTAAGGAGGAAGAAGCCAAAGCGAAAGAAGAGGCATTGGCAAAAATTGAAGAGAAAAAAGAGAAGATCAAACGTCCCGATGATGGTCTGACTTCCGACCAGCGAATACAACTCTCTCTTTTGAAACTCGAACGCAGCAGTGGGCGGACGAGTAAAACTTCAAAAAGACGCTAGAAGTCAGTTTCCAAACAGCCCCGGTTTGCGAGTGATCTGCTCAGCTTCTTCGTTCTTGAGCCCCGAGCTTCCTTTCAATGCCCCGCCGACTCCGATCAATTCGGGGTGGCGGGCGATTTTATCGCTAAAGATTTGCAAGTCTTTGACGAGCGGGTCGGCATTCTTCAGCAGGATTGCCAACTGAATCGCCGACCGATTCAAGTTGTCATACAGCTCCGGGTCAACGGCCAATTTACGCAGTGATCCCTCTTCGGTGTTTGTCAATTTCACAAAGGTGTCCAGTTCCTTGGTCACCGATTGCAAATTCGCTAACGAACCATCGAGACGAATGATGATACTCTTGCTGTGTTGAGCCAGCGGTTTTGTCACTTCGTTCAGATTCGCCAGGTTTTGATCAATCTTACCAGCGGCTTGATTGATCGTCTCGACGGTCGCTTTAACGGTGGCGATTGTGCGTCCTGTTTCTTCGGTGAGTCTTGGTAAAGCGGCGAGAGTCCTTTTGAGATTTGCCTGGTTCTCTGGATCACCTAACAGGCTCTGTGCGACGAGTAAGGTGTCACTCGCTTTCTTCATCGTTTGTGTGAATTCGCTGAGCGACAGAACGGTTTTCTCCAGGACTTCGTCAAGATTCCCTTCTTTAGTTTCGATCAGTCGATTCATGTTCGAAGCGACCTGTTTCCACTCGGAGGATGTTTCATTGAAGGCTCGAAGTGTTTTCGTCACTTCCGTCTGCATCTGAGTTACCATTTCAAACGGGTCGGAAGGCGGGTTTCCAGACAGTAATGCCCCCGGTTCGAGCCATTCTGCACTCAAGCCCGGTGTGAATTCGAGTGAGGCGTCTCCCAATAGCGACTTCCTGAGATGAACTTCGGTGTCTTTACGGAGTTTGAACTTCTCTTCGATTTGCGCGGTCACGAGTACGCCACCACGTTGATCGTCGAGTTGTACGTCAGACACGACGCCAATCGTCAGACCGTTCATCATGACGGGCGAGCGGCTAAACAATCCGGGAGTTTCCTCGAAGTGAATTGCAATGGCGTACCGGGGGCGAAAATGTTGCCCCAATTTGCCAAATTGAAAGACCATCAGGCCAGTCATCGTCATGACTGCCAGACAGAAAAGTCCAACCCAGAAATGGAGTTTGCGTTCGTTCATGGGAACTACGTTTGATATTTTGAAAAGGGACAAAAAGAGACTTCAGGCAGCGTTGAGTTCTTCAATCCGGGCACCCGCTTCTCCTCGAACAAACTGACTGACTGACGGATTCTCACAGTCAAACAATTCTTTTTTTGTGCCACGAAAAACGATTTGTGGATCGTCTGATCCAATTCTTGCCAATGGGTAAAACATGATCACTCGGTCGGCAACACGTTTAACCGTTCGCATATCGTGTGTGACCACCACATTGGTAACATTGCGTTGACGAGCCGTTCGCAGGATTAACTCGTTGATCACATCGCTCATGATGGGGTCGAGGCCCGTTGTTGGTTCATCAAAGAACATTACCTGCGGATCCAGCGCCATGGCTCGTGCGAGGCCAACACGTTTTTTCATTCCCCCCGAAAGTTCGGCAGGCTTCTTATTACAAACATTCGCCGGCAAACCCACATCCTGTAGTCGTTGTATCACAATGTCGTGAATCGGTTGATCTTTCAGGTCCGTGTTCTGTCTCAAACCGAAGGCGATGTTTTCAAAAACGTTGAGACTGTCGAACAAAGCCGCCCCCTGAAACAGGTAACCGTACTTGAGTCGTCGTTGTGAAATTTCACGTTCTTTCAGTGTATTGACGGGACTTCCGCTCCACAGAACATTCCCCGAGGTCGGCTTAAGTAACGCCATTAAAAGTTTCATGGTGACACTCTTCCCGCAACCACTCTCGCCAATGATCACCAGAGTCTCACCCGGATGGATCGCCAGCGTAATATCTCTCAGGACATGCTGCGATCCAAACTGTCGCGAGACGTTTTGGAGTTCTAATATAGGAGTCGTGTTACTGTTCATGAAAGGAAATCGTCACCCGGTGACAAGTGGGTTCGGCCAGATCAGGTAATACAAACTGTTGGAAAAGACACCCAGAAAGAAATCGACCACGAGAATGGTCACGAAGGAATAAACAAAGGCTTCCGTTGCCGCGCGTCCCACACCTTCGGCTCCACCTTCGCTGTTGAATCCACGGTGGCAAGCAATGATCGCGATGATCGCGCCGAAAAAGATGGACTTTGTCAGACCAGAGAGAAAATCCCAGGCTGTGATGAATTTGTTGACGTGATGCCAGTAGTGAAAGCCGTTGATTCCCAGTATTTCAGTGCTGAAAAGCCAACCGGTGAGAATCCCCGTGGCATCGGCGACCGCGGTGAGCAGAGGAATCATCAACAAGCAAGCGAGGAAGCGAGGGACAACGAGGTATTGTATCGGATTTGCCCCCAATGCGCGGAGTGCTTCAATCTGCTCGGTCACTTTCATGGTCCCGAGTTCGGCAGCGATGGCACTACCGATTCGTCCAGAGAGCATTGTTGCTGCCAGAACGGGGCCAAGTTCTGTGACCAGTGAGAGCGTGATCATCGCGCCCAGACGGTTTTCCATATGTAATAAGCGAAACTGATTATATGACTGGACAGCCATTACCATCCCGATAAAGCCGCCGGTAATCATGATCACTGACACAGATCGGACACCAATCTGAAAGCACAGTGGAATGAAGACACGTTTCGAGGGAACTCCACGAAACAGCTTCGGTATCATGCACAGTGCAAACAGTCCGATATCTCCCACCAACTCTACCAATGAGGTAGTAGCACGTCCGATGAGATGCACGATTGATTCGCCCGGCAGGACTGGAGTTGTGGAGGACATTAGTAGAAATCCAAGTGTTGGTCGAAACTTACATTAAGTTGTGGGGCAGCATCAAAGTGGGGGAGTTGTAGCTGAGGTGTTGTTTCTCTGCGAGAGAGGTTTGTCTCAACCGGGAATGCCAGAAATGTGCGGACAGGAAAAAATTTCAATAACACGAATCGCGTAAGTGTTGTTGAGGTAAGGGGATACGGTGATTTATTAGGCGGAATAATTCGGATTGTCAAAAAAACTGCAAATCTTTGCGCCCAGAGTGTCCGTGCTTGGACCAAAACCGCATTGACTCTCAGACCCAGTCGCAATTCTGAAACAATGTTTGTTTCTTTGCGGCAAGACTTTCGAGAAACAACTCTCAGGAGAGAATTATGAAACGCATTGCCCTTCCCGCTATGCTTGTCGCGGTCGCATTCTTTGGTTTCAGTTCCACGGCATCCGCTCATCCCGGACATGGTGGCGGTCCCGGACACTCCCACGGAAATGGTGGCGGATATAACTCTTCGTTCGCTCCCGGCGGATGCTACGGTGGAGGCGGTGGATATGGATCGTATTCACGTCGCAGCACAACCTATTTCGTGCAACCGCGAAGTTACAACAATTTCGGCTATCAGTCCTACGGAAATGGCTATAACAAGCACAGCAACCACAATCATGGCTACAACCAGAGTGGATTGCGATTGCGAAGCGGTGGTTTGAGCATCGGCCTGCGATTCTGATTGACCGATAAACGCAACTTTTTCCAGCAGCAGCCGGAGTTTTCTCCGGTTGCTGTTTTTTTGTGCGCAAAAAGTGCTGAATCAGTCGCGCCGGATTTCTTTTCATTCGCCCCTCGACGCGGTTATACTTAGTGCAGGATGATCGGGGTTCTCGATCATCATTCAAGAATCCCACTATTGACCGACTAGGAGAAGACATTCCGCCATGCGATTCACCATTATGCTCACGGCCTGTTTTTCCTTCATTTTGACGACCGCCCTGCCCTCTATTCACGCTGCCGATCCGAAACTCGTCAAGGCGATAGAAAATGCGGGTGGACAAGCGATGCCCGTCGCGCAAGATGCCCCGCAACTCACCGTCGCATTTCACCTTTCCGACAAGAAAATCACCGACGAGACATTGGCACTACTGAAAGGCTCCACAGACATCGTGGAGTTGAATCTCCGTGGAACAGACATCACAGATGCCGGTCTTCCTCATGTCGCAGGGCTCAAAAGTCTCAAAAAATTGCATCTTGAAAAAACAAAGATTACCGATGCCGGTCTCAAACAGTTGGCAGGACTCGATTCACTTGAATACCTCAACCTGTATGGTACAGAGATCACCGATGCGGGACTTGAAACTCTCAAATCAATGAAGAGTCTCAAAAAAGTATTTCTGTGGGAAACGAAAGTAACCGACGCCGGTCAGTCTGCTTTGGAGAAAACGCTGGCCAACGCTTACATCAATCGTGGAATCGATAAAGTCGACTATCCATTGATCGCCGACAAACCTCTGGAAGCATTCGTTTCTATTGAGAAAGAAGAAGAGAAACCGAAGGAAGAAAAGCCCGCCGCGGAAAAGAAAGACGAGAAGAAAGTCGAAGAGAAGAAGAAGTAGACCATGCGGTTTGGCTTCCTGTCTGGCAGAGAGTCTTGAGTTCAATCGCTCCTTTGAGCCGCATGCGCAAGTACGCAGGGGCTCCAATCTTGTTTACGCACACCTAATAATGTGCCAGTGACTTCATCGATTCATCCTGGGAAAGATTCATTCATGATTCGCTTATTGTGCTCGTTTTGTCTGATCGCTGTCTGTTGTTCTTTGAGTGCTCCGCTCTTCGCGGCCGAACGTCCCAACGTCATTCTCATCATGACTGACGACCAGGGCTACGGCGATCTCGCCTGTCACGGCAATGAGCAAATCAAAACTCCTCACCTCGATAAACTGCATTCCGAATCAGTCCGATTGACCGATTATCACGTCGATCCCACCTGCTCACCAACACGTGCGGCTTTGTTGACCGGTCGATATTCCACTCGCACGGGAGTCTGGCACACGATCATGGGCCGGTCCATCATGCACAAAGATGAGAAGACGCTGGCCGATGTCTTTTCTGATGCCGGCTATCAAACCGGTTGTTTCGGAAAATGGCATCTGGGAGAAGCCTACCCTTATCGCCCGCAGGATCGTGGATTTGATGAAGTTGTGATTCACGGCGGCGGTGGCATTGGCCAGACTCCCGACTATTGGGGTAACGATTACTTCGACGATAGTTACTGGCACAACGGCCATCTCGAAAAACAGACCGGTTATTGCACCGATGTCTTTTTCGATCATGCCTTGAATTTCATTGAAGACAGCAAGTCAAAACCGTTCTTTGTCTATCTGCCCACGAATGCCGCTCACGGACCGTTTCTCGTCGCGGAAAAATACAGTAAGCCCTACAAAGAGATGGGTATCAAATCTCCTCGCGCCGAGTTTTATGGCATGATCACCAACATCGACGAGAACGTCGGTCGGATGCGTCAAAAACTGACCGAATGGGGGCTGGACGACAACACGCTGCTCATCTTCACCACCGATAACGGCACGGCCGCAGGCACCAAAGATGGTGGTTTCAATGCCGGTATGCGTGCCGCCAAAGGTTCCGAATACGAAGGGGGACACCGCGTCCCCTGCTTCTGGTACTGGAAAGGTCAACTGTACGGCGGTCGCGATGTTGATCAGCTCACCGCTCATGTCGATATGCTGCCGACGTTGGCGGATTTTTGTGGACTCAAAGTTCCCACAGACCGCATGATCGATGGAAAGTCTCTTCGTCCACTATTAGAAGGCAAGGCCGACGATTGGAAAGAACGAGTAATCACGGTTCATTCCCAGCGGGTCGAAAACCCGATCAAGTGGAAGCAATCGGCCGTCATGACCGAACAGTGGCGACTGATCAACGGCAAAGAACTCTACGATATTGTGGCCGATCCGGGACAACAATCGGACGTCGCTTCGGGGCATCCGAATGTTGTCAAACGATTGACTAACCAATACAACAAGTGGTGGGAATCGATTGACGAACGATTTGACGAGGTTGTGCCGTTGTTTGTGGGGTCGGAAGTGCAAAATCCGGTCGATTATACGGCTCACGACTGGCTCATCGATCAAAGGCAAATTCCGTGGAATCAGACACACATTCAAAAAGATCTCCCCGGTTCGGGAGTCTGGAATCTGTATGCCGAGCGAGCGGGCCTTTATCGTTTCACTTTACGACGCAGAGCACCCGGCGTCGATCATCCGCTGAATGCGACCAGCGTCAAAATTAAGTTGGGTGACGAAGAGTGGTCAGAGAAAATAGACGATCCCGCGCTGGGACAATTCGAGTTTGCCCGCGAACTTAAAGTCGGTCAAATCCCATTACAAACCTGGATGACCTGTACCGACGGCAAAACCCGCGGCGCGTATTATGTTACGGTGGAGTTTGTGCGATAGTCAGATAGCCCATTTGCGCAAGCACTTGGGATGCGTCCGATAGTCATTGCCGGTCGAACAAAAAAGCGAGTCGAATGTCGCTCGCACCCGTCCCGACTGCTTGCGCAGATCGGGCTATAAAAAACTCACATTACGGCTGTAAAAGGCCGATCACGTGTGGCTCATAGCCCACTTGCGCGAGCAAGTGGGCTGCGTTCAAATTCAGCGACCGTTGGACGCATTCCCAAGGTCTTCCTTGGGAATGCGCGATCCGACCGAGATCCGCTCGGCAGCAATGCTCAGGAGACAGTCATGACCACAAACCAATCGTCTGAAACCGCTGGTTTATACTGGGCTTATCGGTTTCTGGCCGCATTGCTTGCGATGGTTGGTTTGAATTTGTTGACCTTGGCGAGAACATGGAAAGCCTATCACACAGATATGATGGAACAAATCGGATTTCCCTTCGCGTTCAGGGAGCGTGGTGGATTTTCTGGTGTCGATGCTTGGCATTACGAATTCCTACTCATCGATATCTTAATCGCCCTTGCCTTGGCCTACGGCTTCGCACATGCTTTCAAAGAGGGATTTGTCGCCACATTTCATAAGCTTCGTAAACTTGGGCTAGAGAATAAGACTTAAGAGCAAGCCAAAATTGTACTCGAAGATCAATTCTTTAGACGGAATCACAGAACCGCGTGAACAGCAGCCCAAAAGTCTTCTTAAGCCTCTATAGCTCTCCCAAAAACACAGCCATTGGGTGAAGAATTCTGAACTGAGGTGTTGACGCACTCCTCTCGTGTCGATACATTCATATAACGATCGTTATATGAATCTCACTCTCTCCTTACGGGAATCGTCTGATGCGTCTCAAAAGTACGGCAATGATGTGGTTATTCGTGTTTGCGGGGCTATGCCAGCCACTTCTCTCAGCAAGCGATTCCTCTTCTGAGACAGAACACCCGACGACGCCGAAACTACAATTCGAGCTGATTGACTTGCAGGGGAAGTCACATAACCTGGGTCAGAATGACGCGAAGGTGGTTCGGGTATTTGTGTTCGTTTCGATCACTTGCCCCGTCTCCAACTCCTACACGAAGGAATTGAACCGTCTTGCAACGCAGTTTGCCAACAAGACTTCCAAGGTGGAGTTCTTTGGAGTGGTCTCGGCTCCCTATGTGACTCGCGCTGAGGCAACTCAGCACTTTGCAGACTATCAAGCGACTTTTCCGATCCTCTTTGACGATTCTGGATTGCTGGCAGATGCACTGCAACCGACCCATGTTCCCGAAGTATTTGTCCTCGATCGACGCGGCACCATTGTTTATCGGGAGGCAATCGACAATGCGTATGTGTCCATCGGACGGCGTCGTGCCAATGTGGAGCATCATTATCTGAAAGATGCGATGCGGTCAGTGGTGTCGAATGTGAAGGTCGAGATTTCGAACACGACTCCCGTTGGTTGTCACTTCCCCAAGGTCAAGAGGGTCGATCAGGATGCTTCCGTCACCTATTGTCGTAACATTGCCCCGCTGATCCAAACACGCTGCCAAAACTGCCATCGCCCCGGTCAGGTGGCACCTTTTTCTCTGACAAATTATGCCGAGGTGGCCGCACATGGCGAAATGTTGGTCGAAGTCACTCAACAACAAATTATGCCCCCCTGGATGCCCGGCTCCAAAACCGACTATCAACTTGTCGGTGAACGGAAGCTAACAGAACGCGAGCGGGAGATGATCAAAGTGTGGGTCGAGGCAGGATGCCCACAAGGAGATGAGGCTGATCTGCCCCCCAATCCTCAGTTTTCAGAAGGCTGGCAATTGGGAGAGCCCGATCTGATTGTGAAGATGCCCGAACCGTTTTCGGTTCCTGCCGAGGGTCCGGATCTCTTTCATAACTTTGTACTACCCATCGACATTCCTGAAGACAAGCTGGTGGCTGCGGTCGAGTTTCATCCGGGCAACAAGCGAGTCGTCCATCATGCTGTGCTGTTTCTCGATGACAAAGGGGCCGCCCGAAAATTGGACGAAGCGACCCCGGAACCGGGTTACAGTAACTTCGGAGGTCCGGGTTTTTTGCCCAGTGGAGCACTCGGAGGCTGGTCGGTCGGCAACACAGCCCGCAGGCTTCCAAACGAAATGGGCCGTTATTTGAAGAAAGGTAGCGATCTGGTGGTTCAGGTTCATTACCACCCGACCGGCAAAGCAGAAGTTGATCAATCGGAACTCGGTTTGTTTTTTGTCGATAAGCCGGTCGCCGAATCGTTGAAGCTGCCAGCAAAACTGGTCGGTAGCATTTGGTTAGCCAACTATGAAATGGACATCCCGGCTGGTGCTGCCAACTATCGTCGCACGACTTCGTACACGCTTCCGAAAGATGTGATCCTTGTGGGAATTGTGCCTCACATGCATTTGCTGGGAAAATCAATGAAGGCCACCGCACACCTTCCCGATGGTTCTACGAGAACTTTGATCGATGTTCCCGATTGGAATTACAACTGGCAAGACGAATATTATTACGAGCGACCGTTCAAGATCCCCGCCGGAACACGATTGACGGTTGAGGCTGTTTTCGATAATTCCGCAGCGAACCCCTCCAACCCTTCCTCACCGCCACGCCGTGTGACATGGGGAGAAGAGACCACCGACGAGATGTTGTTTTGTTTCTTCTTGATCGCTGCCGAGGAGACTGAAGACCTGATTCATACAATCTTTGATAATCTTCAACATGACATCGAGCAAACACGAAAACCTGTGGAAGGATCACCGTGAACAAGGTGAGTAAACGCCAAACGACAACAGCAGAGACCAAGTCAAAACTGTTCGACTCTGCTCTGACATTGTTTTCGGACAAGAGCTACGCAGCCACCAGCATTCGCGACATCATTCAGTTGGCCGGCGTCACACAACCGACCCTGTATTACCATTTCAGTGATAAGGCCGATCTGTTTCAAAAACTGGTCGAGCATCATTACGGCCAGAGTCAGCAACAGTTAATCCAGTTAGTCCAGGAAACCGAGGGGCTGCGCGAGAGGTTGCTGGCATTGCTCATTCGTTCTTTCGAGTTTTGCGCGGCAGATCCCCGAATTCCCAAGTTGATGTTTCAAACCTATTATGGTCCTTCGATTCCCGAGGTCTCTGATACCATCGAGACCCTCACGACTTCACGGTTTCAGCTTGTGGTCGATGTGATGAAACAAGGAATAAAAGCGGGCGAACTGACAGATAGCAATCCCGAATTTCTGGCACTCAGTTTTTGCTGCTTGATGGATCAACCGATCAATCTGTTCTCTCGCAAACCCGACCCCAGTCAGTACCTGACGCAAGAGCTAGCGGCGGCTATTGTCGAACTCTTTCTGAACGGTGCAGCATCATCCGATTGACGACTCTGGGTCGCGTCAGCGGCTGATCTCATCACTCGCGCCTCGAGACTGCCCTGCTCGTTGAGACTGATGACTTCACATGCGTCATCTGCGTTCGCTTTCAGTTCTCCGCCGACAAGTCCACGCAGATGCACTCTTTGTCATTGCGGAGATAAACGCGGTGATTGGCCCACGCGGGCGGAGACCACACGACCTCACGACCGAACGCGACATTCGTCGGGTCGATCACTTTGGCGCGGTCGATTTCTTCGTAACCCCGGGGTGAGAGCATCGCGATCAGCAGTTCTCCATGTTCGTTAAACATCCAGAATCGCTCGCCGTTCTTCACCAGAAACGCGGTTCCCGAGTTTGAAGGACGACTGATTCCCAGAGGTTCTCCCGATTGCCACAATCGCTCGCCGGTCGCCAGTTCCACACCGTACATTAAGCCGTTTTGATCGAACCCATAGAGCGTGCCATCTTCCAGAAACGGCTGCACATTGACGGGAGAGAGGGCCGACTTGCCCCGGTCTCGCCAAAGTGTCGTCGCCGCAGGCTTATCTCGATCGAGTTCGATCAGAATGTTCTTGTTGGAGAAACTCCCCGCATAGAGTAGATTCTCTTCGCGGACGGGCGTCATGATAGCCGCACCGTTAGAAGCCTCGTAAGGCAACGACCAGTATGGCTTTCCGGTTTCGGGATCGACCGACTCCACGGCACTCGGGTGAAGAAAAATCAACTGTCGGACGCCGCCCGCTTCGATGATGGTTGGTGGAACGTATCCGGTTTCGTTGGTTTTCAGAGCTCGCCAGATTTCTTTGCCGGTCTCTTTATCGAACGCCACCGCATGGGCATCTTTTCCACCCCCGATGCAAATCAGTTTCTGGCCGTCGATGAGAGGATGAGCCGCGAAGCCCCACAGCGGCGTTTTGGCCTGATAGTCTTGGGGGAAATTTTTCGACCAGACGACGGCACCGGTTTTTGCATCCAGACAGAACAGGTCTCCCTCGGCTCCGAGCGTATAGACTTTGCCCGCGTCGATGTTCGGGACGCAGCGGGGGCCTGCCGGATAGGAAATTTTGTAGCTCACAGGATATTCGTGCTTCCAGATTTGCTTGCCGGTCGCTTCGTCCAGACACAACACCCGTTCCGTTCCTGAAATCGGTTTCCGCTCGAAGTTATCGATCTTCGCATTTTCTTTGGTCACATAGTCGGTGACATACACCCGACCGTTGGAGACCGCCGGCCCGGCATAACCTCCGGCGACCGGAGCACGCCAGACGACTCGCGGGCCATCCTCGGGAAAACTCTCCAGCAAGCCATTTTCCCGCCAGACATTGTCGCGATTAGGTCCCATCCACTGCGGCCAATCATCCGCGAACAGGCTGGTGGTAATCAACGAGAGCAAAAGTGTCAGTAAGAGTTTTTGGGATAACATCGAAGAACCCTCGGGAACGTGTCTAAAAAAGATGAGTCGAGCCGCTCATCACACTGTAACACGAGCCTTTCTGGATTCCACGATGGATTTGGAGCGGCCTACAATCTTGAGATATCTTTTCGGATGTCTGAGAACCAAGGCTATTTTTTACTCTGCAACTTCGCACCGCTGCGCGAGACAGATCTCCTTCGAGAAACTTTTTTGATGGCCACAAGAAACGCAAAAAAGCCGCAAAGTGAAAGTTTTCATGTCTGAGTTTCTCAGCGGGAAGATTGAATCGCACGCTGGCGCGTTTCATAGCCCGATCTGCGCAAACAGTCGGGATGGGCTCGAACCTGTAGCGATACACAATATGGATTGGACGCATCCCACCTGCTTGCGCAAGTGGGCTATGGCGCGAATAGTTTGATTCAAATCATAGCCGTTGTGCGCAAGCACAACGGTTAAACCGAAAGGCAGATAACAAACCAGACGCTCACAAGAAACTAAACTCGCCCACCGAAGGTAAATCGCAGAAACCGCGCGCTGGCGCGTGGCGGCTGATTTCGTCGAGCGAGGTTGTGCGAGTCACAAAAAATGCCATCTTGCGAAGACACCACTCGGTTAAAGAGCGATCGGTGCTACTCAATTTTATTCCTCTGCGTCGCCGCGCCGCCGCGCGAGTATTATTCCCACTGGCGGACTAACCGCCAGCGCCATCCGATGTAGAAGAGCGGAAAGCCGAAAGCCGAAAGCTGAGAGCCGATAGCTAGTGGGTGTCCTGAAAGTTGTTTGGGTTGAGTATTTTGTTGTGGGATCGTGAAAAAGCTCCCCGAAGATTTGTGTTCTATTCGTATTGCTTGTTGAAAAGACAGACAAAACGGATTCGATACACTCAATCTTCGAG
>JAQWSQ010000202.1 GCA_029243145.1 Planctomycetaceae bacterium | reverse complement strand
CTCGAAGATTGAGTGTATCGAATCCGTTTTGTCTGTCTTTTCAACAAGCAATACGAATAGAACACAAATCTTCGGGGAGCTTTTTCACGATCCCACAACAAAATACTCAACCCAAACAACTTTCAGGACACCCACTAGTTACTCGATGCGAGGTGAAAGTGGTCTTTCTTCACTCACCAATCGACAACTCGAAGTGTTGCGTCACTTGGCTGTGGGGCAAAGTGTGAAAGAAGTCGCACGGCAAATGCACTTGTCTGAAAAATCGATCGATTCTCACAAGTACCGTATCATGAACAAACTTGGTATCCATGATCGAGTGGAGCTGGCTCGATTTGCCATTCGCGAGGGATTAGTGGAAGCCTAAAGCGGTTACGAGTCTGGGTCTGCAATTTTTTGTAGAGCTTGTGCCAGTTCCATTTCGGTACGAATGAGACGTTGCCAGGCTTTCCAGCGGATGCGAACTTCGCGATCTTCGTCGTCATCGAAGTCTTCGTAACTTTCAGCCATTAATTGCACAATGCGATTGTGCATGAAGGCGATCAAGTCAGAGATTTGTGCACGTTGAACGAGCTTCAAATCATCGGGTAATTGTGGACAGCCTTGAGGGAAGAGTTCTAAGCCTGCTTCGTGGACATCGAAGCAGGAACCGGAATCATTCACATCCCCCTCTTCGACGCGAAACGGCTCGCGCGTCGTTAAGCCAATATTACCAGAGTCGGATGCACTTCCCGGATACCCCAGCGATTCGTCGATCTCTTCAAAATTGCCGAACAGCAATATGCATCGACCGATATGAACTTGATCTCCCGGTTTAAGCACTTTGAGCTGTATCGGGTGTCCATTGATTCGCGTTCCGTTGGTGGATCCCAAGTCTGTCAGAATAATTTTCCCGTTGTCTTCTTGAATTTTGGCGTGATATCGGCTCACGCTCTCATCATTTAAGGCAATCACGTTCGAAATTTCCCGACCAATTGTGAAGGGAGGTTCCAGAAACGAGAAAACTTTCCCACGCTCTAGCCCTTCGAGGATTTGCAGAGTCACTTCTGTCATAACAATCCTCAAGTGATGAAGAGCTTAAAAGGTAATGAGTTCAAAAAAACGCAGGAGTATGGGCTTCTATCAATGTTTGTGACGCAAAGGGTCATCATCATTTGTAACCTCTGAGGACAGGTATGAGCGATAACCGACTTTCAGAATTTCTGCTTTAACGTCCATAAATGACCGCTCATGATGCCGATATTGACGACAATTCGGACATCAGCACTCCTGCCGCCACAGAAGCATTCAAAGACGAGACTTCTCCTTTCGGCGTAACCAGGCAGATTTCGTCACATTGCTCGCCAGTGAGACGGCGAATTCCCTTTTGCTCATTCCCGATGACAAGGAGCCAAGGTCGGCCGCGGTCAATCTGAGAAATGTCCTTCTGGGCGTGTTCTGAAGTGCCCAGAACCCACAAACCAGCTTCCTTGGCGGTTTTCAGGGCTTGAGTCAAATTGGTGACCACGCTGAATGGCATCGCCTCCACGCCACCCGCAGAGACATCATAAACTGTCGAATTCATCGGAGCCGAGCGATCTTTGGTGAGGATGATCCCTTGGACTCCAAAAAACGCCGCGCTCCGAAAAATCGCACCGACATTTTGTGGATCCTGCAAACAATCGAGTGCCAACCACAAACCGGTTTTTGGGGTATTTCCTTCCGAGGGAAGAATTTCTTTGAGTGCAAAGTCTTGGCGTTCTTTCACCATGGCGACCGTCCCGCTGGAGCGTTCTGTCTCGTTGTGTCCGCGTTGGCGCTTGCTATTTCCTTGCCGCTGACTGACTGACAAAGAGATTCCCGCCTGTTGAGCGGCGATCAGAACCTCATCCCATGCTCCCCCCGGATTGGCAGACGAACAACGAATTTCACGGATATCATGAGGACGATGTTTTAGCGCGGCGAGAACACTATGGGGGTTGCGAAGTTCAAGTGTCATGCTTCAGTCCCTGACTGTTTATGATCGGATTGACGCTGCCTGACTGCTTCGTACAAGACAATTCCTGTGGCCACGGCAGCGTTCAAAGATTGCACATGTCCGACCTGTGGGATTTTCACTCGATGTGTTGAGAGCTCCAAATGGGTAGGGGCAATTCCATTCCCTTCATTTCCGATCATGATAGCCAGTGCGCCGTGCATTTGTAATGAGGGAAGTTCATCGTCTGCTTTTTCGGTGGCGGCAACAATTGTGACTCCAACCGATCTCATCCGGGAGAGGATCTCTGGCAAATTCTCGGTCTGAGAAATTGGCACATGATGCACGGCTCCCGCGGAACTTCTCACCACCTGACTGTTCACTCCACTCTGCCCTTTAGTGCCAACCAGCACAGCATCCACCCCAAAGACCTCGGCACATCGTAAGCAGGCTCCAAAGTTGAACGCATCCTGAATGCCATCGAGAATTAACAGAAATGAAGTGCCGGAGAGATTCTTAATCACTTCATCGGCAGGAAGATAGGGGTAGGGAGGCATGCGCGCGATCAACCCCTGATGGTCGGGTTGGTGGCACAATTCCTGGAGCCGGGAGGACGAATCGAATCCCAGAATTGGCTCCGAAGTTGGGTCACCCAATTCGCTTTGTCGGGAATGCCAATCTCGTAACTCTTGAAGAATTGGTTCCTCAAGATCGTACATTGTACGAATTTCAAGGGGAAACCAACGCTCTGATCGAATGGCTTCCAAGACAGCGTGCCTGCCCCAGATCCACGAACGCTGGTGGTTACCCATCAAGTTCGATTTTCGGGAACGGCGAGAGGCAGACATCAAATTCTCCAAGGAATAAACTCAGTCAGGCTGTTCTCATCGTGCGAAACCGCATTCGAGGAAACAAGTTTGACGAGAAAAAAATATCAGGAAGTGGAAACCGATACTTTCAGATGGAGGCCAATTCTGGCAGAATGTGATCAGGCGAGAATGTGGCTCCCTGGTGTTTTCGTCGATTTTTTGCGAACGATTGATCGAGATTTGCATGCCATTACGAAAGAAACCTCCTCTTTATCTCATTGAAGAAGAACAAGCAGGCTTACGCGCAGCCGGCAAGTTTAACGCCAGTGTGATGGATTACGTTCGTCCTCACGTCAAACCGGGCATTACGACTGAAGAAATCAATACTCTCGTCCACGAATACACTCTCGATCATGGTCATGTCCCCGCCACACTCGGGTATCATGGTTTCACAAAAAGTTGCTGTACCAGTATCAACCAAGTGGTTTGTCACGGCATTCCCGACGAAACTGTTCTCAAGGAGGGAGATATCGTCAACGTCGATCTGACGACGATTGTCGATGGTTGGTTCGGCGATCAATCCGAAACTTTCTTCATCGGAGAACCGCCTGAAGCAACACGTCAACTTGTGCAAGTCACATTCGATTCTCTGTGGAAAGGCATTCGTGCGCTTCAACCCGGAGGGACCGTTTACGACATTGGTGAAGCAATTTTTAATTATGCGACACAATTCGGTTACTCCATCGTCGAACAATATCAGGGGCATGGCATCGGCCAAGAGTTTCATCAGGATCCCGGAGTCCCTCATTTCCCGCATCCCAAATCACGCTGGGATATTATCAATCCCGGTACCTGCCTGACGATTGAACCGATGCTTAATCTCGGGCGACGTGATACCGTTCTCGACCGCAAAGATGGTTGGACCGTTCGAACTCGCGACGGCAAACCGTCTGCTCAGTTCGAGCATACCATTCTGATGCAGGAAGATGGACCAGAGATCCTCACTCTCACACAAGACGGCCCGCAGGAAGGGCACAAATTCTGATCGTGTTGATCCTTCAGTGGATTTGTCAGTGTCTGCACAATTTGAGTCGGTTCACATTTGCGAGATCAAACCATCCACTATTTTTTCGGTGGTCTCTGTGCCCGTAATACTAATTGCTCGACACTCTTCGAGATTACGAAACCAGGTTTCTTGTCGGCGGGCAAATTGTCGGCTGCGCGTTTTGATGAGTTCGATGGCCTCGTCGATACCGGTGTTGGTTTCCAAGGCGTCAAATAGTTCTTTGTAACCAATTGCCTGGCGGGCGGTTTTGGAAATTCCTTGAGGATCCTCAAGTAGCCGTCGAACTTCCGCGAGTAGGCCGGCTTCGATCATGACATCAACCCGCCGGTTGATGCGTTCATGGAGCCAGTCGCGCGGGGCAGAAAGCCAATAAACGTGCTGTGGGCGTTCGGCCTCAGAAAGCGGCTCTTCCTGGTGAAAGGAAGAGAAGGGCTGACCGGTAATTTGATGAACTTCGAGTGCGCGCACCAAGCGTCGTTTGTCATTCGGATGTATTCTCTTCGCCGCAATCGGGTCGATGGCTGTTAATTCCGCAGCAAGAAATTCCGGCCCCTCAGAGTTGTAACGAATTTCCAATTGCTCCCGAACCGATGAGTCAGCCGGTGGTCCTTTGAAAATGCCGCGTAACAGGCTGCGGAGATAGAAACCGGTTCCACCCACAAATAGGGGTGTGCGGTTACGGGCAAGGATCTCTGAACAGCAATCATGGGCCGCTTCCAGATAATCGGCGACCGTGTATTCTTCCCAGGGGGCAATCAGGTCAATCAGATGATGGGGGATACGATTTTGATCTTCTGCAGAAGGTTTTGCAGTACCGATATCCATCCCTCGATAAATGGCCATCGAATCGAGGGATAAAATCTCGGCATCGAGACGCTCAGCGAGTTGCAATGAAAGATCTGATTTTCCGACGGCAGTTGGTCCGGCGAGAAACCAGCAATTTTGAAGGAGTTTCGTCGGGAGTTTCATGTGGGTCTGGTTTCGTCCGGGAGGCGAGAATGATAGTATGACGTACAGACTGTCAGACGCAAAGTACGCCCGATGGAGAGTTTCACGGATGCCCAGCTATCAAACTAAAATGGTACTGCAAACGACTTGCGAAAGAGCGTTTAAGTACCTCTCAACCCCCGCAAATCTTGGCAATTTGACGATGCCGGAATTGCAGCTTACCGTTGAAGATGGTCCTGAACAGTTTGCGATGGAGAGTACAATTTCGTTTTCCATTCACGTGATGGGTGCTCGGATCAAGTCGGTTCACAAGATCATTTCGTTTGATGCTCCCCATTCGTTTGTGGAGGAACAGGTTGACGGCCCATTTTCTGTTTGGAAACACGAACATCTTTTCAAGCCACTCGGCGAGAACGAAATTGCCATCTATGATGTCATCGAATACGAGCCGCCCGGTGGGTTGGTGGGTCTGATTTTGAGTGAAGATCGCATTCGCAGCCAGCTCGATGAAGGTTTCGCCCATCGCCAAGACGAACTCAAGTATCTTCTGGAAAATGATAAACTATAATTTCATGATTCGCACAGCCCATCGATCTCAAACGCAACCACATTAGGTATTATATGTCCCAGCATGATTCGAAAGATAAAGACCGCGCCACTTTTGTTGCGGTCGCCATGTTGCTGGCCGTCTTCATTGGACTGCTTTCGACCATTGCGTTGGTCTTCCCGAACATGTTGGCGATTTTTGCGATTATTTTCGGGGGTGGAATATTGATCGGATTTCAATATCTCATCTGGGGGCGCTGGCTGATGGGTTATCTAAAAGCTCGTGTTCCCGACGATACTGAGGAAGAGGAAGAGTTTCTCAAAAAGTATGGGCCTCAATAGTCGGTGCTCAGTTGCGGGACGACGCGGTCCCGAACTTTCGTAAGTCAGCACAGCGCAAAAGAAACTACAGCACTCCGTATTTGTGATAGGCGTCTGCCGCTTTCATTCCTTCTCGAATGGCATCCCTGGTTATGTTTTCTGCGTGAACCTTCTCCCAAGCTCGTTCCAGAGTTTCTCGTTCGATTTGTTTGGGTATCACGACAATTCCGTCTCGATCGGCAACAACCAGATCGCCGGGAGAGAAGGTGACGCCATCAATTTGCACCGGGATATCGATTGCCGTCACTCGTTGTCGATGCTGACTGTCGTACAGACAAGTACCACGCGCTAGGACGGGAAAATTCATGGTGTCAATTTTTTCCACGTCGCGAACTCCCCCATCGACAATCGCGCCCACGCATCCCTGATTTTGAGCAGCCGTTGTTAGAAGTTCTCCCCAGATGCCAGAACGCATCGATCCGCCTGCCGCAGCGATCAATATTTCACCTTCCTTGATTTCGTCGACCGCTTTTAGTTCGAGTTCATAGGGAGACGGGTCGTTTTCAAACAGATCTGACCAGAGAGTGGTTTTACAGCGTCCCGCTAAGCGGCGATAAGTAGTCAAAAAAGGGAGTGGAATGCGGGGAGATTGATCTCGAAACCCGAGGCTATCCAGTGCATCGCAAATGACGGCGGTGTAAAGCTGTTGTTCGATGAGAGAAAGTGTGAATTCAGTAGGAAGGTCGGATGGCATGTCGGCTTCAAATCAATAGGGAATGAGGGTGAGAGCTACTGATCATAGTAATCGAAGACTTCTCAGGTCACCAACATCGATTTTGATCTGTGCGGGATTAAGTTCCTTGAGAGAGATCGCCAGAGCGTCGAGTCAATAAAGAGACTCGCTTTGAATTACTGCTGACCAAAGGCTTGCTGGCGATGTGAATTATCGCGATCGTAACCGGCGGGTTGCTTCAAGCCACCAGACAGCAGAAGTCCCTCGATTTGAGCATCTGCAATGGCAAGCTCTGCTCGTGCTTGAACATATGCCAGATTAGTTTCGAAGTATGTCTTCCGAGCATTCAGCATGCGTAGAAAATCAAATTGTCCCGCAAGATAGGCTTGTTCGGAAAGATCCATGCTTTGTTGGGCTTTGGGAAGAATGATGGTCGAGTATTGTTCGACAGAAATACCGGCTTGATTGTAGTTTCGCAGAGAATCCACCAGTCGCGAGCGAATGGAAAGTTTCAAGCGGGCCACATCCTGTGTCGCTCGGCAGTAATCGGCATAGGCGGCTTGGATATTCCCTTGATTACGATTATGAACGGGCAATGTGACGGATAATTGCACGTTGGCGAATCCGTTTCCATTTGAGTTATCTTGCCCAACCCCAAACTGCCCAATCATATTGGGAATTGCCTGGATGTCCTGGCGTTTGAGGGTCGCTCGGGCCACATTCACACGAGCCATTGCCGATTGTAATTCGGGACTTGCACTCATCAATTGTTGGTATGACGTCTCAAACTCGCGTTCCGACATTTGTGTCGGCAACTCGCCTTGGAGTGGCATGTGAGACATTTCGGGTAAGCCGACAATGGTCGCAAGTGTGTTCCACGCGGCCTGATATTCGACGACGGCTCTTTGTTGAATGATTTTAATTTCACTGAGCTGAATTTCCGCTTGCAGGACATCCGGTTTGGCACCTTCCTGTGCATCGAAACGTTGCTGAGTGATATGGAGTCCTTTTTCTGCGACTTGAAGAAAGTTTTGAGCGAGTTGTAGACGCTGTTGAGCCGCCAATGCCTGATAAAACCGAGTGCGAACATCGGTACGAACTCGATAACGCTGCGTTTCGACATCCCAGAGAATACGTTGGTAGTCCTGATCGATCACCCGTTGACTGGCTTCAAGTTTGTTTCCTGTCACAAATGTTTGGCTAATCGACGCTCCTTGCAACCCGGCAGAGCTTTCACTTCCCATCTCTTCCGCGAAGTAGGAAAGCTGTGGGTTGGGTTTGAGGCCGACTTGAGTTCTCAGGCCAGACACTTTTCCGGCCGATGCGGAGGCTTGTTTGATCGAGGGATTATTTTCAATCGCCAAGACTTCCAATTGTTCCAGAGTCATTCCGGTGGCTGAGGAATCGGTCAGTAACTCCGGTTCGGGGAGCGGAACTTGGACTGGCTCACCAATCTTCGACACGTTTTCATCGTAAGGCTTCGTTGACTCATACTCGACCGGAACGATGTCGGGAGAGAGTTCAATCGAGAGTGTTGGCGCTTGTGAAATTCCAGAACTCGGTTGAGACTTCAGAAACTCAATCGAAGAAGCCTCGACAGGCAATCGGGCAACCGTTGTCGCCCCTTGAGTTTCAGAGTTCGACTTGGGAATGTGTGTGGAGGACTTGGGATAATAAGTCCCCACAGAACTGCATCCCAACATCAACGCCGATGAAAAAGTCACCGCGGAGAATTTGATGTACGTGTTGATGTGCATGCCGAATCCTGAGATCGAATCGATCATCTGTTCCAATGTAAGACAGGAACCGCGCATGAGAAATTTTACAGCGAACAGGTTCCCGTATCGATTGCATCGACAATTCGGTTCAATCTCGCTGAGCCTGATGTCCAGATTTTGAAGGGGTGCCTGTTTCTACCGGTGATGTGGCCTTTTGAGCGGCATAGACCGAATAATCGATACTATCAGCAGCCCAAAAACTCACCACGAGCTAGGGTTTTCCGTCGTGAAAAAGGTCGACCTCAAGGCAAGAACTCAAAATCCGAACTGTGACTGAAGTGTTATTTTGTGTTATATTTTGAGTATTCAGGCCCGCCTTCATGAATTTTCCACGGTTTTTGTATGATGTTTCGCGCAACTCTTTCGATACTCGTTGGAACCGTGGTAGTCATCTCCGTATGTGCTGTCTCTTCTGCGTCTGAACCAACCTCCGAAGCTTTGGAGTTTTTTGAAAATCGGATTCGTCCGGTGTTGGTGAAACACTGCTATGAATGTCATGCTCCCGAGGCGAAAACAGTACAGGGGAATTTTCTGCTGCACACTCGGGAAGGCTTATTAAAAGGAGGCGATTCGGGGCCGGCAATTGTTTCTTCCAATATTGATAAGGGAATCTTGCTGGAGTCGCTCCGCTATGAAACCTTCGAGATGCCCCCCAGTGGGAAGTTACCGAAACGAGTGATTGACGACTTCGAAAAGTGGATCAAGATGGGTGCTCCCGACCCACGCACCGGTCCATCCCTAGAGAGTGCTCAAACAATTGATCTGGAGAGAGGCCGCCAATTTTGGGCGTTTGTTCCTCTGCAAAAAGTGGAAACTCTCCAATCTGAAAATTTGAAGCATCACCAACATCCAATTGATTCTTTTGTCCAGCAGCAGTTGGATGAGACTGGGCTTTCGCCCAGTCCTCTTGCTTCGCGCGAAGTTCTCGTTCGCCGACTCTATTACGATCTGGTGGGACTCCCTCCCACGCCCAAACAGATTGATCAGTTTCTCAAAGACGATTCTCGCGATGCCTATGCAAATCTTGTCGATCAACTGTTGTCATCACGCGCGTTTGGGGAACGTTGGGGGCGGCATTGGCTTGATGTCGCCCGTTATGCAGATTCTACCGGAGGTGGGCGTTCCCGATTGTATGGTAATTCCTGGCGATACCGGGACTACGTGATCGAATCTTTCCACCGAGACAAGCCGTTCAATCAGTTTGTGAAAGAGCAAATTGCGGGCGACTTGTTGCCAGCCGGCAGTCTCGAAGAAGAACGCGAACAGTTGGTCGCTTGTGGGTTTCTGATGCTGGGGCCGCATAATTATGAATTGCAGGACAAAGAACTGTTACGGATGGAAGTGGTCGACGAACAGATTACGACGTTAGGGAAAGCGTTTCTGGGCATGACCATCGGTTGTGCGCGCTGTCACGATCATAAATTCGATCCGATTCCCACGACAGATTACTACGCACTTGCTGGTATTTTTCGGAGTACGAAGTCTTTGGGAACAGGCAACGTGACCAATTGGATCACACGAGAAATGCCCGTAGATCCCGAACAAGAACAAGCTCTAGCCGCACATCGCAAGCAACTAGATTCATTGAATCAAAAGATTGCCAATGTTGATGCAGAATTAAAAAGACATGGGGCACGCAAGGCATTACCTCAAGTCCCCATAAAACAGCTTGCTGGCCTCGTCCGTGATTCCGATCAGAGGGAGGGAACGGTCGGTATGGTCGGAGAATGGCAACCCTCGGTAAGCGTCTCTGGGTTTGTGTCCAAAGGTTACTTTCACGACATGAACCAGCAGAAAGGTGAGAAAAAAGCGGTCTTTACATTCGCGCTTCCCGAACCGGGGCAATATGAAGTTCGTGTTTCCCATGTGGCGAATCCCAATCGTGCGACCAATGTACCCGTCACGGTTCGCAGTGGTGAAAAAGTCTTGCAGACAGTCAGCATCAATCAGCGAAAACCTCCCAAAATCGAAGGTGGATTCAATTCTCTGGGCGTCCATGAATTTACAGCTAAGGAAAACCAATCTGCGACCGCTGTTATTGAAGTCTCCACAGAAAAAACTAACGGCGTCGTGATTGTCGATACCGTACAATTGATTTCCGTCAAACTATTGAATTCCAATCCACAGCTTGCCAGTTCATCGCTCAAAAAGTCCAGCAAGCAGACAAAAAAATCGGCAGCACAATTTGCAGACTTGAAGAAGCAGCGAGCCAAACTCAACAATCAGCTTAAAGCGCTAACCAGCCAAGCTCCACCCTCTCCGCCTCAAGTGATGGCGGTCCAAGAACAGTCACCCGAAGAACTGGGTGATATGGAGTTATGCATTCGCGGGAATATTCGCAACCTGGGAGACGTTGTTCCGCGAGGTGTTCTTTCCGTGGCCTCCCCATCCGAGCAGAACCGAGTTCAGACTGAGTTCAGTGGAAGGTTGGAGCTCGCAGAGTGGATTGCCAGCGCGGAGAACCCCTTGACGGCTCGCGTGATGGTGAATCGAATTTGGGCTCATCTGTTTGGATCGGGAATTGTTCGCACGGTTGATAACTTCGGTAGCATGGGAGAACGCCCCTTTCATCCCAAGTTGCTCGATTTTTTGGCAGTGGAGTTCGTCAATCGCGACTGGTCTGTCAAACAATTGATCCGGCAGATTGTGATGTCACGCACTTATCAAACCTCTTCCCGAGCGACTGAACAGCAATTGGCAATCGATCCCGAGAACCGTTGGCTCTCTCATTTTCCCAAACGTCGTGCTGATGCCGAATATCTCCGCGATGCGTTGTTGACAATCAGTGGGAAAATGGAGGTTGTCGAAGGTGGTCCGACAGTCAAGCCGGGTACAAACTCCGAGTTCGGGTATGTATACACCAGTCGGCGAAGGAGTGTGTATCTACCGGTGTTCCGTAACCAGATTGAAGAAATGTTGAGTGTTTTTAATTTCCCTGATCCAAATCTTGTCCAGGGACAGCGAGTCAGCACGACACTGGCCACTCAAGCGTTATATATGATGAACCACCCAAGGATGCTCGAGTTTTCCACGGCGACCGCAGAACGTCTTTTGAGCCTCCCTGAGATTACGACGCAACAACGTCTTCAATGGGTTTACCGATTCTCTGTGGGACGGCTGCCAACAGATTCGGAGGTCGAATTGTGTTTGGATTACCTGCGTTCGGTGGAAGCAGAGAATCTCAATATTGATCGAGCCGAAACTTGGGCGATTTTATGTCAGACTCTATTTAGTAGCATCGATTTTCGATATATCGAGTAGAGTCGTGGCCTGTTTTGATTGGAAGCGAGTGACCTGATGAATACCTCACAATTCCCACGCAGAGATCTCTTGAAATCTGCCGCTTGCGGCTTCGGTTCGCTCGCTTTTTCTGGTCTGGCATCGGCAGAAACAACTTCCGATCATCCGCTCATCGCCAAGCAACCACTTTTTCCCGCCAAGGCCAAACGGGTCATCTTTATTTTTATGCAAGGTGGACCCAGTCAGGTTGATACCTTTGATTACAAGCCATCTTTGTATCGCTTTGATGGCCGAAAGCACGATTTTCGTAATGCGCGACGAATGAAGGTCCAAAGCGAAACGGTAATGAAGCCGTTGTGGAAGTTTCGTCAGTATGGCGAATCTGGTCGCCACGTCTCGGAATTATTTCCTGAGATCACTCGTCATGTTGATGACCTTTGTTTCATCAAGAGCATGCATACTGAAGGGGTGGCGCACGGTCCCAGCACATTATTTTTGCATACCGGGGCGACGAATTTGATTCGACCGTCTGTCGGTTCGTGGATTACTTATGGACTCGGTTCCGAAAATAGTAGTCTGCCCGGCTTCGTAACGATTAGCCCGACATCCGCAAAAGGTGGGCCGCGACTATATTCCAGTTCATTTCTTCCACCCGCTTACCAGGGAACTCCATTGGGGCGTGTTGGATTACCCTCAAAACAAGCCGCATTTAAAAATGTGCTCCCTTTGAGAGATCAGAAAACGCTCCAGCAGAAACAGTTCGAGCTATTACAAAATCTGAACCGAGAGCAAGCGGATCGAGATTCTGTCAATCGTCAACTTGATTCTGTCATCAATTCTTATGAGTTGGGATATCGGATGCAGATGGCGGCTCCTGCGGTCACTGATCTCAATGGTGAAACAAAAGAGACGATGGCGATGTATGGCATTGATCAAACAGCCACGGAGGACTTTGGGTATCAATGTTTGATGGCACGACGAATGTCAGAAGCCGGAGTTCGCTTTGTGCAGATCAGTTACGCCGATAATCGTCCCACTCCTCGATGGGATCAGCATGGCAACATGCCCGAACATGAGAAGCATGCCAAAGCGGTTGATAAGCCGGTCGCCGGGTTGCTGGAAGATTTAAAGCAACGTGGACTATTAGAAGATACCCTGGTTTGGTGGGGCGGTGAATTTGGTCGGACGCCATTTACACAAGGAAATAACGGTCGAGACCATAACCCTGACGGATTCACAATCTGGCTGGCAGGTGGTGGCGTGAAGCCGGGATTCAGTCATGGTGATACCGACGAATTTGGTCAGAATGCAGTCATCAATAAAGTCCACATGCATGATTTGCACGCGACCATTTTACATTTAATGGGAATGGATCACGAACAATTGACCTATCGTTATTCGGGACGCGATTTTCGTCTGACCGACGTGCATGGTCGTGTTGTACACGACATTATTGCATAAGGGACTATATTCTTACTCTCCCCATAATTGATTTCAGCGGATGGGGTGCTGGCTGCTTGTCTGATCTGTATATTGGAGTTGTCCATTCTCCTTGGAAAGTTCTCCGACAGTAATGCTAATACAGATCATCGTTATCAATGAATGTTGTTTCTCTGAATGGATTGATGGCTCGGTTGAATTAGGCCGACAGCATCAGGGTGAGCCTGATCCATATGGGTGCATCACTTTTGAAGGCCGCACACGCATTATTGTTGCCCGCTATCAAAATACCGGGATCAGTCGTCGGAATCTGGTGATTGAACCGCTCCCCGATGATCGCGTTCGTTTGAGAAATGTCAGTTCCGCGGTGCCTGTCAAAGTGGGGCGGCAGATGGAGCTCCTTCCCGGGAACGTGATTGAAAAAACCTTGCCAGTGACATTGGAGATGAGCACGATCAAGGTGGAATTGAAGGCCGAAGAAGAGCTTGAAGTTCCCGAACAGTCCGAGGAATCGTCCCCAGAATCTCATGTCAAGCAACTCCCGGAATCAATGCAAACGGCTTCCTATTCCGAGTCTCTGTCATCTCTCCTCAGTTCCCCGCAGATTTTCAAACCGGATGAAGAACTCAAGTGGGATAAAGTTGTTGAATGGTTACGCAACGCTGTTAAAGTGTTGCAGATTGCTGCAACCTCGGATGAGTTTTTCCAGACCGCTTCCAAAGCCGCCGTTGGTTTAGTGGGGCTTGATTCTGCTCGTGTGCTGGTGTTCAAGAAGAACGACTGGCACGTCGAAGCGAAGTCAACTCGGGATGGTGAAACCTCAGCCGATTGGAGAGCCAGTCGATCTGTTTTAACTCGCGTACGGACCGAAAAAAAAACTTTCTGGCAAAGTTCTCCCGAGTTAGGGGCAGAAGTCCAATCGCTTTTCGGTTTCAGTTCTGTCGTTGCGGCACCGATTCTGGATGTCGATGGGCGTGTGATTGCGGTCTTATACGGAGATCGGAAAATTACTTTCAGTTCTGACGGCACAGCAGACACTTTGACCGAACTGGATGCCACATTGATGGAACTATTGGCATTTGGAGTGGGGGCAGGTTTGTCTCGCTTAGAGCAGGAACGCAAAGCGTTGGCGGCTCAAACACGCTTTGAAGAGTTCTTCACTCCGGGGCTCTCGAAGCGACTGATGAATGATTCCTCAATTCTGAGAGGTCATGAACGACAAGTCTCCATCCTATTTTGTGATGTTCGACGATTTAGTCAGTTTACTGAGCAGTTTGGGCATCGGCTGACTGTCAGTTGGCTTAACGACTTACTCGGCATTCTCTCAGAAGTCGTTCTGGACCGAGATGGAGTGCTCGTCGATTATTCCGGTGATCAGGTGATGGCGATGTGGGGAGCGCCCGAGGATCAACCCGACCATGCCGTTCGCGCATGCGAAGTGGCGTTGTCGATTCTTGAACAAATTCCCCAGATCAATCAACGTTGGAGTTCTGATCTCAAAGGGAAACAAATTCAGGTCGGGCTCGGAATCAGCACCGGCCAGGCATTCGTGGGGAATATTGGTTCCCATCGGAAATTCAAATACGGAGCACTGGGAAATGTTGTGAATCAGGCGAGTCGCATCCAAAATGAAACCAAAAAGTATCATTGCCCGATATTGATCTCGTCGGAAACTCTTGCAGAGCTTCCTGCCGCAATGGTCGAGCATCAGACGCGGCGCATTGGAAAAGTGAAACTCCGAAATCTCCAAGAGACTGCCACTCTCCATCAGCTCGTTCCGGCAAATACCGAGGGGTTCTTGCGACGAAAAACGTTGATGGAAGACTTTGAGGTAAAACTGAACAGTGACCACTTTGGAGAAGCGGTGGAAATTATTCAAAATCTGCTCGAAGAGTTTCCCGACGATGGGCCAGCACGCGCTTACCGAAAACAACTCTCAGGACAAGACGCCTTAGATGGTGCAACCGATCCAGGAAAGGCACCTGAGTTTTGAGCTTCAGTCGCTAAAATTTCGATTGAAGTTCGAAGCGTACGCCTTGTCCGATATCGGTCGATTCTCCCTTGGAAACAAACGAATCAATCACAAAAAACCAATGCTGGTCGAGCGCTTTTTGATAACGCAAGCCGGTTGCGATGGCGGCGTTGTCGGCACCATTTGTGTCTTGCCTCCCGCCGATCTCAAACACAACTTGTTCTTTGAGATCATTGTAGAACATCTGATAACCAAGACTCCCCCCCACAACACTATTGGCCTGATTGTTCAAGGGCGCTCCGTAACGCCCCAACCCGGCCGCCGAGAATAACAGTCCGGTTTGTCCCAACGGACCTCCTCCCAGCGGACCTCTCGATGCCGAAGTGAATTGATCGATTCCCCAGAACGTGTTCAAAAAGATCAAGTCGTTCGTGTGGTGGGGTGTCCACGAGAATTGATGAAAGAGCAGTTCCCCTTGTGAAGCATAAACCGTTTCATCATCTGTGGGGATCGAGGCTAAGAGATGCAGTGATGAGTTGTAGGTATTGTGGAAACCCGAAAGTCGCTGAATGGCGCTCAAACCAACCACAAACAAGTCTCCGAAGCCATCTTCTGACCAGACGTAGGCGACATCCGCATTCACGGTGCTTTGTCGGAAATCACTCTCAGTGAAAAAACCGACCAGTTGTGAGTCGTTGTCGAGACGATTCGGACCGACGACATCGTTTCGATTGATTTCATTCCAAGCATAGACAAAAGTCCCGCGGAAATTCAGGTTGCCGTTTCCATTGAGAGTGTTTCGCGTCACGGTGACCGCGTCGATGCGATCTTCGTTGATGAGCAATCCTTGTTGAAAGGAAAGCGGTTGGCGTCCGACGGAAAAACCATAATCGAGCGCAGACGTGTCAAACGGATCGAGATTGGGGAAAATTTCACCAAAGTCACCCTCAAAGAAGAGTGTTTGAGGTTCTGCGTTCCATCCGTCCAGAGAATCTCCATTGCGAATATCGTATCCGGTAAAACGGCGTGAGGTCGAAGTTTCTTCATCGAGCGGTCTCATCCCAAACAAAATTCGCTCTGTTCCCGAAAGGTTCAATTGGGCAAACAAGTCGAGACGATTGGCCCATTCACCCACTGCCGGCGCAGTACCGCCGTCAAAGTAATTCGTTCCCGTGCGATAGGTTCCAAACACCCACAACGCGGGTCTCCACACAGCGCCTGTGGGTAACACGACTCCCTGTTCCAGAAAACCGGCTCCCAAGAATTCTTCATTCAGTTCCAATAGCAATGGGGGACGATCGGGGATCGATTGGAGACCGATGGCATGGTGTTCTAATTCGGTGTGCGGTTCGACGTGTTCGGAATGCAGCAAGACTTCCATCAAGTGAGAAAGCGGCTCGGCTGGTTTTCCAATCGCTTCGAGAAATCCTTCTGAGAGGTGATAACAGGCTGGCTCTTCTTCTTCAGGAACGCACGGATCGTAGGCGACGTGTCCTGCAAACGGGCTCGGACAACCGGGACCGGTGTGGTAGCTGAAAGGAATTAAGTTTGACTCAGAATAGTTTGAGGCTGACTGATTGCTAGACGACTGAGGAAGTGGTGGCAGTTTTTTGTCGCTAAAAGGTGCCTCTTCGGTCGCGGGAGCAGGTGGAATTTCAAGGGCTGTCGGAAATTGCGAACTTTGAATTCCGGAAATATCAACTGCCGGTATGCGCAACTCTTCTGCATGACTCGTTCTTGCACCGGAAATCATGCTCCAACTGACCAACCACAACACCAGCGCGGTCTTGCCAGCTATGGCTTGAAGTGTCGAGTTGTGTTGACTCGTAGAATTCATAAAATGATGCTTGGAATTGCTGTTATTTGACTCGCACTTGAGAAATCCGCTCGTGAACAACCAGATGCCCGTCAACAATGGCTCGGGCCAGTTGTTTGGCACTCATGCCGTAATCGAAACCGACATCGGAGATTTCGTGAACCAGATTTACGGGAACCATGCCGGCGATCAGTTGCACACGAACCGTGTAAGTTCCCGCGCCGGTGATCTGCTTACCTTTGAGTTCGTAGCGAGCATCGATCCCGCCATCAACTTCAATATTCTGTTTATGTTTACGAGCTCCGATGGGACGCCCCAAAACAGTGAAGGCCCGTGTCGCGGGTCGAGTGTAAGGTAAAGGATCAAGCGAATACGGCACGTTAAGGATTTGCTCTCGCTCTCCACCGCGAATGTTTCTGGTCACAAAACGCGATTGTAGAGAGACCAGATTGCGGTCGAGTGGGATTTCGCCGTTGTGAACATAGAGGGAGTGACTGTCTCGAACGTCACCGTTCGGATCGAGATCACCCGATTGAAACACCATGCGACCCGTCGGATCCCACACATGAACTCTGAGGAACACCATTCGCTCGGCATCGAAACCGGTGGGAACTCCATGTCCTGGAGTGCCATTACGGAGATCGATACCAAACTCTACCTGCTCACAATCGGATCGATGAAATTCGATTTGTCCGAGGTGATATCCGGCTCGCAAGAGTTGTAATCGGGCGATTGTCGCTTCGGCCAGCAATTGGTATTGCTCGTTCAAGATTTGACGAGCTTTTAAGCGTTTCTGTTTGTTGTCCCAAGGGTGCGGGAAGTATGAATTATCGGTGACGGTTTTTTCGAAGGATTCCGTTCCCCAGCCTGCAGCATCGTCGAAACAAAGCCACTCTCGCATTGTGGCGAGTCCTGATTCTGTGATGGCACCGCTGGTTGCTTGATCGATCAAATCGACAGCACCCTCTTCGCGAATTGCTTCGGGATGGTGGGGGAACAAACCTCGATGGATCACCGGGTAATCGGGGCCGATCATCATATGGTTGGTATGTTTCCGAGACGCAGTGCTGACGTTTCCAACAACAGCCGCTGGACCATCTGTATAACCTTTGGCCTCTCCGGGAACCGCACCCATATGACAGTCCTGGCAGTTGTGTCCATGAATTCTAGCTGATGGTGATTGTTTGAATTCAGAAAACGCATCTTCGAGCCGAAATCCGTTGGGTGCAAAGACATCATGACACGAACCGCAAAATCCCGAAGTGGTGATTTGAAAAAAGCGATGCGACACTTTGTGAATATCTCGTCCGCGAACGTCGTCGGCTTTCTTGGTTTTCAAAACGCCGAACTTGTCAGGATTGGACAAGACCTGATTTAAAACATTGCTGCCAATCGGTCCGTAGACTGCTTGATGAACATCACCGGGAACCAACGCTTGCCGTCCGGCACCTTTTCCCCAAGCTTGATTGATTCGGTGGCAAGTGATGCAAGTAACACCTTCACGGGAAGTGGGATGACGATTCAGGTTGCTGGTGTTCAAGGGTTCGTTGAGTGCCATCCCGGTCGGTGTGTGGCACCGAATGCAGAAATCTCCCAGCGTTCCCGAATTGAGTTTATTGAGTTTGTTGGACATCGCATTGAAGACGGGGCTTAACTGCGCATAGGAATGTGGAGAAACCGACCATTCCCGATAATGTTGTGGGTGACAAGTTGCACATTGTTTTGCCGATGGGAAGCAATTGTCTTCAAAACACTCTGCGTGAGCCTGATCGATGGCCTGTTGTAAGACGACTTCACGGTCGCCGACAATTTCTTGGTGGGAATCTGTAACGCTAATAGAGACTGTTGCGACTGGTTGTTTTCCCTGAGCCATCACATCAATGGGGCAAAGCCATAAGGGCAGTATCACCAGCACAACAATGGTCTTCACCATTCTGTGTGAATTCAAAACAATTTCCAGGCGTCTAGCAGCCGTCATCTCATCCCTAACTTGACGGAATATGTACAATCAGCGCAGACCCGTCTCCACGAGCCTTATTGATTGAAATCGGTGTTCTGGCGGCAGGCTCTGTGGGCAGATTTCCCCGAAATCAATAATTGCGAGAATACGTCCTGCGAAATCGTGATAATTCCTCTATTTTACCAAGTCGGCATTGATTCTGTTCGTGAGTGATCACGTCTTTCACTTGAATCGACATTCTGGACTGATTGATCACTAAAATCTGATGTGTAAGGTCCGTTTTTTAGAGTTTGTCAGGCCCCAAACGATGGGCTGAAAATGAGTTACGTGTTTCAGGGTTTCTTTTTCAGAGAGTAATCTGGCTAAGTGCTCCTTCCTTTTGCCTGTCCTGCCAACTAAAATTATTTCTTGGTGAGTTGGTTCTCAGCGCGATGTTCTTCATTTTCCTCGAACTCCATTTTTCCAATGCAAATCCTCGGCAGCATTCTGATTTCGTTGATCGGATTACGTTTGGTTTTATCGCTGTTGGACGTGATCCGTACGCAACGACACTCAGCGAATCAACGTCGCAAATCGCTCGAACTTCTGGATGAGCGAATCGCCTCGATTCGTGCGTTGAGAAAACAGAGAGAGACACAGCAGACACACTGGAACGGATACCGGAAGTTTCGAGTGGACCGTAAAGTTCTCGAAGCGGATAATATTTGCTCGTTCTATCTGGTGCCCCATGATGGGAAACCGTTACCCAAGTATCGTCCGGGCCAGTTTTTGACCTTTCGATTTCAATTACCGGACTTGAACACGAAGAAATCAAAATCGGTCGTCCGGTGCTATTCGCTCTCAGAGGCTCCTCGACCCGGTTATTACCGTGTGACGGTTAAGCGAGTTCCGCCTCCTCCTGGTGTTGATGCTCCCGAAGGTCGCGTTTCCAACTATTTTCACGATCATGTGATCGAGGGAGATATCCTGGATGTGCAGTCTCCGCGTGGTGATTTTTTCCTGGAGCCTACAGAGAGAAGCCCCGTTGTGCTGATTGGGGGTGGGGTCGGTGTCACTCCGGTGTTGAGTATGGCGAACACGATCTTGGAAACTGACATCCAAAGAGATGTCTGGTTTTTTCTCGGAGTCCGTTGTGGCCGAGAACATCCGATGCGGGAGCATCTCCAACAATTGGACGAGCAATACGATCATTTTCATCTCATGGTTTGTTATAGCTGTCCTGAAGGTTGCGACGAGAGTGAGAAAATTTTTCATCATAAAGGGCATGTGGATCTGGCAGTCATCAGCGAAACGGTCAAAGTCTGCAATTATGACTTTTATATTTGTGGGCCTCCTCCCATGATGGAAACATTAGTCCCAGCCCTCAAAGACTGGGGAGTACCAAAGGAGAAAATCCATACCGAAGCGTTTGGACCTGCGACAGTCAATCGTGCGAAGAAGTCATCAACTCCTCAAAAAAGTCAGGCTGACAGTGAGAACAAGCCCGAAATTACGGTACAATTTAGTCGATCAGAAACTTGTGTGACCTGGGACCACAATCAGTCAAGCTTACTCGATTTTGCTCTCGATCAAGGGATTGAAATCGACTCCGGTTGTCGTGCCGGAAGTTGCGGTTCGTGTGAAGTTGCAGTGAAGCAAGGGGAAATCGAATACACTGTTGAGCCAAGTGTGGAAGTCGGCAGGGGGTCGTGTTTGGCATGTATTGCCTGTCCGAAAACAAACTTGGTGATTGAGGCCTGAAGAATTTATCATTTGAGAATATTGAGGGAGTGGATTATGACGTTTTCGCAAAATCGTCTCGCAAAAAATAATTGTCTGCTGCTTGCGGGTTTACTGGCGTTGATCGGGACAGGTCTCTCGTCAGCGTTTTCCGGTAATCCCGAACAGGCAGCTTCTTCCGATGCGAGCAAGAATGATTCGGTGGCTACTTACCACACATCTACAATGGCCGTTTTCAACTCACCCGAACACATCGTCGGTGCGGCCTCCTGCAAAGAGTGCCACAAAGCCGAGCATGCAACTTGGACAGCAACCGTTCATTCTAAAAACTTCGCGAGGATTGGGTCGCCGTCCGGGCAGAAAATTTCCGCCGCGTTCGGCAATACCGACGCTTGTCTAAAATGCCATTCCACTCCACACGCCCCGACTGCGAAATTTGATTCCCCACAGGTGGGCGTTTCGTGCGAATCATGTCACTCTGCAGCCGGTGGGTCAGAGGGTTGGTTCAAGCTTCATTCCAATTATGGGGGTGAGGGCGTCAAACGGGGTGACGAAACGGAAGCACATCGAAAAGAACGGCTCGCGGCATGTGATGCGAGCGGCATGATCCGAGCCAGCAATGTTTATGCTTTAGCGAAAAATTGCTATTCATGTCATGTGGTCGCCGATGAGAAGTTGCTGGCCGCTGGCCACAAACCGGGTCATAGCGATTTTGATCTTATTCCTTGGATGCAAGGTGAAGTTCGACATAACTTCCAAGTCGATCAAACGGTGAATGCTGAGTCACCTTCCTTATTGAAAGCGCGTGACGGTATTACGACGGAGCAACGTAAACGGGTTTTGTTGGTTGTGAGCAGAATGGTCGAATTAGAAACCTTGCTGCGAAATCTGGGTTTAATCAGCGAAGAAAATCTCGGTGAGAGCTACGCGGGCCGTCGTGGTTGGGCCGGTCGAGCGGAAGATGTCTATGAATATCTCGATGAAGAAATTGGGAAGGCAATTGACAATGAACATGTCAAAGCTGCCGTTGATGCGGTCAAAGAGATCGAACTCGGTCGCAAATTTGAAGATCAGGCCGCCGCAATCGATGCCGCCGATCAGCTCGCTGAAATTGCTCAAGCGTTCCTGAAGTCAGCAGGCGAAGCAGATCTCGGTGGGCTCGATCCATTAATCGAGGAACTTGATAAGCCGGTCGGGAAGCCGTATTTGCCTTAAATGCCGGCATGTCACCCTAGTGCAGGAATCAGAGATTCAGGAATTAAAGTTATGCTCAAAAAGTGGAGGCCTCTTCGAAGTCATACCGTCAACTGGCTTCTCGGTTGCGCGGTCACTTTCTCCTTTTTGGTCGCGTGGCTTCCGGGTGAAGAGAACGCTATTCCTCAAGCGACCACTCTTCCCGTAAATGCCAAAATTCCTGTGCCCATTCATCCAGACCGCACTCATTTTATGGGGGCTCGCGCGTGTCTCGATTGTCATCGTTCGGAATACGTGGCTTGGCTGGGAACCGAGCATTACAAAAACCCGATCAACCGGTACGAAATCAGCGACGTGAGTGTAGCGAAAAAGTATCTCGATCAAGGAGGGACTCTTGATCGCTGTTACTCGTGTCACTCTGCTCCCGATGAGAAGAATTTTGGACGACTCTCGGTGGAAAGCGGGACTTCTTGCGAGTCGTGTCATGGTGCAGCCGGAGGCGACTCTGGTTGGTTAAATCGGCATGCCGTGTACGGTCCCAATGTCACCACGCTGGCACAAGAGACACCAAAACATTATCGAGAACGGATCGATTACTGCGATCAAGCCGGGATGATACGTCCCAGTCATCAATACGAAGTCGCCAAAAATTGTTTTCGATGTCACATGATTGGTGATGCCACACTGGTGAGCGATGAAGTCGGCCATCCTGTGATTCATGAGAAATTCAGTTTGATTCCCTATTTGAACAGTGATATTCAGCACAACTTTCATTTGAATCAAAGAGCCAATGCCGATGCCCCCACTCTTGACACTCTTCGACGAGGGCTGTCGTCTCTGGAGCGGCAGCGTGTCTATTTGGTGCTGGGACAACTGGCCAAAATTGAAGTGGCACTGCGTTATTTGGTAGACTTTCCGAGCGATGAGTCTCTCGAAGAACGCTATGCGGGTAAGTTGATCGATGCGTTTGAGGAGGGGGCTGATGAAATTGATTATTATGTCGAACTCTTACTCGATCCTGAAGATGACGAAATCAAAGCGTTGGAAGAAGATGCTGTCGAGTCGTTGTTGAAAGTCATTGAACTGTTTGAAGACTTCGACGATCTCGAAGAACAAACCCGTGCAGCCGCCCGAGAGACGGCAAGCGAGATTGCCAAAATTGCTGATGGATTTCTCAAAGAATTCGGTGATGGAAAACGTCTGGCTGCATTAGATGTCGTTCTTGAAGAACTCGACGATGCTCCCAGTAAACCGCTGCAACCCTAATTTGAACAGCTCAGCCAGAAAAGGAACACACGCGGGATGAGCAATGTTCAAATCAAGCGGCCGGAACGCTGGTCGGTTCCTTTTTCGGAATCGATGACCGATGAAGATGTCGAGCATGTCTTGCAGATGTCCTTATTTTCTGAGGGCATGATTGACCCTGATCAATTTGGGCAACGCATTTCACTCGCTGGGATTTTGAAAAATGATGCAAGCCTTTTGAAATGTCAAGAAGGCGAAATCATTATCAGAAAAGGGGAGTGGGGGAACTCGGCTTTCTTTCTACTTTCTGGCAGTGTCAACGTCGTCGCGCAACATGGGGATGATTCGTTGCCGGCAGAAATTCTGGGCCGATCCAATGTCCGTCAGAAAAGCTTCCTCGATATTATCAGGCAAGTTTGGAACGGTCATCGTCAGGTCGAATCTCGTAATCTTGAAAAATACTCCTCAGAGTCTCCCTCATCCCGTTCAACCGAGCAGGGGACACGAGTTTATCTGCAAGATTTCTCCATCGCTTTGGATCTCGAAAAAACAGCAACCATCAACGCGGTTGATTTTTTTGGTGAGCAATCAGCATTGGGACGGATCGAACGGACGGCAACCGTAATTGCGGCTGGGGACTGCGAATTACTCGAAATCCGCTGGCAAGGAATTCGAGATATGATGTCCAAAGCGCCCTGGTTAAAATTGCAAATCGAATCACGATTTCGCATGTACGGTTTACAGCGTTTTTTGCAAGCTTCACCCTATTTTGAACACTTGCTGCCAAACGAGGATCGGGAGCCGGAAGAAATTGAGCGACGTAATTCTCTCTTTCAGAACGTCCTCGATGATGCCGAGTTTCGTTCCTATGGTTCTTATGACAAAGTCGAACGATTTACGGAACTTGTGGAATCGGGGACCGCATCTAACTTAGTGCATGAACCTCTCATTGCCAAAGAAGGCGAGTACCTGGAAGGGGTCTATCTGATACGCAGCGGTGTCGCGCGAGTTTCTCATCAAGCCGGTCACAAGCATCGCACGGTCAGCTATCTGACTCCGGGACAGGCTTTTGGAGTGAATGAGATGATTGAAGGCTGGAAGACAGGTCAAGATGCCGACTTGAAGTATTCGTTACGTGCGGTTGGTTATGTCAACGTGATCTTTATTCCCATTCAAAATTTTGAACAAGCGGTCTTGAATGAGTTAATGGTAAGAGACCAATCCCTTTCGACGTTGCCAGATCATCTGGCTTCAAAACCAGATGATGAAATCGGACAAATCGATTCCGGTTTGCTCGAGTTTCTTGTCGAACGTCGATTCGTCAATGGCACGGCGACCATGGTGATCGATCTCGATCGTTGTACGCGGTGTGATGACTGCGTCAAAGCTTGTGCGACAACTCACGATAATAATCCACGTTTTTTGAGGCATGGACCAATCTATGACAAATACATGGTTGCGAATGCCTGCATGCACTGTGCAGACCCCGTTTGTATGATTCAATGCCCCACGGGGGCCATTCATCGGAATCTGCACGGTGGGGAAGTGGTCATTAACGACACAACCTGTATCGGATGCAGTGCATGTGCAAACAATTGCCCCTACGATGCCATCCGCATGGTACATATCCGTGATGAACAGGGAGATCTCATCTTTCCGACGGCGTCAGAATCTGATGTGTCGGCACCCCTTTCGCTCACACCTATTACCAAAGCCACCAAGTGTGACCTTTGTGCGGAACAGATCACCGGACCAGCATGTCAACAAGCGTGTCCTCACGATGCATTAGTCCGATTGAATCTTGGAACTTCGGAGACAGCAGCAGAGTGGTTTAATCGATGAGAGCTTTCACCCGCCGCCGAACAATCAATATTATTATGACCCTCCTGGTCGCTCTCCTGCTGATCGGTGGGTCTTGGATTGTCAGCCATACGTTGGTTGAAACGCACTTTCTGACAGGCTGGGTTCTCTTGGTCACGATCGTGTTTCTCGCAGCCTATAATCTCCGCAAGGCGTTCCCTTTCCTTCCACTGGGAACTTCGGCGCTGTGGTTGCAATCCCATATTTATGCGGGTTTGTTGTCATTCGTTTTGTTTCTGATTCATGTTGATTATTCATTGCCAAACGGTTTCTTGGAATTATTGTTGGCATCGGTTTATCTGCTGGTTTTCGGGAGCGGACTTGTGGGATTATACATGAGTCGGACGTTTCCCAAGCGGCTTATAGAACTCGGTGATGAAGTCATTTTCGAGCAGATACCCGTCATCCGAAAAAAAATACAAACCGAGGTTGAACATTCGATTCTTGAATGTGCGCAGGAGATCCACGGTTCGGAACTTCCCATGTTTTATCGCAACGAGCTTTATCCGTTTATTATGCGGAAGCCGGACCGATGGTCGCATCTCGTTTACGGGCATAGTCGGTATTGGAGGCATCTACAGAAAAAGTTGTCTGATGCGAAACGATTGTCTGATGCGAAACGATTGTTTGATGAGGAAGAACTGAAAGCGTTGGCGAATGTTGAGATCCAATTGCATCGAAAGCACCAACTCGATACCCAAGAGACTCTGCAATCCGCTTTGAAATTTTGGTTGTTCATTCATATCCCGGCCACTTATTCTTTACTCACATTCACCGCGTTGCATGTGGTTCTTGTCCAAGCGTGGTCGGGAGGGGCGCTATGAGCAATTCAGACTCTCCCTCTGGGTTCGACGCCAAAAATTATCAGCTCCCACAACAGGATTGGGTATGCGGTCATCTGGCTGATGGTGGCCCTTGTTCAATCGGCCCCAGTACAAAAGGGAGTTGTCTGGCAGAAAATATTTGCCAACCTCAGTTCGATGGAAATCGGTGGCATTGCACACGTCCTAATGCTTGGGGAGGGCAATGCCACGAAGGCCCAATACCTGATGCGGATTCCCCCGAAGAAAAGGCTATATGTCCCCATAGGCAAGCGACTTGCCAACCTGCTCGCAGCTTGAGAAGCCGCCGAAAGATGGTCACGGGACTGGTTTTCGCCGCTTCGCTGGGCTTTTGCCTGCTCATCTTAGGGGGCAGTTCAGAGACTGCTTCAACGACTTTCTTCGAGACGACGGCAATCATTTCTCCAGGACCACTCTCTTCACCACATTCCGCGATTCAGGAAGGGTGCCAAGCGTGTCATTCGTCAATCCATTTTTCACCAGTTTCCATGATCGGAGAAGTGTGGGATTCGCACGATAACAAACATCAAAGTGAACTTTGCTTAAACTGTCATCGAGATTTTGGCGAACATGCGATGAACGCGCACAATGCCGACCCGGTTCAGTTAACAAAATTCAAAACACGAGATCCAGAAAAGGCTCAACTCACCTCTGATCAGCTCTGGGCTCGCGCTCTGATTGGAGATCGAGTTTCCAATGCAGAAAAACTGAGTTGTGCCACCTGTCACCAAGAACACCAGGGGGCCGACTTTGATTTAACACACCTGACAAATAAGCAATGTCAAAGTTGTCACGAAAATACCTTCCACAGTTTCAGCGATGGACATCCTGAATTCGAGACATTACGAGTACGGATTCGCTTTGATCACAGCAGTCATTTCGGACAGCACTACAATAACTATCCCTTCTTAATGCCCAGCGGCATCCCGAAGCAAAGCTGTAACGAGTGTCATCTGCTTTCTTCCGACGGAGCGTCCTATCAACTGGCAGGATTTGAAGCGATGTGCTCGTCGTGCCACGAATCACAAATCCTCGACTTCCAGATGCCGACGGCACTACGGTTGGATCAGTTCGAGTTTCTGAAGTCTCAACCCATTTTAGAAACTCCCTCTGCGAAGTCTCTGGAATTACCTCCGTTTATGGAGTTGATGTTGCGTGCCGATGAGGAAATCGCCGACGCCATTGATTCGCTCCAAAGATCAGAAACATCTGGTGATGAGTCACAGGCCCAAAATGTCGCTTTGATTAAAGAGGCGACTCGCAGCTTACTGATTGAGTTGAAGCAGCAAGGTGCGCAAGGAGTGGCTCACCGATTGAGTCGAATCACACGAGGCCCGAAAGCAAACAGACTGGTGACATCCTTAACCGAAGCTTTGGTTCAATCTCGATTTTTTGAGATGCTTTCCAAAAACAACAAGAATATGAAGGCAAAAAATTCTGAGAACTCCATGAATGATCGTGAAGTGACCATCGGTTCTTGGACGATGTTGAGTGATCAATCGACCGTAGTCTATCGGCCTCAACAACACGCCGACCCTCTTTCTAAATCCTGGCTGGATTTAATGGCGAATCAAGCGAGTTCACATTACGAAGAGACCGAATCTCCCGATCACAATCGTTTTGATGACTTTTTTCGGACCGCCGTTTCTCCTGAAGCGACCGGGCGTTGTACCAAATGTCATACAGTCGATCGATTGTTAGATGGATCCCTCAAAATCAACTGGGGAGCATTGCCCGCAGATCAATTCCGGCGTCAGTTTTCGGAATTCGTCCATCGTCCTCATCTCACTCTGATGCAAGATCGTTCCACTTCTATTCTTTCGCAAGCCGTTGAAGAGGAAGTCTGTTTGAAGTGCCACCAGCCGGAGAAAGCGTTCTTGAGTCGTTCCGCATTTATTTTACCTGATGGCATGCCCGTTACGGACTTTCATCACGCGAACTCAACAGGTTACCTTCCCATCCAAAGACGCGATTGCGTTCAATGTCATCAACTGAAAATGGCCGGTGATAATTGTCTTCAGTGTCACAATTATCATATCCATGGATCTTCAGTCTTGAGAAGATGATAGACACAATTTCTGGATTTGCAGAATCGGTTCGCCCAATGACTTCCGAAACGCTTCAAATTCATTCGCGGCAGGAGTGTTCGTGTTCTCTGACTTCACCGCTCTCAGCATGACATTCTTGGGTGTGTGTTCCATGTCAATAAATTCGACCAACTGAGTACGATAGCCGCAGGCTTCCAAAGCAAGCGCTCGCAACGAATCAGTCGCCATGGCCGCGAAACGTTCTTTAAGAATCCCGTGAGTGAGCAACGGTTGCAGCGATTCATGCTTTAACTGAGGGAATAACTCATGCTGGCAACAGGGGACGGCAAGAATCACTTTCGCATTCCATTCGACCGCTTGAATGAGGGCATCATCGGTGGCGGTATCGCAAGCATGTAAAGAAATCACCAAGTCAACCGGTGCCGTAGGAGAATAGCCGGCAATCTCACCTTGTTCGAAAGAGAGATCTTCCAGAGAGAGTTTGTGGACGACTTCACGACAATGTTCGATGACCGTCAATTCCCGGTCCAGCCCGACGATCTGTGCCTCGCGGTTCTCGATTTGAGTGAGCCAATGATGTAGAGCAAAGGTCAGGTAGCTCTTGCCACAGCCGAAGTCGATGATTTGGAGTGGCCTGTCTTGGGGGAGTTCGGGCAATATGTCTTTCAGAAATTCCAAATACCGATTGATCTGTCGGAATTTAGCCCGACCAGAAGACTTGAGTTTCCCTTCGTTCGAGATCAGGCCTGCTTCAACCAAGAACGGAATCGGCCGGTCTTCGGGGAGCAGATAATTTTTCGAGCGATCATGAGACGCTTGATAGTTCTTGATGGACGGTTTCATCGTTTTGAGTTTGACACGACCGCCAGATTTGGCTTTGAGTTCAAAATCAGCGTTCGTGCCGTGCAAATTGATCTGTCGGTAATGTTGGCCGAAGAGAGACTCGATATACTCCACCGTTTCATGGGCAGATCGGTTTTCGTGAACTTCCCGTTTTCCATCAGAACTGGCAGTTTGATAGACGGCTCCTTCGGAGCTTTCAATCAATCGCCCGACGATTTTGTCCGGCAAAGATTTGTCAGCGTTGCCTGATTTTCGCGATAACGTCCAACGAAATAGAGTCCCCTGGCGGAGTTCTTCGAGTGCTTCGGCAGGGATGAGATATTGAATATCCGACATGGAGGCGATTACCGGCAAAACGGTTGAAGTATGGGAGAGTCGCATCTTACCACGGGAAACGGTTACAATCTTCCAAGAGACATACAATTGACAGGAGAGCATTTGATGGGTTTGAACAAGAAGCAGAAAAAGCAGATCGAAGTGGCGCGTAAGAAAATCCAGGATCTGCAACAGAAATTGGCGGGTTGCAGGCAACAAATGGATGACCCGGAAGAAGTCCGCAAACTGGAAAATGCGATCTCCGAACAAGAGTCGGCCATCGAAAAAGCCAAAGCCGACGCTTAATTATCTGTCGAACAACAAGCCTGATTGCATCAGGAGAGATTCATGTTGCTATGGAGTTGTCCGGTCTGCGGGCAAGAAACAACGCTCGCTGCCTTGAACCTGATTACTTTGTTTGAATGGTATTTGCTGGCGACATTTTTTTTCAGTCTCGCAATACGTTATCAACTATACCGATCCTATGTGGCGTTGTTCTGGTCGATGCCAGAAAAGTGGCCCGCTATGTACGACTTGGTTAAAAAACATTCGCGCTCGCTGTTAAACTGGACGATGACGATTCCGGTTGGAATCATGCTGGCGATTTATCTCATCCATATGGTCAGCTATCGGCTCATTTGGGATGATGCCGAAATTGCTCCTCCCGACTTGTGGGCCTCGGCTGAAGTCTTTCTGCCGGTCATCGCATTGATGGCGGCGATGTTCTATTTTGATTTCAAAGGATTGTTTCAGGTCACGCCGGTCAATTTTAAAGATCTGGAAACCAATCTGCGTCACGGTGAGATCGCTTTGAATTCGAATGTCTCCAAATGGGTCCGACGATTGACTTTTAATCGTGTCGACCCACATCAAATGGTCGAGACGAGAGTTGCCGACACGATGCAATGGATTCGCTCCGCGTTTTTGGAACAACTTCGTTACCAGTCTTTTCATACGATGGTGCGGATTTCGTTCGGGTTCCTGCTTTGGACCGCTTGGGTACGTTTGAAACTTGATCTCTCCGTCGGTACCTATCTGCTGGCGCTGTTGATGATTGCCTGTTTAATCGCTTTCGCTTGGCGCTGGACACGACAACCAGAGAAAGAAAACGTACCGGAATCGGAGAACGACATCGCGGTTGATTCTGGCGAAGAATAAATACCAATCAGCTCGACTCAATTTGCCATCATTGCCGGTAGCAGTAATCCGACGAGTAAGTCGTACGCGGTATGCGCACCGATGGCAATGCCCAGTCCACGGCAGAAAAACAGGCCCGCGAAATACATTCCCGCACAAACGCGAAACAGAAAGCTGAAGTGCGAGTATTGATCGGCGGCAGGCCCGATGTAGTGAGCCCCTGAAAATAGCAGGCTCGATACAATCATTGCACAAATCAAGCTCGCCATCATGGGGATCTTTAAGCTCCGGCCTCCCGCGTATAACAGCGTGCAAAGAATTCCCCGGAATAAAACTTCTTCGTAGATGCCGGCACCGATGTAACTGATGGCAGTGCTCGCTGCATTGTCGGGGAAAATTGCCAGTAATTCGTGAGCCGACCATTGCTGAAAGAGCAGATCCTGAGTTTGGCCAATGACGACAAGAACCACCGCAAATAGCAGGCTTTCCGCCAGCATGCCAGACAGTAATTCGCCAGAAATTTTGTGAGGGAATTTTCCTGCAAAATGCCAGACTGCCAACGCGATCAGTATCAGCGAGGGCAGTAAGTGTGTCTGTTGAAAACCGACTGATAGTAGACCTTCGCGAATCCAGTGATCGGCCCCGTTGCGGGCTGTGAGCTCTCCCGCTTGAGAGAGCATCAAAATACCGAACTCGTAGATCAACAAAAGAGGCAATAGAAATATGGCAGAAGGCAGCGGCTGCCGGGTTAACTCCCAGTAATCGAGAGCAACAGAGTCGGATTTCGCTGGTAGGCAAGAAGGATTTTCAGCAACCATAATTGTGGAGGGCGGCGCAACGTGAGCGCAGGAATTTCCGTCATGTCATTACTTCCCTGTTATCGGCGTGTCGAACTCAAATCGTGAATCAGATCGAGCCTATTTTGCATGGTGAAAGTCGTTACCAGAAAATCAGTTACAGAAATATGGACTATAAATGGGACTTTTCTTCGCCGGGTGTGTCAAGATATAAGGGCAATAGCGGAAAAAACGGTCGAATGACTCGTTCGGGACCAAACTCACACTGAATCCCCAGTCGGTTTTCGTCGATCTTGAGATAGGCAGACAGTCCACAAACTCTGTGAAAACCAGATATCCTCTGGATTAAGCAGCGTTCAGCGGAAATTGCGTTTTACCGAGGAAGCGGCCATGGCCACTGATTTACGACTGAAAGAACAACTTCCCGATTTGACTGACCGGATCGTGGCTACCTACCATGAGATCGGAAACATCAACCAACTTGGGCACTGTCCACTTCCGAATCGCGAAGCCATCATTCAGATTGCCGAAGATCTGAAAGAGATCATCTTTCCCGGTTATCGAAAACGGCAGAACCTACATCTCGGCAATGTCACTTTCTACGTGGGCGACATGATCGACAGCCTGCACGACCGGCTCACGCAGCAGGTCGCCCGTGCGTTGAGGCATACCTTCCAAATCGAACATCACCTCAATTGCGGAGACAATCGTGAGACTGATTTCGAAGCCGTCGGACAGGAAAAGACGATCCGTTTTCTGGAAAAGATCCCCCACCTGCGTGAGCTTATTTCGTCCGATGTCGATGCCGCTTATGTCGGTGATCCCGCCGCTAGTGGACTCGATGAAATCATCTTCTGCTATCCCGGCCTGGAAGCGATCACGATGCATCGTTTGGCTCACGAGTTGTATCTACTTGATGTGCCCTTAATTCCACGAATGATCTCCGAATGGTCGCATTCACTCACGGGGATCGATATTCATCCGGGAGCCCGCATCGGTCCTTCCTTTTTTATTGATCACGGAACCGGTGTTGTTGTCGGCGAAACCTGCGAAATCGCCGCCAATGTGAAAGTCTATCAAGGCGTGACATTGGGGGCGTTGAGTTTTCCGAAAGACGATTCGGGGAACATAATTCGTGGACAGAAACGGCATCCCACCATCGAAGAGAATGTGGTCATCTATGCGAATGCCACGATTCTCGGAGGAAACACGATCATCGGTAAAAACTCGGTCGTGGGCGCCAGTGTCTCTTTGATGAAGAGTGTTCCCCCCGACACCATGGTCACCATTGAAAAACCGCAACTGCGCTTTCGGGATGCGTCCTGAATCGCATTCACACGGTGAGTACAATCTTTCCCGACAGAGTCCCCTCTTTGCCGAGCGTGTTATCCTGCTGGAGTTGATGAGCATCCGCGGCGTCCGACAAGGGCATCGTCTTGCCAATTTGGGGAGACCATGTTCCCGCCGTGAACCAATCGTTCATTTGCTCCGCACAAGCACGTTGTTCGTCGTGGCTCGCGTTGAACATGGCAAACCCGATGAGACTGAGATCATTGGTATAAAACTGTCCCAATGGAAATTCAGGACGCGCCTCGCGACCCGCCATCAAAATCACACGACCCCGTTTTTGCATCATGCCGATGGTTCGTTCGGTGGTCGGCTCACGTTGAGTTTCATACCACAGATTGATGCCACCGTGCTCAGTCGTGAACGATTTGATCTCTGCATCGAGAGTCTCTGATTGGTAATTGACCGCCAAGTCAGCTCCCAATTTTCGACAGTGTGCTAATTTCTCTTCGCTGCCAGCCGTGGTGATAACTTTGGCTCCTGCGGATTTCGCCAATTGAATGACCGCCGAGCCAACTCCACCCGTCCCGCCATTGACGAAGACCACTTCGCCCGGCTGAAGACGACCGTGCAAAAACAGTCCCAAATGAGACGTGATGCCGACAAGTGCTCCCGCTGCTGCTTGATTATCATGCATCCCGTCAGGCGTCGGATAGAGCCACTGTTCGTCGATAGCCGCGAGTTCCGCAAAACTTCCCGGTCGCCCCATCAATGATTGGTTACTGCCCCAAACACGATCACCAACCTGAAATCTAGTCACTCCCTCACCGACGGCTGAAACTGTCCCGGCCAGATCGCAACCAATGATGTACGGGAATGTGAGTTCCAGCGGGACGGCTCCCGAGCGAATGTATGTGTCGATGGGATTGACCGAAACGGCTCCGACTTGAACGAGAACCTGTCCTGCCGTTGGAGTGGGATCTGGCAAGTCGCCGTACTGGATGACACTCGGTTCTCCGGTTTCGTTGATGTAGGCAGCTTTCATGGTCGGTTGTGCTTTGTGGGTTGGTGTTTTGTGCTTTGTATTTTGTGCTTGGTGTCGATTTGAGCCGCCAGCGCAAGCTGGCAGGGGACGTTGATTACTCTTCCACTTCTCCTATATGATCGGAGATATCGAGTTTGAATTGCTCATTTATGCTTTGCATCGCAACTTCTTTGGATGCATGCCATTCATCAAAAGTGTACGGCGCACACTGATGTTCGGGTAGGTGTGCGGCGCAGATGACAAGATATCCAGATCCATCAAATTCGAGACTCACGTCCGCTTGATAAATGATTATTGGTGTCGGACTTGGCTTCGAAGCATTGGGAGGCAGCCAGCCTGAATGCTCTTCACCGCCAGTTTGACAAGTGACGTTAGGAAATCTGAGGAGTAATCCCATTTTAAGTGCTCTCCTTTTGCTGAGAGCGATCATAGTTTGAATCAAACCACGTCAATTTGCCCGGATGCCAAAAACGAATATGGGCAACACCGGCGAGAAACAATAACGTGAAGGCGCTGATCCAAATCCCGATCTTAAATGAGACCGGTTCGTAGCTCCAGACAATCCGATGCTCGCCAGCAGGAATTTCTACGCCGCGAAAAAGTTCTTCCTGCTTGGTCGCTTTTGCAGGCCGTCCATCAATCGTCACCTTCCAACCGGGAGACATTAATTCTGTGACCGTCAATCGATTTGAGGACTCGTTATTGACCAAATATTCTTTGCGATGGGGTACGCTTTCCACTAATGCCACATTGTTCTCGGGTGAATCTTTCTCCCAAAACCAGCGTCCGCGCGTCTCTTCAAGCCGGGAGAGATAATGGACGGCATTCGGGCCGCGTCCCCAACAGGCATTCAAAAAGGGATCGTTCACTTTCAGAACCAGTTCAGCCGGCCAATCTCGCGAAAGTGGCTGTTCGGTCAAGAGGTGAGTCACGCCGGCGTTTTGTATCCAGTGAATGAATGCATCATCAACCGGCAGTATACTCTCCCCTTCAGCCAATTCAGGTGGTGGAGGAATACGCAAATTGTCTTCGTAATACTCGGCAGGTCCGAGACCCAGGTATTCGGGAACTGTCGAAAACCCAAGCAGTGAGGGCAGATTCGCACCCGGAGCATAAAGTCTCACTGGTTGCCCCGTTTGCCCTTGAACATCGGTAAGAAACTCTTTGACGGGGCTTTGATCTCGATAGTTGATGGGAGGATTCGAAACGGTGTAGGCATAGCGGACATTGCCCGGGAGGATATACAGATCAGCCATCGTCAATGCCAAGACGATTCCCCAGACAAGTGTCCGAGTACCGAGATGAATCTTTCCAAACCAACAGTCGGCCGATTCTGCCGCGAGTAACGCGATTGCCAATGTTGTGATCAATCCGTAACGTCCCGGACCAATGAAGAACGAAAACCCCGGCAGATGCCGAGTGATGGGCAGCCACCAACCAAAGGCATACGTCAGAGCCAGAATCGCCAGCGACCACAAAAACAGTCGTTGCCGACCGGTGAAAGGTCTCTGTTCTTTTGTCGGAATAAGTCCCAGCAAGGCGAGCAGTAACGGGATCAATCCAAAGTAGAGATGAGCTTCTGCTTGATTGGTGGCTGAGTGTGCCGTCAGGACTTTCATCTGATTGAGTGCGTTATCACGTTCCGCAGGAGCCAATCCGTACCACTTCCAAGGCATCACCACTTGAGACAAATAGCCGGGCGGCAAGTGTCCGTACGCAACATCATGGACGGCGTTGTCTCGCTGACTGCCTTGTTTGAGATGCCAGGTGGGGAGAAGTTGAATTCCCGCGAGCAAAAACCCGCAGCCGACCGCTCCCATCACGGCGAGAAACACGGGGACTCTGCGTAACGGTGAGGTTGATGGAGCCTCTTGTTTGGCATCGAACTTAGGGATCCACCACAGACGCGCCAGCGTGAAGGCGAGGGAAGTCAGGATGGTCAAAAACCCGATGACAAAATGGCCGGGCAGAAGTTGCAAGCAGACGAAGACCGACAGGCCGATCAGATACCGCCAGTGGCGTGTCGTCAAAAACTGATTCACAGACCAGATCGCCCAAGGCATCCAAGCGCCGCCGATGATGGCCCACTCCAGGCAATTTCTTGGTGGAAACCAGCCATACACATACACCAGACTCGCCAGTAACGCAGCCCGCAATGACAACCCGAACGATTGAGCGAGCAAAGCCATCCCGGCAAAGGCAATAATGTAATGGACCAACTGGTTGATGTGATAGGCATCATTGAGCGAGAGAGTCGAATAAAACAGTAGATGAAATGGATAGAAGACGCCCGTTTGACTCTCTGCATGTTGAGGATAGCCGAGCGAGACCACGTCGTTCCACAAAGCCCAGTCACCACGTTGGAGGGCTTCCTGGTAGACCAGCTTCTGTGGCATGAAATAGGAATACATGTCACCGCCGATCCATCCTCCACCCAACCAAAGCAGTTCCCAAAAGAGATAGGTCAAGCCGGTCGCGACGGCAAGGACTATCAGGATTGAGGCGGGTTTGAATCTCATACTGCAACGATATCCGGTGAATGTCAGGTCTCACGATGTTGTCAGAATTCAACCATCTACGCAAGTAGCGAACTTCATTAGACTTTCTCTCATTGTGCCACTTCTCCGCACGCAAAAACCTCCAAGCTTGTCAGTGAGGTCACATGATAGCGATCAACTCGCCGCGTTTCCTGAACACTCAACACCCGTTTCAAGATGTCAAGATTCGGAAATTCGGGGACACACCTTGACCGAATGTTGACCGAATCTTGACGCAAATGTTGCCGAATCTTGATTCCAAATCTTGTGTACTCTTGAGCAAGTTGTTGGCTCTCATCGGCTTGCGTTGATTGCCTCGCGTTGGTGAGTTGTCGCTTTTTTGTGAAAACGCATTTTCCACGCCACGCGAGATCGCCTCCTTTCTCACGTTGCAGCGGTCGTCATTGTTGAACAATCTATGACATTTGAACCGACCCCAACTGCTTGCGCAGTGGGGCTATGGGCTATGTTGTTAGAGACGCGTTTTCTGATAGCCCTGCGGCGCAAGCCGCGGGGGTCTGCGAGTTGTAATGACGTTCAAATTGTCAAAGATCGAGTCGCCTGTCGGCGAACCACGAACGCTAACTCTGGTACGGCATGATCATTATTTGACGCACCAAAGCCGCCGAGACGCGAAGAAACGCAAAGAGCTTCATACTGTTATTGCGTGGCACTGGACGGCTTGTCCGCCAGTGTGAAAAGAGACTCACGCAGAGGCGCTGAGGCGCAGTGAAAAAAAAGTAGGTCGGGTTAGTCCGAGCGAAGCGAGCCGTAACCCGACAATCTGGGTAGCACCGATCGCATCTCTATCGGTGTGCCGCAGGCAGCGGAAGTTTTGTCGTAATGGTCCCTCCTAATCTCTCCCTTGGAGGTTTTCAAATAATGGTGGGAGAGGCTTCTTTGCAGATTATGAAAGCACTGAAATGCATCGTTTGCTCGTCAAACACGTCGGCGTGGCCAAACGGGGCGAGATGAAAACGAAGGCCAGGTCATCGCCGCTTCTCGATCTCAAAGTAAGATTCTCTTTTCAGACGAGAAATCCTTGCAGATGTCGGTCGATCTGGTGAAGATTAGAAAACATATCCATTCCATACACACATCGTCGAGGTCAGACATGTTGCCGACTCTTCGCGTCTTCTCTTTGTTTTCCGCCGCTTGTCTGCTGACCGCTTCCGTCAGTTGCCAACCGACGGGCCAACCCAACGGCGAAGAGACCAACACACCACCGGTCGGCGAACACGATCACGACCATCATTCAGAACATACACCCAGCGAGGAACCTGCGATGCGTTCAGAGTCCGAACCTTACGGCGAGATGCCCGATGGCACGCCGATCACCCAATACCACTTGACCAATGACAACGGCATGACGGTGAGTGTGATCAACTATGGAGCCATTGTCACATCGGTGATTGTCCCCGATAAGAATGGCAATGCCGAGAACGTGACGCTCACTCAGCCAGATTTGGCGGGCTGGCTCAATAACGGCCCCTACTTCGGTGCGGTTGTGGGACGCTACGCCAACCGAATCGCCAACGGCAAATTTACTCTCGATGACAAAGAATACACTCTCGCCACCAACAACGCCCCCAGCCATCTGCACGGGGGAGAACAAGGGTTCGATAAAGTTGTCTGGCAGGCGGCATTGATGGTGCCGAAGGACGATCAGGTCGGCATCGTTTTGAATTACACCAGTGTCGATGGAGAAGAAGGGTATCCCGGCACTCTAAAAGTGGAATCGCGTTACATTTTGACTGCCGATAATGAACTCCGCATGGAATACTCGGCGACCTCCGATCAAAAAACCGTCGTCAACTTGACCAACCACTGTTACTGGAACTTGGGTGGTGCCAGTTCGGGAAAGATTCTCGATCATCAACTGACTCTGGAGTGCGATCAATACTTGCCCGTCGGTGAAGCCGCCATTCCCACCGGCGAACTTTCACCCGTCGCCGACACTCCGATGGACTTCACCGCCGTACACACCATCGGCGAGCGTATCGATCAAGTCGAAGGTGGCTACGATCATTGTTGGGTGGTGAATGGAGAACAGGGAACTCTACGACCTGCCGCGTCGGTCGTGGACCCCGAAACTGGTCGCGTCATGACGGTCAGCACCGATCAGCCCGGCATCCAGTTCTACACCGGGAACTTTCTGAACGGCGAAGAGAATAACGGCGGGTTCAACAAGAACGAAGGCTTCTGCCTGGAAACACAATTGTTCCCCGATTCTCCCAATCAGCCCGACTTCCCCAGTTCGGTTCTCGAACCGGGACAAGTCTATAAACACACGACCGTCCATCAATTTTCAGTGAGCAAGTGATGAGGGATGGTCATTTAAGTGTCGTACTATTTCGTTGTTGGAATTCTCTACTACTTTCGAAAACGATCCATCATTGCCGTGGGCCGAGTGACACCTCAATCGACCGCTGAAGCTGATCGTTCTAAATCAACCCTCTGACAATGAGGCTTCGCAAACTCGCAACATGTTTCCGCCGATGATTTGACGGATATCGCTATCCGAGTAGCCTCGTTGGACCAAGCCGACGGTAAAGAGTGGCCAGTTTGTCCACGCGATGCTGCGGGTCATTTCGGAGGTCGTTTTGTAATTATCGTTTGGCCAGAGCGAGCGGAAGTCGGCACGTTTTTTCCCGCGTGATGGGACTTTCTTTCTCTCAGCCGACGATTGCTGTGAATTATACGAGACATCAGTCCCGATGCCGACATGGTCCACGCCGACTAACTTGACCGCATAATCGATGTGATCGAGTAACGCGGTGATATCACCTTTTCCTCGTAAATATCGTGGGATGCAGCAGATTCCGATCATACCGCCAGTATCGGCAATGGCTTTGATGACTTCATCCGGTTTGCTGCGAATGTGCGGATAGATGCCGCCACATATTGAGTGTGATGCGACGAGTGGTTTTTCGGAGAGTTGTGCGGCTTCAAGAGAAGTTTGCCAACCGGAATGCGCGCAATCGGGAATGACGCCAACACGATTCATCTCGCGGATGACCGCACGACCAAAATCGCTCAGTCCCGCGTTTGCCGGTTCACCGCACCCATCACCAATCATGTTGCGTCGCTGATAGGTCAAGTGCATCATGCGGATGCCGAGCTTAAAATAAACTTGCAGATATCGTAGTTCATCTTCGACCGAGACCCATTGTTGAGTCAGGGGGACTCCATTTCCGGTGAAGTAGAGGCAATGTCGCCCTTCTTCTTTGGCGGCGGTAATGTCATCAGGAACGGCGGCTTTGGCCACATAGTCCTTCAGCATGTCGGTGGCGTAAGTGAAATTCGATAACCGTTTGAGGAGACGGAGAGGGTCTTGTCCTTCTTCGCCTGCGTTCTGAAAAATGCACGTGACTCCCGAAGATCGCCAAGCGGAGAGATATTCGGCTTGTTCGATGGGGTCGGTCACATAGCGCGTCATCGTCATCTGTTCGCTCAGATCTTTGACTTCGATGTCAGATGCGCCGGCCTCAACGAGTGTCTTCATTCGGTCGCCATCAATGGCCGCGCGGGGAGAGAAGCCATAAGTGTCGAAGACCATTGAAGCGGCGTGCAATTCGAGGCCACGTTGCAACTCTTTCTCGCTCGGTTTCAAGATCGAGAGAGCCACGTTGCGGGCATCTTGAATCGTGGGGTTGAGTTGCTCGGTGAGGGCGGCTTTGCCCGTCAATTCTTCATTTTTGGACTGAGCCTGAGCCGTAGAACTGGTGGCTGATGCCAGGGATAATGCGGCGGTTGTTTGCAGAAAATGACGGCGGTCCATGATGATCAATCCGCGAAAGTAATGAGTGTGTCGGTTACAATGACATTATGTGATGAGAAGATTGACAATGCGAGAAGTCTTTGAAGATCCGGAAATATCACTCAGTCAGAAAAATGTCTTATGATATTCTCCAATTCACGGTTACAGTATAATTGATCGGAATTAGTTCGATTTCCCACCTTTTATATGACGCTCGCTCACCACCTTTGTGGATTCCTCAATTACGACGTCGGTCTCATGAATCATTTATTGCATACTCTTAGAACTCTGTTGACTGTTCTGCTGACTTTTTGCTCGGCGGGCGTGATCTCCGCGGCTGAGACTGCGGAGTCAAAAAATGCCGAACCAAGTGCTGAGCAGATTCGCTTCTTTGAAAACAAGATCCGTCCATTGCTGGCCAACTCTTGCTACGACTGCCACAACGAGGATTTGCAGGAGTCCGACTTGCGTCTCGATACGCTCGCCGGGATGCTGACGGGAGGAAAAGCCGGGCCTGCGTTGCTGCCGGGCAATTCGAAAGGCAGCTTGATCGTCACGGCGGTCACTTACCGCGATAATGATCTGAAGATGCCTCCCGAAGAGAAGTTGAGTGACGCCCAAATCGCCGATCTCACCAAATGGGTCGAAATGGGGGCACCGCATCCCGATACGGGCAAAGTCAAAATTCAACATGCGAGTAGCATCGATCTCGAAAAAGGACGCCAACATTGGTCCTTTCAGCCATTGGTCAAACATGAAGTCCCCGCAGTCTCGAATCCTGCAGTGTCGAATTCTGCTCAGGTCAACAATCCCATTGATGCGTTTCTGTTAGCACAGCTTGACGAGAAAAACATCACACCGGTTCCGCCCGCCGACAAACGAACTCTTATCAGACGCGCGACGTTCGATCTGATTGGTTTGCCACCCACTCCACATGAAGTGGATGTCTTTCTGGCTGATAGTTCTGCGGATGCTTTTCAGAAGGTGATTGATCGCTTGCTGGCTTCTCCGCATTACGGCGAACGCTGGGGACGACATTGGCTCGATGTGGTCCGCTATGCCGACTCGAACGGTCTCGATGAAAATGTTGCTCACGGCAATGCTTGGCGTTACCGAGATTACGTGGTCAATTCTTTGAATGCCGACAAACCGTACAACCAGTTTCTGACGGAACAACTTGCGGGAGATTTGATTGACGCAGGAGAAGATTTATCAGCGCGACGCGAAAATCTGATCGCGACCGGCTATTTGGTGCTTGGCCCGAAAGTTCTTGCAGAACCCGATAAATCCAAAATGGAGATGGATATCATCGACGAACAACTCGACACCATCGGGCGTGGATTGATCGGGTTGACGATGGGCTGTGCTCGCTGCCACGATCATAAATTCGATCCTATCGCACAAAAAGATTATTACGCATTAGCGGGTATCTTCAAAAGCACACGGACTATGGAGTCGTTCGTCACGATTGCCAAATGGAATGAGAATCTCATTGCCACTGCTGAAGAAACCCAGCACAAAGACAAACACGATCAGAAAATCAAAGAGCAGAAAGCGACAATCGAAAATCTGATTGCGACGGCGAAAAAAGAACTTCCCGCACCGACTGGCGAAACTGTTCCGAAAGACGTGGAAAAGCGTTTTCCCGAAAAGACACAAACAGAACTCAAAAAACTGCGTGAGGAACTGAAACAACTCGAAGAGACTCTTCCCGAACTTCCGACCGCCATGGGTGTGAAAGAAGGCGACATCGCCAACACGCAAGTTCACGTCCGCGGCAGTCATCTGACTTTGGGAGACAATGTTCCTCGACGATTTCCACTGGTGCTGGCCGGCACAGAGCAGGCTCCAATTCCCGAGGGCGAAAGTGGCCGTTTGCAATTTGCCAAATGGCTGACAGCCGACGATCATCCGCTCACTTCGCGGGTCATCGTCAATCGTGTGTGGCGTTGGCATTTTGGTAAAGGTCTCGTGCCGACAGTCGATAACTTCGGTCTGCGTGGGCAACCACCCACTCATCCTGAATTACTCGATTGGCTGGCCATTCAATTTGTGGAGCAGGGCTGGTCACTCAAAACTCTCCATCGCACGATCATGCTCTCTGCCGCGTATCAACGGCAAAGCGGACTTGATGAGCGGGCCGCCTCGATTGATCCAGGTAACAAATTCTATTGGCGTTATGATTTGCATCGTCTGGATGCCGAATCCATTCGCGATGCATTGTTGGCGGTCAGCGGGACACTCGACACGACGATGGGAGGAAGTTTGGTTCCGGTGAAAAACCGTGAATTCTTCTTTAATCACACCTCAGAAGACAAAGCGAGCTACGAAAACATTGACCGACGTTCCATTTATGTTCCCGTCGTCCGTAATCACTTATACGACGTGTTTAAACTCTTTGATTACACCGATGCGAGTGTCCTTAACGGAAATCGGGAAAGTAGCACGATTGCTCCGCAGGCTCTCATGCTGTTGAATTCCGATTTGATGACAAAGCTGTCATCGGCCACAGCCGACCGTCTCCTTGAAACGGAACGATCAAGTGCCGAACGCATCAATCAGCTGTTTGAACTGGCATACAGCCGGCCAGCTTTAATGGCAGAATCAGATCAAATCGTCAACTATTTGAGACAATTGGAAGTTCTCGCTGCTCGCGATGAGACCGACACAGAACCGACTCACAAAGCGTGGCAGATGATTTGCCAATCGGTGCTTTCGTCGAGCGAGTTTCTGTATGTGCGATAAGAGATTGATCCTTGAAGAGATTCGGTGACCTATGTGGAATCTGACCCGACGAGAAATGTTACAGCGTTCGAGTGCCGGTTTCGGCAGCTTGGCACTGGCATCGTTACTGGCTGAAACCGGGCAGGGGGGTGAGACGAGTTTTCAATCTCATCATGCTCCCAAAGCGAAACGAGTGATTTTTCTGTTCATGAAGGGTGGCCCTTCGCAAGTCGATACGTTCGATTATAAGCCGCTGCTACAACGTGACGACAATAAAGATTTTCCGTTCGAAAAGCCACGTGTGCAATTTGCACCGACCGGTGAATTATTGGCTTCCCCCTGGAAGTTCAAAAAGTATGGCGAGAGTGGGATCGAAGTCAGCGATCTATTTCCGCATGTGGCCGAATGCGTTGACGATATGTGCTTCATCAATTCGTGTCACGGCACGAATCCCGCTCATGGTGGTGCCAGCCTCAAGTTACACACCGGTAGCGATACCTTTGTTCGTCCGAGTTTGGGTTCTTGGGTGACCTATGGTTTGGGGACAGAGAACAATAATCTGCCCGGCTTCCTTACCATCTGCCCCACATTGGCACATGGTGGCACCAAGAATTGGAGTTCCGCATTTCTTCCCGCCGAACACACAGGGACGCCGTTGGGAGTCGCCAGCCAATCTTCGGAAATGGCCCGCGTCAAATACATTCAGAACACGCAGCTCAACCAGAAAGAACAGCGGCTACAACTCGATCTGACACAGATGCTCAATCGCAATCTGCAAACTTTAACGGGACCAGACGCAGAACTCGAAGCCCGCATTCAATCGTTTGAACTCGCCTTCCGCATGCAGACCGAAATGCCCGAAGCACTCGAACTTGAATCGGAATCCGACGTCACTCACAAACTGTATGGGATCGACGAAGAGAAGACGGCTGACTTTGGTCGCCAATGCTTGATGGCCCGTCGATTCGCCGAGCGAGGTGTTCGTTTTGTGCAGGTGACGCATAGCAACACCGAAGTGCAATGGGATCAGCATGGTAACCTGATCAAAGGTCACGAACAAAACTCGAAAGAAGTTGATAAACCCATTGCCGGGCTGCTCAAAGATCTCAAGCAACGCGGACTCCTCAAAGATACGCTCGTTGTTTGGGGGGGAGAATTCGGACGCACGCCAACCTGCCAAGGGAAGGGACACGACGGTCGTGATCACAACCCGGAAGGTTTCACAATGTGGATGGCGGGTGGCGGCGTGAAGACCGGCATCAAATACGGAGCGACCGATGACTACGGCTATTACGCCGCGGTCGATAAGGTCCACATTCACGATGTCCACGCGACGATTTTACATTTACTGGGCTTGGAACACGAGCGACTCACGTATCGCCATGCCGGTCGCGACTTCAGATTGACCGATGTCGCCGGTCATGTCGTTCACGATATTATCGCGTGATGGTCGAGCCGCATCTGTTTGACTTGTCTTAGTTCTGCGTGCGACCTAATAGTCTTCCCCATTCAAGCTGCGGATGACTGACGTCTGCCACGCTTCGAGAGACTCGGTCATCGCCTTGACTCGTTCGAGATGATCGTCGGCGAGATTGGTCTCTTCGTTGCGATCTTGTTCCAGATTGAATAGATAATAGTCGAATGGCACTGCGGATTTCTTGTTCGGCATTCGCAGTAATTTCCAAGGTCCGTCCATCCATGCCGAAGAACCCGCATAGTCATCGAGAGCATACTGTTTCGTGATCGTGCCCTCTTGCGTGACATCAACGCCCGGCTTGGCACCGGTTTCCTGCTCCTTTTTCAAAACGGCGAGCAAGTCGTTCGCTTTGCGAGGTGTCCCCCCGGCTGTGTAATCCCAAAATCCCATTTGTTTGCTTCGTGCAAACGGTTTGCCTTCAATGAGAGGCAAGATCGAGACGCCGTCGAGAACGGGTTGGTTGTTCATTTTCAGACCGAGAAGATCGAGGACTGTGGGATAGATATCGACCGTATTACAAGGGACATTCGTGATGCGGTTTTTGGAAATCACGCTGGGCCATTCGATGATGGTCGGCACACGTACTCCACCTTCCCACAATGTCCCTTTCTTGCCCCGTAATCCGCCGGATGACCCGCGGACTCCTTCCGGTCCTTGAGCGCCGTTGTCGCTGGTGTACCACAACAAAGTGGAGTCGGCGATGCCGAGATGTCCGAGTTCTTTACGGAGTTTTCCCATCGCCGTATCGATGCCGGTCACTTCGCCAAGATAGTTGGCACGTTGCTTGGTCTCGTTCGGGTAGAGTGCCCGATTTTGCTCACTGGCGATATGGGGTGAGTGCGGTGAGCCGAACCAGATGACCGCGAGGAACGGTTTGTCGTCTTTGACTTGTGTGCCGATGAAGTCGAGAGCCGCGTTGACGGTGACCATCGAACTTTCGCCGGTGTACTGTTCGACGATGCCGTTGTGGCTCAGCAGAGGATCGTTCTCATAAAAATTCGGAGCCGACGCCCACTCATCAAACCCGCTCTTGCCGGGAGAGGCCGGGCTTTCTGCGCGGCAGGCTCCCAAATGCCATTTGCCGAAGTGACCGGTCGAATAGCCGGCTTTCTTGACCGCCTCTGCAATCGTAATTTCCTGTGGACGTAAGGTATTGCCCCACTTGAAACAGCCGAAGCGATTCGGATGCCGACCGGTCATCACGCTTCCTCGTGTGGGAGAACAGACGGGAGCCGCCGCGTAAAAACGATCGAATCGCAGACCACTTTTGGACATCGCATCGAGAACCGGCGTCTTGATCAATTCGTTACCGTTGTACCCAACATCACCATAACCCTGATCGTCGGCCATGCAGAGGATCATGTTGGGTTTATCGGCCGCCGAGAGGGTGATCGTGGCGGTGAGTATTACGAGAGTGGCGAGTAGAAAACGCATCGGTGTTTGCTCCAAAATGTTCGTGTCTCTTCACACTTTGGCGCAGTGATCTGCCCCATGCAAGGAGAATTACGATCAGAAGGAATCTTCGTTACGAATCTGCGTGAAAAGAAGTCGAGTTCATCCGACGAATGCGTATTCAGTCTGATGAAGCGATAGAAGATTCGGTTACATATCCATAGGCCGTTCGCTTCAATGTCTTGATCTTGTTGTTACTCCCTTCCAGCGGTCCCGTTGTGATCGGCTGCTCGAACTTCCCCCCGTAGCTGAACTCGCAAGAGTTCAGAACAATCGACATCGCCCGCCTCCCTCTGAATTCTTGCGAATCCAGCTACCAGGAAAATACTTGGTTTTTGATTCGCAGGTACGGCCCCAGCCACACTTTTTTCTGACTGCGTTCTCATCACGCCATGATGTCGTGGATCAGTTCGCCGTGGACGTTCGTCAGTCGGCGTTCAATGCCGTTGTGATAATACGTCAGCCGTTGGTGGTCGATCCCCAATAGATGTAGAACGGTGGCGTGGAAGTCGTGCCAATGGACGCGATTTTCGACGGCCTTCCAACCAATCTCGTCGCTCTCGCCGTACGACATGCCCGGCTTCAAACCGGCTCCCGCCATCCAGACACTGAAGCCGTTCTGATTATGATCGCGGCCCGTACCGAGAACGTTGGAACCTGATTGTGTAAAGGGCGTGCGTCCGAATTCACTGGTGAAGAGAACCAGCGTGTCGTCGAGCATGCCTCTTTGTCGTAGGTCTTTGAGAAGCCCGGCGACCGGCTTGTCGATGCGTCCCGCTTCGCGGCCGTGATTCTTCACGACATCTTCGTGGCCGTCCCAATTGATGCGGGGAGAACCGAACGCGCCTCCTGAGAATAATTGCACAAAGCGGACACCTTGTTCGAGGAGACGACGTGCGAGCAGACAACTGCGTCCGAAATCTCGGGTCTCTTCACCGTTGGTGCCGTATTGTTCGTGAGTGGCTGCGGTTTCGCTATCGAGATTGGTCACTTCGGGAACCGCCAGTTGCATCCGGGCGGCCAGTTCATAACTTTTGATGCGGGCAGAGAGAGCGTCTTCTGCGCCTCGTTGTTCGAGATGCTGTTGATTAAGTTGATTCAGTAATGTTCGGCTTGCCTTTTCAGTGTTGGCGGCGATCTCACGTTCCGGGAACAAATCGTCGATGGCGGTCCCTTGCGAGCGGATCACGACTCCCTGGTGTTGGGCTGGTAGGAAGCCGTTGCTCCAGTTGATCGATCCACCGGCGGGAATTCCTCGTTGATCGGGAATGACGACAAACGCGGGCAGCGAATCGGTCTCTGCCCCCATGCCGTATGACATCCACGATCCTGCAACGGGGAAACCGTTCAGTCGAAAGCCGGAGTTCTCTTGAAATGTGGCCGGTGTGTGATTTGAAGTCTCGGCGAACATCGACTTGATAACGGTCAACTCGTCGGCGACCTCGGCGAGATGTGGAAACAGTTCACTAATCCATAATCCGCTTTCACCGCGCTGGTGAAACTCCCAATCGCTCTTACGCAGTAGTCCGATTTGACCAAAGAAGACATCGGCACCATCGATGTTGCCGTACTTCTTGCCGTGATATTTTTCGAGAGTCGGTTTGTGATCGAATGAATCGACCTGGCTCAATCCCCCACACAAACAGATATGGATGACTCGTTTCGCAGGTGCGGTATGATGGGGCCAGGGATCGGCCGCCTGCGGGGGAGAAACTTCCGCTTGTGCCGCCGTTCCGTCCGTGAGCATCAACGACGCGAGCGCTGCGGAACCGAGACCTTGTCCGGTCCACGACATGAAGTCGCGTCGGTGCAGATGTGATGTGTTTGCAGTGTCGAACATCGATATTATTCCGCGAACAGAAATTCGTTGGTGTTGAATAAAATTCGGCCTAACGCCGGTAAGCCATGTTCTTCGACAAAGGGGACGGCCAGAGTGAGTTCTTTGGGATTCGGTTCTCGCTGCAAGGCCCATTGATACGCGGCAGTGACTTTGGATGCGGTGGTGGTGTGTTGTTCGTTGACGATCCGGGTCGCTAATTCATCCGCCATACGAAGGACGAACGAATTATTCAACAGACTGAGAGATTGCGTCGGCGTCGTCGTGACGGCCCGATTGGGAGTGGTCGTCGAAGGATCGGGACAATCAAGGGCATCGAGTAATTGGTTGCGTCCCGAACGGACCCACATGCGGTAAATGGTGCGGCGATGGTATTCTGGCCCGATCTTGTCTTTCATCACATAGAACTGCGAATTGTGATTAAAAGTTTCAAAGTTGCGATAGGACGGGCCGCCCATTTGAGGGTTGAGCGTTCCCGTTACTCGCAACATGGCATCGCGAACGACTTCTGCTTCCAGTCGCTGGGGAGAGTATCGCCAGAGCCATTGATTGCCGGCATCAATCTTCATCATGTCGGGGCGAGGCTTGGAAGATTGTCGATACGTGTCGGAAGTGACAATCAATTTGTGAACCGCTTTGAGGCTCCAGTTTTGATCGATGAGGTACTGAGCCAGAAAGTCGAGCAGTTGAGGATGAGTCGGTCGGGCACCGTTGAAGCCGAAGTCGTTGGGCGAAGCGACCAGACCGCGACCGAAATGATAATGCCAAAGACGATTGACGATAACCCTCGCGAATAGAGGGTTTCTGTCAGACGTGATCCACTCGGCGAGTTCTTTACGACGTTCGGCTTCGGAAGCATCGGCAGAAAGCTCAAACTCGGCAGAGACTGTTTGTAAGGAGGCGATGCCTCCGGGAGTGACGACTTCTGCCGGTGTGCCGGTGTTACCGCGTAACAACAGATGCGAGACTTCTGGTTGTCGCGGCGTGACAGCATAGACTCGACGACTGCTGAGACTCTTGATCTCTTCGGTCAAATGAATGGCGGCTGTTTCCCACTCCGTCAATTGTTGTTTTTGTGTCTCGGACAGCTTGGCCAGGAGTTGAGGGCGTGTGAGAATGTTGAATAAGCCTGCCGTCTGGGCGATTTCTTCAGTTGAGAGTGCCCGGTCATAAAGTTGTGCCTGTTCAATCTTTCCGGCCAACGTACGATTACCGCCAGCCGATATGCCGTGTCGTAATCCGAAAACGAGTTGTGCTTGTCCTGCTGAAAACATCACAGGGCCATCGCTCTGATACGGTTTTCCGTAAGGAACGCCGTTGCGGTAGCCCTGAATATTTCCTTCGTTGTCGTAGACAATGGCGACGTGGAGCAGTTGTTTATCGGCCTCTTCGTCGGGGCGGCCGTTGAACGATTTTGTTCTCGCGAAACTATTACTTCCAGCCATCCAATGACCGGGTGTTTTCTCCCCAAACACAATCGCATCGAACAGATTGCCGGCACTGTCTTGCAGGCTGATGACTCCACCGCCACGTTGGGTGAGGTTGTCCAGTTGGACCCAGGCTTCGAGAGTTTTTGCCGTCAATGAAACCGGTAAGGTTGCCGTAGAGACGTAGGCATCGGTTCCATTTACGATGAGCTTGCCATTATCGAGTTTCGCACCACCATGAGCCGTGCCGTGAAGAGTTCCGATTTCGTCACGCAAATCGTTTTCAAATGTCCAGCGGGAGATCGGTTGCGGGAGGTTCTTCAGTTTTACAGCCGATTTACGTTCTGCCAGAATCTGTTCGCGGACAGGATCAAGCAATCCACTGATGGAACTGCGGATTTGTTTGAGTTCTTGTTGGGCCAATTGTATTTGTTGCTGCATCTCTTTGGTTTTGAGCGGCCGTTCTCCGTGACGAATTCCTGAAAGTGCTGATGCTAATCGGTAATATTCGACCTGCGTGATCGGATCAAACTTGTGATCGTGGCAGCGGGCACAATTGATGGTGAGCCCGAGGAACGTCTGCCCCACCGTACCAATGTAATCTTCCAGTTCATCCTGCCTTACAACGGCTCGCATCGCGAGCGATTGCTGGCTCTGGCCGACTTCGTCATAAGCTCCCGCGACAAGGAAGCCGGTGGCAGTGAGTGCGTCGGCGTCACCCGGATGGAGGACGTCGCCGGCGAGTTGTAGACGGGCAAATTGGTCGTAAGGCATATCGTCGTTGAAAGCGTTGATCACCCAGTCTCGATATGGCCACGCATTATTGCGGAGTTTATCGCGTTCAAATCCTTGACTTTCACCGAAGCGGGCCAGATCGAGCCAGTGTCGCGCCCAGCGCTCTCCATAATGGGAAGAAGCAAGCAAGCGGTTGACCAGTGTTTTGTAAGCCTCGGGGGAGTTGTCGTTCATGAACGATTCGACTTCAGCAGGCGTGGGTGGTAAGCCGATGAGATCGAACGAAAGCCGACGAATGAGCGTACGTTTGTTGACGGGCGGTGATTGTTTCACACCTTGAGGGTCCATTTTCTCACGGACAAACGTATCAACGGGATGACCTGCGGCGGGGGAAGATTGTTTCACACGTAATGGTTGCAGCGCCCACCAATCGTAGCCAGCTCGGGAATCGGTCGTGAAAGCGAAGGGATCAATCGGATCAGCGCCCCATCTCGCTCCCTCAGAGATCCACTGTTTGAGAATCTGTTTTTCGTCGGCAGACAACGGGTGCTTGGGCGGCATCTCATCGTCGGCAATGCGATCCCAAAGATAACTTTCTTTGATATTCCCGGCTGTCAAAACCACTCCCGAATCACCTCCTGCAAACGCATTCTTTTTTGTCGAGAGATCGAGGTTACCTTTCGCCTCGCGCGAGTTATGACAATCGAGACATTTCGACGCAAACAGCGGTGCGACCTGTTTATCGAAATTGATCTCGGCTGCGGAAAGCGAAGATATCATCGAAAGAAACAACATGTAGACGCAAAATTGCTGGGAAACTCTTTTGCGCAATGGAGTGGGATTCGCTGTGCGGACCATTGTTTCATCGTGAAACTGTTGAAGAAAATTGTGAGCGCGTCTCTTCAATGTTTCTCTTCCATTGGATCAAGAAGTGTGACAAATTGTGAGCGTTTCGGGAACGGTCCGCACTGCGGACTCTACTGGTTAATCCATCTTCAAATGACAGGTAAGCCCCCTCGATCCCCCCCCCTTAGTAAGGGGGGGAAGAAATTGGAGAGATGTCTGACATTTGAAGAAAGATGATCTACTAAGGTTCAATCTCCCTACAACGTCCAGCCTTTGCGATACTCTTTATGAATCAGTGATTGAGCGGCGGGAGAGTTCTTCACTTTCAGATGGGCGGCGTCCCAATCCAATGTTTCACCGCTGCGATAGGCGACCGTTCCGAGCAACACCGCTTCGGTCAATGCTCCTGAGTAATCGAAGTTGCAGGTGGTCGTTCCGTCGGTTTTGATCGCGTTGATCCATTCCTGATGATGGCCGATCGAATTCGGGATCGACTCTTCGGGTGGAGTGAAATCGACAAATTTGTCCGCCGGAAATAACGTGTAATTGCTATAATTCGAGAGGATCATCCCCTTGTCGCCGATGAAGAGCTGACCCGAACTCGGATTAATCGGTTTGCCGTTTTTGTCTTTGAGCGTTTTCAACATTTCGGGCTTTTTGCCGCCGTCATACCAGGTTAAGTGGACGGGCGGTTTCTTCCCTCGTGCGGGATAGTGATAGTCGGCGACGACATAGTCGGGACAACTGATCGGATCGACGGGAGAACCCGATGCGGCAATCTTTTCGGGTCCGCGTAAGTCGAGCGCCCAGTGGACGAGATCCATATAGTGACAACCGAAGTCTCCCAGGCCGCCGGTACCGAAGTCCCAGAAGTTGCGCCATTTGAACGGATGGACGTCGGACGAGTAAGATCGTTCGGGAGCCGGGCCGAGCCACAAATCCCAATCGACATTGGCAGGTTTCTCGGCGGTCTTGAAGACACCTTGATTGTAGACGGCGGGTACCCACACGTGGACACGCTTCACATCACCGATTGCTCCAGACTGGACGAGTTCGACGACGCGGCGGTAATTGTTGCCCGCGTGAATCTGTGTTCCCATCTGAGTGACAAGATTGTTTTCTTTGGCGAGATTGGCGAGCGTACGCGCTTCGAAGACGGTGTGAGTTAACGGCTTCTCACAATAGACGTGCTTCTTCATTCGTAATGCCATTGCGGCAGCCGGGGCGTGACAATGATCGGGTGTGCCGACGAGCACAGCGTCGATCTTGCCTTCTTCCTTTTCCAGCATGACGCGGAAGTCGCGATACTTCCGGGCGTTGGGATAATCTTTGCCGGTGATGTCGAGGAAGTCGGAATCGATATCGCACAATGCGACAATGTTTTCGGTCTTACAGCCATTGATGTTGGCGAGAGCTCGATTCTTGGTTCCGACAGCGGCGATATTCAGCTTTTCATTCGCCGAGCGACTGGCTTTGACTGCGCCCGGATTGACGAACAGGGTGGCTGCCCCGATCGCGGCAGACGTAGACAGGAAATCGCGGCGTGTTTGGTGGTTGGTCATGATGGGCTTCCTGAAAAATGAGGATGACAGGCGAGTCGGCGTTTGAAATATTTGACGGAGGGAAGTTTGTGGTGCAAATGCAAGATTTTCCCGCATTTGCTATTATCCTTTATACTACGACTTATCGACGATCACAAATATTTTCCCGAAGGACTTCCTGTGAAGACGATTACTGCCGAGGTGCTGTTTGCTCCTGAATCCGAAAAACTCAAGTTTCTGCCGGAGGGACCGATTGATTTGGGAGCGGGAAAATTCAGTTGGGTGGCCATTGCTCATGGCCCTGATTCTGTAGTTGGCTCGCTCAATGTCTACGATCTGAACACCGGCACAAACGGTTGTTTTCCTCTCGATGGTCGCCCGGGATTTGCGTTACCGACCGAACAACCGGGGCAATTCGTCGTGGGTCTCGAACGTCGTATCGAGTTATTTGATATTCGCGGAGGCGAGCCGCAGGTCATTTGTGACGGCGTCGATGCGGACGTTGAAAACACGACGATTAACGATGGTGTTGCCTGTTCTCAGGGAGTGATCTTTGGAACGAAGCATCTGGAGTTTTCTCAAAAAATTGCCGGCTTATATTTTCTACGATCCAGTGATCAGAAATTGTTTCCCTTGTGTGGTGGACAGATTTGTTCCAACGGCAAAGTCATTCTTGAAGACTCCGCAGAACGAGTGACCTTCCTTGATATCGACACGCCGACAAAAACCGTAGTGAAGTACACCCTTGATCCCAAGCAGGGAACTCTCTCGGCACCCGAAGTCGTGCTCGACTTGCATGATGTTGATGCGTTCCCGGACGGAATGGTCGGTACACCAGACGGCAAAGGGGTCATCATTTCGTTCTATAACCCGGAACCCGTCGAGGCGGGCGAGACACGGTATTACTCACTCGAATCGCAAGCGTGCGAGATCGTTTGGGAGACCCCAAAGTCTCCACAGAATACATGCCCCTTATTGATGGAACGTGATGGCAAGATTCAATTGGTGATCACGACGGCGGTCGAGCATATGTCGGCAGATCGCCAAGCTGAAGCGACCAATGCGGGGGCGTTGTTCATTGCCGGGACACCCTTCGAAGTCGCACCTGCAACGACACTGGTACGGTTGGGGTGAGTGGCAATCAGGACTTCGAAGCCGATTCGCGGGCCGGGCGCATTTGTTTTTCTGCGATATCGATGGCCTTGAGTAACCCGCGGGCCTTACTGAGAGTTTCCTCGTATTCGGTACGAGGGACACTATCGGCAACGAGTCCTGCTCCTGCTTGCACGTATGCTTTATTGCCCTGCATCACGAGAGTCCGTAAAGCGATGCATGTGTCCATATTGCCGGTGAAGTCGAGATAGCCGACAGCTCCCGCATACGGACCACGTTTGTGCGGTTCAAATTCGTCGATGATTTCCATTGCGCGAACTTTGGGCGCTCCTGATACCGTTCCGGCGGGAAGACCGGCACGCAAAGCGTCGAGAGCCGATTGTCCCGGCAGTAATTGACCGGTCACGTTTGAGGTGATGTGCATGACGTGGGAATATTTTTCAACCACCATCACGTCGGACAGTTCCACGCTGCCAAATTGACTGACACGACCGACATCATTGCGGGCGAGATCGATCAGCATGACATGCTCGGCTCGTTCTTTCGGGTCGGCGAGCAAATCGGCGGCGAGTGCATCGTCTTCTTCTTTGTTCTGTCCCCGAGGACGAGTTCCCGCGAGTGGCCTGATGGTTGTTTCACCATCTTCGACTCGCACCATGATTTCGGGGGAGCTGCCGACCAGTGTGCCGTCGGGAGTTTCCAGCAGAAACATGAAGGGACTGGGATTGACGACTCGCAAAGCCCGGTAAACATCGAGAGGAGTGGCAGAGGTTTCCAGTTCCAGCCGTTGGCTGAGGACCACTTGAAAAATGTCTCCCGCCTGAATGTACTCTTTGCACTTCTCGACGGCATTCTCGAAGCCCTGTTGAGTGAAGTTTGATTCCCACTTCATGTCGGGAGTTTGTGACAAATCGATATCGGTGAGTTGCAGTTCTTCGGTGGGTGATGCCAATTGGTCACACAATTCGTCGATGCGGGTACACGCTGCTTCATACTCGGCGCGTTTGTCTTCGACTTTGCCATCAGCCAACGCGATCACGCGAATGGTTTTATTGATCTGATCGAACATCACCATGCTGTCATAAAAGGCGAAGGACAGGTCGGGGAGGTCGCGATCATCTTCGGGGACATTGGGGAGATGTTCGGCATAGCGGATGATATCGTAGCCCGCGTATCCGACGGCACCACCGCAAAAGCGGGGCAAGCCGGGAACATCAACGGCCTGATATTGTGAAAGTAGACCTTCAAGGTCACGAAGCGGGTCTTCCGCAGTTTCTGTCTTAACGGTCTCACCGCTACGAAGAGTGACTTCAGTTCCTTTTGCGGAGAGATACAGAAAAGGTCTCGTACCGACAAAACTGTAGCGACCGATCTGTTCACCACCCACGACCGATTCAAACAGGAAGGAGTGTCCTTCTTCCCGAATTTTGCACCACGCCGTCAAAGGTGTCAGAGTGTCTGACAGCAATTGACGCGAAATGGGAACCAGCTTGCCTTCTTCGGCGAGTCGGCAATAGGTGGCGAAGTCGGGTGAGTAATTCATGATTTTGGTGTTGGGAATGATGTTTTGATCGCATCGCGGAGAATCGCCTGCGTTCGCATCTATAATAACTTCAAACTGTTACGGCGAGAAGGCTCAAATGCAATCGCTTGACAGTGATTCTGACGGGGATAGAATGAGCCGGGCTGATCTGTCATCATGACAATGAGTCTTCACTGCGGGTTCAATCGAGGGGTGTTATGAAAAAGTGTCGTCGCTGTTCCAAGCCGGCAACGCTGCATATTACGGAAATTCACGACAGTACCGTGCAGAAGATTCATCTCTGCGAGAACTGTGCCAGTGAATATCTGGAAACTTCCGCTCCGCCCGATGAGGACGAAATGGAAGCCTTGCTGGAAGAAGCCGGGCTCGGCGACTTGGGAGACGAACAAGACGAGTTAACATGTCCGAACTGTGGAATTACCTATCGCGAGTTCCGCAAACAGGGCCGTCTTGGTTGTCCTCACGATTACGTGGTTTTCAAAGAGCGATTAATTCCGCTCCTGGAAAACATTCATGAGAGCACTCATCACGCGGGGAAATTTCCCAAACGGGCTCCCGATGCCAGTCACAAGCAGTATGAACTCATCAAGATGCGAAACGACTTGAGAATTGCTGTCGAGAAGGAAGACTACGAAGCCGCCGCCAAATTGCGGGACGACATCAGACAGTTGGAAGAGCAGCAATCCGAATAGCCTCGCGATGAGATGCTAAGGCACTCAACAATCGACTCACTCAGAATTTACGACGGGAACCTCCACGGTGGATATCGAGACACTCATGCAAACCGGATGCGAATGGCTTCGCGGCACCGGTCCCGATGCGGAGATTGTCGTTTCGAGTCGCATCCGCCTGGCTCGCAACTTGGCTCAGTTCCCATTCATTTCTCGTGCCGACGAACCGACGCGCAACGATCTCGAAAAATTGTTGTACGAAAAGTTACAGAATTTATCAGCAGGACCACGACTGAGCTATTTCGATGTCCGCAATTTGTCCGATCTTGATCGCCAATTCTTGATGGAACGTCAATTGATTTCCAAGGAACTGGCCGATGGTGAGGGAGCACGTGGAGTGGCCGTCGATCAGGGACAGTCGGTCAGTGTGATGATCAATGAAGAGGATCATCTACGCATGCAGGTTGTCCGTAGCGGATTCTCTTTGGATGAGTGCTGGAAAGACATCGATCAACTCGACGATGACATCGAGGAAGATGTGACTTATGCGTTCGGTGAAGACTTGGGTTATCTTACGGCTTGTCCAACGAATGTGGGAACAGGCATTCGAGTCAGCGTGATGTTGCATTTGCCCGCACTGCATATGACCAAAGAGATCCAGAAGGTTCTGGGAGCACTCCAGAAAATCAGCTTGGCGGTGCGTGGGTTATATGGTGAGGGAAGCTCTGCCTCGGGCCAATTTTTCCAAGTGTCAAACCAGATTACGCTCGGGCAGAGCGAGCAGCAAATTATTGATAAATTGCACGAAGTCGTTCCGAACATCATCAGCTACGAGCGTCGAGTCCGTGAAGCGTTACTCAAAGACAATCGTGCCAAGTTGCATGATCAAATTTCCCGAGCGACCGGCATTCTCCAGAAAGCGCAGACGATTAGTTCTGAAGAGACGATGGATCTGCTTTCCAGCGTTCGGCTTGGTGTGAGTCTCGGAATGCTCGATGACCTCGATCTTCTCTCGGTGAATGAACTCTTCATTCACACGCAACCGGCCCATTTGCAGAAGATTCGTGGAGAGACACTCGACTCGGGAGAACGCAACGCGGCTCGCGCTGCTTATCTGAGATCACGACTTGCCGAAGCTTGAATCGCTTCAGTTATTGTCGGGTAGATCTGATTGAGCCCCATCGCCCATTTCGTCCAGCGTCATAGTCGTTTTGACTTCACTGGCTTTGACGAAAGTTGAGCGAGGTTCGGTGGCTGCTTTCTTTTCACGAACCTGGGTCACTTCCCACTTCACGAGTCCGAAGGGGACATCGGTATTTTTCCAGAGCATGGCACTATTGATGATTCGTAATTCTTTGCTTTCGAGCGTTTCTTTGCCGTTCAGTTTTTCGGCAGTCTGAACGCCACCGTCTTGCACATTTTCATCACCATCGGATGTGATTTCGCGATAGTGCATCAGTAGTGTGAGGACCGGATAGACTTGTAGTGCTCCGGCGGGAAGAGTTTCTGTTTCTCCGGCACCCACTTTGCGGTATCCACGAATAATGGGAAGATGGTTGACGAACAGGTTCTTATCATCGAGGACTTTACCCACGACTCCCGATTCGGGAATCAGCACTTTATAAATGACCTCTCCCACAGGACCAGCCACCAATTTTGTGTCCTCGGTCTTCGCGTCGATCAATTTGAACTCTACCCACCGACACGGTGTGGAGGCTCCTTGATACTCGGCATCAGACTTTCCGACCGATTTGATGGTCAATTGACGTTTCCACGATGTGGTGATGTCTTCGTTCTTGGTTCCGGTTTGAACATCATCCAGAGTGTACATCCCCGAGTAAGTGGCAAATTTGCCATCTTCGGGAAGTGACCAGATCAATCCCTGAGCCGAAACACTCAGACAAGATAATGAACAGATCAGTCCAGCCACGATAATGCGAAACATGAGGGCAGCTCCCAACAATCGACGAAACTCAAGGAAGGGCGACAATTTGCGATACAAATCTGTGACCAGTCTGCCACACTGACCTCTGAGTGACAAGCGAATTTCGACTCTCGTGTCGATGCTGTCTCACAAAGTTCGACGGTTGCACCGCTTGCGGTCACTTCTGGAACCGATTGCACCGGTCATAACGGTTGTGAAGAAAGGTCATTTCGCCGGGACATCGCTCCACAGCCACCGTAGCGCATCGGGAAGAACTGCCCCACCATGACGGCCATTATGTCCCCCATCTCCGAACACAAACTTGTAGTCATAACCAGAAAATTCGAGTGCAGACGCCATTCGTTGATTGGCGATTGGCCAGCTCCCGTGCAAATTGTCGAGATCGTTCTCGCCATCTTGCAGAAAGACTTTGAGTGGTTTCTTCTCAATCTTACGAATCATCGATGGATAGGCGTGTCCTCCGCGAATGTTGGTGAAGCTGCCGACATAGCTGAGGACTTTGTGGAATTGATCGGGACGCTCCCACGCGACAGTGAACGCACAAATCCCGCCCGAACTGATGCCGCAGGTGGCACGGTGATCGGGATTCTTGGAAATGTTGTATTTCGCTTCGATCCCCGGCAGCAGTTCTTCCAACAGAAAACGTGAATATTGATCAGACAACGTATCGTATTCGAACGATCGATTCTTCCGGGGCTTGCCTCCTTCGACGGCAGCAGGAATGACGCCCGGATTGATAAAGACACCAATCGTCACCGGCATCTCGCGTTTGTGAATCAAATTGTCGAAGACAGTCGGGACGCGCGAGTGTCCTTTCAAATTGACATAGCCGCCTCCATCTTGAAAAACCATCAGGCAAGCCGGTTTGGAGGAATCGTATTGTTGTGGCACGTAAATCCAGTAATCGCGAACTGTCCCCGGAAAGACGGTTTTGCTGGTCAACTGTCCCTGCTCCACTTTGCCTTGAGGGACTCCGTCTTGGGGCATCGAATCGGGGCCCAGTTTGTAATCATCGGCGGCAAACAGTGTGAGGGGAACAAGCAGAAAACAGACAGACATGAGTAATCGCATGGTGGACTCCGAAGAAGTTGTCAGAACTCAAACCATACTGCGAATCCAATGGCTCATTCAAGCACTGAGTTCAAAATCTTTCCCAGCCATCAATTTGCCCAAAATTACTGAGATTTTTGCAGCGACTGTCCCGAATTTCTCGATATCTCTGCCTCCATTGCGACCCTCTGGCGGGTTTCTATAATGTCAACTTCCCGCGCATTGCAGTCTGATTGATATTTCATCAACAATCACACCGGCTGCACGCCGTGTGTTTGAAAACATGGTCGCGTTTTGAGTCGCAAATCAAGGTACTGTCAATTGTTACGTTCACACAACTGCGGAGAACTCCGCAAATCTGATGTTGGCCAAGCCGTTCAACTCTGTGGTTGGGTCGATTCCTACCGCGATCATGGTGGCGTGGTTTTCATCGATTTACGCGACCGCTACGGAAAAACTCAAGTCGTCTTTCGACCGGAAGAAGGATCAGAAGTGCATGTGGAAGGTCGTCAATTACGCAGTGAAGACGTGATTCAGGTCATAGGAGATGTCGTCCCCCGGACCGATAAAGACATCAACCCCAAGATGGTGACCGGCGAAATTGATATTCGTGTTCAGGAGTTAAAGGTTTTCAGTAAATCGAAAACACCGCCGTTCGAGCCGAGGACTCAAGATCTGCCGAACGAAGAACTCCGCTTGAAATACCGCTTTGTCGATCTTCGTCGTGAAGAGCTGCAAAAGGCGATGTTCTTGCGTCACAAACTGACCAAGTTGGCTCGCGACTATTTTGACGAGCAGGGCTTCCTCGATATTGAAACACCCATTTTGGGACGCAGCACGCCGGAAGGTGCTCGCGATTATCTGGTTCCCAGCCGCGTTCATGAGGGTGCGTTTTACGCATTGCCACAATCACCGCAGTTATTCAAACAGATTTTGATGGTGTCGGGATTCGACCGCTACATTCAAATCGCGAAGTGCTTTCGTGATGAAGATTTGCGAGCCGACCGTCAACCTGAGTTCACTCAAATCGATGTCGAAATGTCGTTCGTCGAACAGGATGATGTCCTCTCGATGATCGAAGGCTTGCTGGCACTCTGGACGAAAGAAGTTCGCGGCACCGAATTACAACTTCCTTTGCCACGTTTAACCTACGCGGACGCAATGGAGCGGTTCGGCACCGACAAACCCGACTTGCGATTCGGCATGGAGCTGATCGAGATCAGTGATCTTGTGACCGATTGTGAATTTGGTGTCTTTAAGAATGTTGTCGGCTCGGGAGGTCGAGTTCGCGGTTTGAATGTCAAAGGAGTCGGCGACCGTTATTCACGCCGGGTACTCGATAACGACATGAAGGGATTGGTTGGAGAATATGGAGCCAAAGGGCTGGCCTACTTCAAAGTGGTCGGTGGAAAACTGGAATCCTCCATCGCCAAGTTCTTTAACGATGAACAACAGCAGGCAATCATCGAACGGATGCAGGGAGAAGATGGCGACTTGTTGCTCTATGTGGCCGATCAACCCTCGGTGACATCGGCGGCGTTGGCAGCCTTAAGAAATCATTTGGGACGCGACCTCGAACTCTACAACCCCGAAGATATGGCTATCGCCTGGGTGTTGGAATTCCCGCTCGTCACCTGGAACGAAGACGAAAATCGTTGGAATGCCGAGCATCACATGTTCTGCAATCCGTTTGAAGAAGACATCGAGATGCTTGAATCCGATCCGGGGAAAGTTCGTGCCCGATCCTACGACCTGGTCTGTAATGGGTACGAAGGGGCTTCAGGCAGTATTCGTATTCACGATACGAAAATTCAACAGCAAGTCTTTGATCTGTTGGCGATTACTCCTGAAGAAGCCGAGGAACGATTTGGCTTTCTGTTGGAAGCACTCCGTTACGGAGCCCCTCCTCACGGCGGCGTGGCTTTGGGTCTCGACCGGTGGGTGATGTTGTTCGCGATGTACGACAACATTCGCGACGTCATCGCGTTCCCGAAAACGCAAAGAGCGAGCGACTTACTCAGTGGAGCACCGGCAGCAGTCGATCCCAAACAGCTTCGCGACCTGAACATCAAGCTCGATCTGAAGAAGTAGAAGTAGATGACTTGTCAGTAAAACGCGCAGAAAAAAACTCCCACAAGCGAAATCAGTTTGCGGGAGTTTTTTGGTGCTTGTAAGTTTTACTGTGAATCAGTATTCGCCTGTGATTCGTTCTCCGCCGTTGCGGGTGGCGAGTGCTCGCAAGATCGTCCAATCCACGTTTTTACTGATGGGACGAGCCGAGTTATCGACCATGGCAAAATTGACGACATCTGCATGATGAGAGCCAAAGCCGAAGTAATGGTCGCCAGCTCCAGAACCGATCAGGAAGTAATTTTCGAAGAACATGTGATCCTGACGAACACGGGCACAGCAACTGTTGCCATCGCCCCAAAGGCCGTACAGGGTTTCTCCCAGCATCAGTGTTGTCGTGGTGCCATCAGAGATATCACGAAAATCGACCGAGCTATTGTCATAAAAGACGCCGTCACCGGTCAGCAGAAGGACGTTGGGATCGGTGGGAGAGGGAACCTGTGTCGCGGTTGCTCCGAAGTTTCCACGATAGCTGATGTAGGCAAAGTTTCCACCCGTTCCCGCGATGGAGGGCCGTCGAGAGGGGAGGGAAGCCGAGGGGCAGACATAGGAGGGAATTTCAACGCTCATCGCGCCAATGTTGTTAGCAGTGCTTTTGGGTTCGATAAAACTGGGGTTGATGGTCTGTTGATCCATTTGTGGAAGAAGTAACGCGGGCCAACTCCAATAACCTTTCAAGGTCCATTGCGACAACGAGAGTTGTCCGCGTTGAGGATTTGAAGTAGGAGCGCTGATGCCTGTGGCATTCACGGCGTTGGAGAAGACGGCAGGTTCTGACAGGATCAATGCCTGATCGACGGCTGTTTCTAATGTCGAATTTTCGTTGATTAACAAGCCTGAAGGAAAGCTCTTGTGCGAATCTGCATAGTTATGCATGGCAATGACCATGTTGTGCAGGTTGTTCAAGCAACCTGTCATCCTCGCTCGTTCTCGGGCCTGTTGAATGGCGGGCATCAACAGAGAGACAAGTACGGCGATAATTGCCATCACGACCAAGAGTTCTACGAGTGTGAATCCTCGGCGGGCAGCGTGTGATTCAGATTGGCGTCTCAACATAAAGCTCTCCAGATTGTCCGAGCGTTTGCTTGGTGAGGGGGGAAGCTGCGATTGCTTTCTCCCAACAGGGAATTCGTTGATTTATCCTATCCCGACCAGAACGGGAATGCAATTCCCTCTGGAAGAGAGAATCCTCAAAAACAGACGTTTCAAAGTCTTTGTAACTGTTCGTGAGTGTTGAGTTTACGTGTTCCGTGCTCGGTCCATTCAATGAGTGTTTCCAGATCGGAAAGATCAAGCATTTCGACGGCGGAATGCGAATATCGTCGAGCCAGACCAAGTGTCAATGCGGCAATTTTTCCCGAGGCTTGTTGGGCCGATGTGGCGTCGGTAATTCCTGCGGTGTCGACAATTAACTGATACGGCAATTGATGTTCGTCGGCCACTTCCCGAAAAAGAGCACGTAAGGGGCCGTGAGTCGAGAGTCCGCTGGTCTCGCGGACTTTGAGAAGTGGACCTGCTCCAATCGTCCAGGGGAGAGTTTCCGAAGCGAGATCGGGAGTCCCTCCAGCCGGGACTGTATCAATCGCGATGACAACATCGGGGTCGGCAGTTCTCGTGGCGACCTCCGCACCGCGCAGTCCAATTTCTTCTTCGACAGTCAGCACGAAGACACAATCTGCGGGAGGTCGTTTTTTGGACAATCGCTCGGCCACTTCCAGGACCGCCAGCCAGCCGGCACGATTATCAATTGACTTGCCGAAGACTCGCGTGGGGTGCGAAGTGGAAATCAACTCGCCCACGAAGACGGCCGGTGTTCCTGCTTCGATGCCCCATTTCCTGAGCTGCTCCTCTGATTCTGCCCCTGCATCGAGATACATCTGTTCGACGGGGGGGACATGTTGTGCTTCTGGCCCCTTGAGGATATGTCCCGGTTTCACTCCCACAACCGCTTCGACGGGTGGATGATTTTCGGGGAGCAGGCGAACTCTCTGGCCGGGAAGCACAGAGATTGTAGGGCCGCCGAGACGCGTGAACCGCAAGAAGCCAGCGGTTGTCAGAGAAGTGACCATGAAGCCAATCTCATCAGCATGTGCGGTGATCATCACGCGGGGGGCATTGGGGTCCGTCCCTTTCAATTCACCGTAAAGGTTGCCACGAACGTCGAGCGAGACGCTGTCACACAGCGGTGTGAGTGCTTGTTGGGCCGCAGCGAGGACGGGTTCCTCAAACCCGGTGGGAGCTTCGAGAGCCGTCCATTCCGCCAGTTTTTTCCGCAGTTTATCGACGTTCATCGGACTCTCAAATTGATGATTGGATGTGATGAGATGATTTCAGTCCCGATGATATCGTCTAGGGATCTCAATCACACGAGGAATTTGCCCGTTCTCTGGTTCCACTCAGTAACAGTCATGAGTACGATTTTGAAGGAACGTACCTTATGACGATTAGCCAAGCTTTCATTATGACTGAGATTCAAATCGAAAAAGTGGTCATTCGCCCTGCCGAGATCAAAGATCTCAAGGCGCTGGATGAATTTATCAAACCGTTCGTCGCGCAGAAAATTCTGATCCCACGAACATTCGATGAACTGACGGAACTTATCCAGCATGGGTTTGTAGCCGAATATGAATCGCAGATTGTCGGTTTTGCGGCGTTGGAAGTCTATTCGTCCAAGCTGGGAGAGATTCGCAGCCTAGCCGTCCAGAACGAGTTTCAGGGTATGGGCATCGGGCAAAAACTGGTCGAAGTTTGCATCGAACGTGCCCACGAGCGGAATGTGCTCGAAGTGATGGCGATTACTTCGTCGGAGCAGTTCTTCAAAACTTGCGGTTTTGATTTTACGTTGCCGGGAGAAAAGAAAGCGCTCTTCATCCAGACACGCGAGTTATGAGGGAACGGGTTTTCTTAAAAAAGTGAACGAGACGTTTTTTTCGGGTGTCGAGTGAGAAACCGCTGAAGAATCATCAAGAACAACAGACAAACAATCAGCACCCCACCAGCAATCGCGGGAGCAGGGCCAATCCAGGGGGCCAAGTGGAGCACGCCGGCAACAATCACGACGGCCAGCATTGCGACCAAGCCTGTCGAAAAGTTCCAGACGAGTGCGACTTCTACCGCCAAAAATGCGAGCCCCAACCAGAGCAGTTCCAGTGAAAGGGGCGACTCTTGGAATTTCGTGATTTCGCTGACCGTGGGCGCGATTCTCAAATTGAGTTGTGGGTTTTTAAAAAGTTCTTTTTCGAGTTGTTTTGGATCGGCGGCAGTCAGGTTCCCTTCTTGGGCATCCACATTCACGGCAATATATTGTGTTGGCAAAGAGGGTTGTCCAAACCCGATTTGATAAAATCCGCTTTTCGAGTTTTCGTCGAACAACCAACCTCGCAACGGATTTTCAGAACTCATTGCGGTTGGTTCAAGAGAGATCGATTTTCCCGCAGGATCGGTCACCGTGATCTCTGGAATAAATTGATCGGCGGGAAGTAGCCCCTCGAGTGTTTGGCCGACGAGATATTTTGAGTTGTCACCGTTATGAACGGCCAGATAGCGAATCATTTCTATGGCAATCGGCGGGAAGCTGCCATTCAGAGGAGCCCAGCTTCCACTGGTCGCGTCGCAAGACAGGGCCATTTGCAGGCAACGTCCGACAGGCAGATCGACTTCCACGATGGCCGGCGTGCCATCATCAAACGAAAGAATCGTTTCGATTCGGTCGGCGTCATCGACCGTCCAAGCAACTCTTTGCCAAATGACAGCCGCATCTAATCCTGTACCCGGATTCCCTGCAAATAGCTTCACGACGGGGTGATTCAATTCTGAGGTCAGGAATCCCCAAACCGATTCGGTTGAGGGATCGGAGCGATTGAGAGTGAGGGGCCAGGCTTGGTCGTTGAACAAATTTAATTGAGCGTTCCAGGACTGAGCATCGGTTTGGTCTCCCTGGATCAGTAACAAACCTCCGCCCGAAGAAAGATGGCGTCGAACCATGGCCGATTGATGACTGCTGATTCCGGGAAGATTGCACAACGCAAGCACTTCATAGTTTTGGAGCGGCAGTTCGGTCATTCCGGGCAAATCGGTCACGGTGATGTCGAACAAGGGGGCGCTCGTTGTCGGATGCATCACTGTTTCGAGTGCGGTTCTGAGATAGTGGGACGATTGCTCCCGAGGCGAGCCGGCAGGTTGTCCTTCAACCAAGAGGACCGAAATTGCATCGCGGACGACCACAACCTGAAAGCGTTGGTTGTCGGCTTCAAGCCTATCACCGACCATTTTGACAACGATTTTTTTGGGTCCGGCAGACTGCCAATTATGAAGGAATGTGATATCGGTTGATTGTTTCCTAGGTTCGTTGATTGATTGCGAGGCAACGGAGCGATCATCTATCAGCAATTCCACAGCAAGATTTTCCAGTGGTTGTCCTGCGAAACTTTGCAGGGTGACGGTGATCGAGGAGGGTTGACCAATTAAGACTGGTTGTGGCTCGACGTTTAGATCTGTGATGGCAACATTTCCAATGTCTCCTCCGCCAACATTCAAAAAAGTAAAATGCACATTCTCACTGGCCAGTCGTGCGAGACGCGATTCGAGAAGTTGCTTCTTTGTTCCTGTCGGTGACCAATCCTTTTGTTGGAAATCACTCACAATCAGGAGTTCTTTTTCTCTCGGTTGCGGTGAGTCGATCAACAGAGATTCGAGACGCGCCAGCGCGCCGTGAAGATCTATAGGCTGCTCTGTTAAGCCGATTTTCTCCAGCTCGGCTAAAAAGGAATCTTGTCGAAATGTGGGAGCCAACAGGTTTGATTGTCGCTCGTCGGAGAGACATAGCAGGCTGTATCCATCTCCCGAGACACTTGTCTGTAGCAGTTGGCGAACGGCTTCTTTGCCTTGTTCTAATCGAGTTTCGTTACCGATAAGATGCCCCATGCTGAAACTGTCATCGAGAACGACGATGATGTGTCGCGGGGCACGACCACTCACCGATGAAAAAGCGTTTTCAAAAAATGGCCGAGAAAATGCCATCGCGAGTAACATGACGGCTAGGCAGCGGACCAAAAGAACAATCAGTTGCTCCCAACGCAATCGTCGAGATTGCTGGCGAGCTGCTTCCATCAGAAATTTCATCGCGGCCCACGATGTTTTTTTGTAACGTCTTTTGTGCAACAAATGGATGATGATGGGAATCGATGCCGCCCCCAGCCCAAATAACATCGAGGGGCTGCCGAATTCCAAGGCGAGAAGAGTGAGTGTTTCGAAAGTCATCAACGCCTCCCCTGCATCTCGGTGATGTTGGGAATAGGGAGGGGGGGGCGATTTGACAAAATTCGTCGTAACACTCGATCAAACGGTTCATCGGTGCGAACGATGTCATGTTCGACACCCAGATCGCGACAAGTACGCCGGCTTTCCACAAGGAAACTATGAAACTCTTTCAGATAGGCGGTGCGGAGTCCGCGGGGGTCGACCATTTGCTCTTGAGCGATTTCCAATCCATGGAACAAAGTCGGTTCTTCGAATGGGAATTCCAGTTCGGCAGGATCGAGAATATGAATCACACGGATGTCGTGTCGTCTGTGTTTTAGACGTTGCAGTCCGATTTTGATGGCGTCCAGGTCGTCGAATAAGTCTGAAAAAAGAATAATCATTCCCCGCTTTCGGAAGCGGTCTGAAATTTCATGCAGCATCGGCCCGAGAGCCGTGGGACCAGAGGCTTTCGATTGTTCAAGCAATTCCCAGATTCGAGTTTGTTGCTGAGGGTTTCCCGCGGCACGCACATAATGCTGAAGTTGTTCCGAAAAGAGGACCAGTCCCGCGGCATCCTGTTGTTGAATGGTCAATGATGCGAGGACTGCGGCCAGTAAGCGGGCATATTCGAATTTGTTGAGCGATGCGGGGGAGCTGCCGTATTGCATCGACTCGGACGCATCAACCGCCAGCATGCAGGCGAAGTTGGTCTCTTCTTCGAATTGTTTGAGATAATAGCGATCACTGCGACCGAACACTTTCCAATCGACGTAGCGCAAATCGTCTCCCGGTGCGTACTCTCGATGTTCGGCAAACTCGACAGAATATCCCTGATGGGGGCTGCGATGGAGTCCCGAGAGATAGCCTTCCACAATCACTCGTGCCTGCAATCGCAGGTGAGAGAGTTGGGCGAGACTGGCAGGATCAAATGAGTTCGGAGAGGGGGCCGGCATTGGTCTCTCCTGATTGATCGAGCGGGATCATCTGAATCAGTCGCTCAACAATATGATCGGCTGTGATCCCCTCTGCTTCGGCATTGAAATTCGTTAAAATACGATGTCGTAACACGGGTTTGGCGACTGCCTGAATGTCGTCGGTGCCAACAGCAGTTTTTCCATGAAGCACGGCTCTCGCCTTGGCTCCTAATACCAGAAACTGGCTTGCTCGGGGGCCGGCTCCCCAACTGACGTATTGTTTAATAAAGTCTGGCGTTTCGGGACGATTCAACCGGGTTAAGCGGGCGTACTGCATCGCATAACGAATCAAAGAATCGGCGACCGGGATACGACGGATGAACTCTTGCAGTTCCACCAGTTCTTTGCTGCCCAGAACGGGTTCAACTTCACTCTGTTTGCCGGCCGTCGTCTGACGAACGATGGCAAACTCTTCGTCGGCGGTGGGGTAATCGACCAACACTTGAAACATAAAACGGTCAAGTTGAGCCTCGGGGAGTGGATAGGTTCCTTCCTGCTCGATGGGATTTTGAGTCGCCAACACAAAAAATGGATTGGGTAACTCGTGACGATGTCCACCCGCGGTCACTTGCCGTTCCTGCATTGCTTCGAGCAACGCGGCTTGCGTCTTGGGAGGAGTCCGATTGATTTCGTCAGCCAGTATCACATTCGCAAAAACGGGGCCCGGTAAAAACTTGAGGTCGCGTTCGCCGGTGGTTTGGTTCTGCTGAAGAACTTCTGTCCCGGTGATGTCGGCAGGCATCAGGTCAGGAGTGAATTGGACCCGATTAAACGAAAGGCTCATGGATTGTGCTAAGGTGCGAACCATCAAGGTCTTTGCCAAGCCGGGAACACCAACAAGCAGCGCGTGTCCCCCCGCAAGCACAGAGATCAACAATTCTTCAATGACCAGATCCTGGCCGACGATGACTCGGCCAATTTGCGAAGTCATTTCCTCATAAGCTTTTGTCAATTGTTCGAGTCGTTGCAGATCGCTGTCTTCGAGAGAGACGGGCTCCTGCTGTGTTGGATCGCTCAAGTTGGATAACTCCCGGTTAGTAATACTGTTACCATCATTCGCCGGAATCGGGTCAATTGTCAAACACCAGTCCGCATGAAACCGTAAACTGTCTCGAATCGGTGCTCGAATACTGATCGGTCCTTCGATATTTTGAAGAATTGTCTAGAATGTCGAGTGAAATCGAGTCACGAAATTTTTATCCATCAGGAACTCAAGATATGTCATCCCATGCCCAAAGTTGTGATGTCCTCACTCAAAAGAAATGCCAGCCCTGCGAAGGTGGTGTTCCCAAAATGACGGCAGAAGAAGTAGCCGAACAGATCAAAGAGCATCCCGGTTGGGAAGTGACTCATGATGGTGAACGGATTGCTCGAAACTGGACGGTGAAAAATTTTATGTCCGGATTGACGTTCTTCAATCAGGTGGCTGCGATTGCTGAAGACGAAGGCCATCATCCCGATTTACATATCGTGGGATATCGCAATGTCACCATCGAAATCTGGACTCATGCGATTGGTGGACTGTCTGAAAACGATTTCATTCTCGCTGCGAAGATCGATCAAATACCGCAGGAATGAATGTGCAGACTGTCCCTACGATTGATGTGGTCGTCAAAACCGGACATCTGCCGGGAAAAAATGAGGGTCGGGAAGTTAAAGAATTGCTCAGATTCACAATTTCTCACTAATAATTAGCCGAACTCGCTTATCGGGGCGTTAAGATATTAGAGAGTTGGATTATCATTCACGGCAGTTTTATCTCACTTCCGATCTCGGAATGTTCATATGACGGAATATCTCAAACCACTCGGAAAAGGACGACCCGTTCTGCTCGATAAGCCGATTCTCTTCGTCGGTCGGCATTCCGAGTGTGATATTGTTTTGTTGAACAGCCGCAAGGTTTCTCGGAAGCACTGCTGTCTGGCACAAATCAACAATGGTTATCAAGTTCGCGATCTGGGCAGCACCAATGGAATTACCATCAACGGAAAACGCGTTGAGAAAGAAGCAAAAATCGAAATTGGTGATGAAGTGATGTTCGGAGATGTGGAATACCAACTCCTCTCGGGAACCGCACCCAAGAATGCTAAGCTCGCATCTCAAAAAAGCCTGAAGGCAGATGACGATGATGTCATGCCAGATGAAGATGTGCAAGCCATCGTTGCCGGTGCGGAGAGTGTGAAATTTAAGCCCGATCAATCGGATCGATCCATTGAATTGAGCCAAGAGTTTCCTGTCGTGATTGATGACGACGAACCGATCTCGATGTCGAAGATTCCTCGTAAGGAGGGGCTTAGTTCTGACTCTGTGAACTCTGTCGGTTCGGGGTTTGATGAAGACAGTAATGCCGACATCATCATGCTCGACGAGAGTCAGCAGTTTCTCGACGAAGACGATGAGTGACTGGCGTCACCAAATTGTCTTTGTGAAGCATGAATTGCTCAGAACTCACCAATCACCTCATTGCCGTGTATCGAACCAAGGGCTCGCCACACATTGACGAGATCAATGTTCTCGGAAACAAAACGGACCGAACCATCTCCCAGCAATGCATTAATGCCGCCGGTATGGTAACTCGAATAAGAGAGTTCTCTTTCTGTCGTGTTGACCTCTTTGGAATTGATGGGGTAATAAGTTGATCCCAACGCTTCCGAAAAATCGGAGCCGGTGCCGCTGTCAGCATTCATATGATAGAACAGGAAACGATCACAGATGTTGCAGCCTTGTCCCGCATCAAGTAGGTAGACGGATTCTGCCGCCATCAGTGTATTGGAAAGTCCGTCGATGACATCAGCCAGCCGCTTGGGTTTCACTGGTGTGCCGCTCCAGCGATCCGCAGTAAACATGCCGTCGGAGTTATCCATTCCGGTGGCACCATTGTCATCGGTTTAGGCGTTCCCTGCATTGGCCAAATAGTTATTCTTGACGCATCCCGTCAAGCCATTCACATCATTCTCCTCACTCTGATTCCCCGGCTGGGAGGGGCAATGGAACACGGGGACGTTAGTTCGAGTGATCTGGATCAATCCGAGGCTTCTCGCATCTGTACCACCCCAATGCCCACTATCGCTCAAAGGATCATCGGGCATTAGTTCGTAAACTGCAGGCTGTTCAAGATAGGGGAGGATGTCCCACGTCCAAGACATTCCCCAAGCTGAGCGGACTCCCGGTGGAAGTTCACGGTACGTGTCATTGAAGTTGTGGAAGGCCAATCCGAGTTGTTTGAGATTATTTTTGCACGAGCTACGTCGGGCGGCTTCTCTCGCTTGTTGCACCGCCGGTAATAATAATGCGACCAGCACGGCAATAATGGCAATCACAACCAGCAGTTCAATCAGGGTGAAACCTGCTCGCTTTCGTGCTGCTGACTTAGAGCAGACGCTCTTCTTTCGAAATGACTTCATGGTCTTTTCCTTGGTAAATTCAGAATGTTTTAAAGAGATTAGTGTCAATGGAAATATAAAACTCGGACTACGGCCCCTCTTCGGCTAATACCGGTTCTCCACCTTTTTCGGGTACGATCACTTCCGATTTGGGGATATCGTCTGCATTGGTTGTTTCCGTGGAGCGGCTGTCTCCACAGCCCAGCAACATGTTGGCAATTAGAATGGCAAGACAAGCTAAGAGTCGAAGTGGCGGTGATGTATTGATCGGGAGAGTTCCTTGAATCGATGAAAAAGGGAAAATGAATGTCGTCAGATTCGGGATCATACATCCTGTCTTCAGAGAGAAAAGGGACGATTCATTGATTCGGGATTTTTTCATACAAAGACTATTTCAGCTCCTTCATATCTTCATCAAATCGCACATACTGTTAAGATATAGCGGCAACAATGAAGCAATCTTCATCTGGTATCTCGGAAGGAATGATATCCACCGATTAGTAGTCCGCATGGAAAATTTCGGAAATTCCGCGTAACGTGTGGACCACTTGTTGTGTCAGCAATAAGAACCTCCCGTTGAAGATGACACCGCAATCAACACATTAAACTCCCTTAAAATAAAAGGACTCGGTCCATGGCCGCCAAAGCCTGGGGCGGACGGTTTCAGCAACAAACCGACTCCCGCGTCGAACTTTTTACCGAATCGATCAGTTTCGATCATCGACTCGCGCAATGCGATGTACGTGGTTCGCAAGCTCACGCGCGCATGTTGGCAGCGACCGAACTGATCTCCTCAGCAGAACGCGATGCGATCATTGTCGAGCTGGACAACATTCTTGCCGACATTGAGGCGGGCAAGATGGAGTTTCAGATTAGCCTCGAAGACATCCACATGCACATCGAGTCGGCACTCATTGAGAAGTTGGGCGATGTCGGACGTAAGTTACACACCGGGCGATCACGAAACGATCAAGTTTCCACCGATCTGAAATTATTTGTCCGCGATGCTATTGATCAAGTCGATGGGTTACTCATAGAGATCCAAAAAGCGTTCGTCGAACGTTCCGCAGCCGATCTCGATATCATCGTTCCCGGCTATACCCATCTTCAACGAGCGATGCCCGTGCAATTAGTACATTATTGGTTGGCGTATTGCGAGAAATTTCAACGAGATCGCGAACGACTCGCCGATTGTCGAAAGCGTGTGAATATCAATCCTCTCGGTTGCGCAGCGATGGCGGGGACATCGTTACCCATTGATCGAGACATGACGACCGAACTGCTCGAATTTGACCAGCCGGCGGCAAATAGTCTCGATGTGTCCAGTGATCGAGATTACCTGGCCGAGTTTGTGTTTTCGCTTTCTTTGGTGGCAACTCACCTGTCGAGTTTGGCGGAAGAATGGATCCTCTGGTTCTCCACCGAGTTTGGGTTCTTAAAACTTCCCGACGCCTATACGACCGGTTCATCGATCATGCCGCAAAAACGGAACCCCGATGTTCTGGAACTCATTCGTGGGAAGTCTGCTCGGGTCATTGCCGATGTGACTCAAATTCTGATTCTCCTCAAAGGTCTACCGATGGCCTACAACCGCGATCTTCAAGAGGACAAATTGGCGATGTTCGATGCCTTCGATACGACGGCAGCCTCTCTCGAATTGGCGGCGGCCATCGTTCGCGGGGCCGAAATTCAACAGGATGTCATCGAATCTCGTTTGGAAGATGGTTTTCTCGATGCCACCGCACTCATGGAATATCTGATTAAGCAGGGGGTTCCGATGCGGACCGCTCATGGTACGGTGGGATCGTTGGTGGCTTTGTGTGAAGAGAAAAAGTGTCGATTGTCCGATCTCGATCTTGCCGAGATGCAAGGAGTCTGTGACTTGATACACGAAGATGTCAGCCAAGTGTTGGGAACACGGAATGCCGTGGCGTCTCTGCAAAGTTATGGGTCGGGAGGTCTCAAACCGGTCGAACATCAATTGTCGCAGTGGCGGGGACGGCTGGAAATTGAGTAGAGGTTGGTTGTAGAGACACACTGCTGGTTAAGCCAGTAGAGGCACATCGTTCTTGGTAAATATTATGCCGCTTCCAACTCGTAACATCCGACTCACCCTCGCTTACGACGGGTCGAATTATGTCGGTTGGCAGATTCAACCGAACGGCGTGACGGTTCAGGAACTCGTGCAGAAAGCGATCTCTGACCTGACGGGGGAGGAGATCAAGTTAATCGCCGCCGGACGAACCGATTCCGGCGTACATGCACTCGGCCAGGTCGCCAACTTTCAGACAAGTTCCACAATTCCTGCGGAGAAGTTCGCCTCGGCTCTCCAAAGCCGACTCCCAGAAGACATCATTGCTCGTGACTCGCTAGAAGTGCCCGAGCGTTTTCACGCCACCTATTCTGCCGTGCGTAAGTGCTACCGCTATCTGATTCATCATCGCGACATTGGATTACCATTTTTACGTAATTACACCTGGCGTTTCGGTAATGAGTTGGATCTGCACAAAATGCGTGAAGCCGCCAAGCACATCGTCGGCACACACGACTTTCGTTGTTTTGAAACACAATATCCCAACAAAGCGACCAGCGTGAGGACTGTCGAACATCTCACTATTGAATGCCAATCGATGTGGGATGTCTGGTCGGCTTTTGATTTCGAATCTCAACAATCGACGGTTGCCGATACTGACGAGGTTCTTTGCCTTGAGATTTCAGCAGACGGATTTTTGTACAACATGGTCCGTGCCATCACCGGCACATTGGTCGATGTGGGACGTGGCCGTTATCAATCCGATGATGTCGAGCGGATGATCGCAGAAGGGAACCGCTCGCTGGCTGGTCCCACGGCTCCCGCTCACGGACTCTATTTGGTCTCGGTCGATTACGACATGAATAACCTGAGACCGAAGGATTGAAACAGAATCACTCTTTAAACAACACTCTCGGATCATACAAGCCCTTTTCGGATTTCAGCTCTTCGGTCAGAAGATCCCAGCTTGCTCCGCGTTCTCTCATCGCGGTGAAATCTCGCGGTTGATAGGCGATTTCTAAATGAGGTGTGTCTAACGCCACGTCTTCATAATACGACCGCACGGCGGCTTCGGTGATGCCGGTCGTGAGGAGTGTTCGTTCGGCGGGATAAGGGGCTTGTTTTTGTCGAAAATGGGTTTGGATCGAATGGGCGAGTGCTTTGAAGAGATTGCGATTATTCCAGGGACCGGGATAGAAGTAAGTCGCCTTCGGGGTTGGGTCTTTCTTTTCACGCCAGGCAAAATTCCAGCGAATTCCCGAGGCTCCGATTCGTAAAATGGTCGCTTTCAAGCCGTCTTTGTATTCCAAAAAGATACCGTGCGTCGGATGCTTTCCTTCACCGGGAATGGTCCCGAATGTTTTGGGGACTTCATCGAGTTCGGCTTTCATGGCGGCTTCGTAGAGATCCCACGAAAAACGTCCTGCCTTACCCGCTTTGAGGAGTTCTTCGTCTTTCAAAACTTCGAGTTTCGAGATGCCGGTCTCTCCTCCTTTGCGAAACTCGATCATCGATTGCAAGACTTCCGCACCGTGAAAGTCGTATCGTTCAATGGGTCCGCCGTGAATGGAAATGGCTTCGACAAGTTCGGTTCCCGGTTTGATACTGATATCTGGTTTTCTTTGAGCCAACGGGACTGAACTTCCCGCCAGAAACGGCAGACCAATCTCCTGCGCCGTATCGTACATCTCCTTTGACCAATCCCAGCGATACGAGAAATGCTTATCGTTGAAATAGGGGACGACTTTCCCGGCTTCCTTCATCACAGAAACACATTCGTCGAACCATTCTTTGCGCGGGTATTTGTCGATGCCGTACTTGGTGTCGGGATAATCACCGTGCTCGCCGATACAGAGAATGGCATCGACATCGAGCGTTTTCCCACCTTGTGTTAATGCCTGACGAATGGAATCGTAAATGGGGATGTTGTGATCTTTGGCAACACCTCGTGCCATGTCACGCTCTGCGGGAAATTGATCGACGTACATCGAGACGATGTCGACTCCCGGATCGACCAATTGGCCGTTGAACAGAACGGGGTTCAGAAAATTCTCCATCAGCACATGCGCGTGGGAAAGATGGGTCATCCAAGTGAGAATGACGGCCACTCTGGGGCGTTCTATCGAGGTGCAGGAATCGGCGCAGAGCCGTTGCTGAGGGAAAAGCAAACCGGCAGAGAGAGGCCCCGCCGCAAGTGTTGATTTGAGAAAGTTTCGGCGGGTTAGGTTGACGCTCATAAAAATGCTTTCAGTCTTCAGTCTCAATGTCGAGCGATTCGAGACGGCGATAAAGTTTGGCTCGGGGGATACCCAATAATTCTGCGGCCTTGGTCTTATTAAATCGACTTTGTTCTAATGCCGCCAGAATATGTTCGCGTTCGACCCGTTCCAGATACGATTCGAGATCGGTGAAAGATTCTGCCGGAGCAGGATTTTCGCGTTGTGCATCGTAACCCGCGCGAAATCGAAACGGGAGATTCTCTTCGGTGACATGCACTCCCGTGGCTTGAGATCGTGCCGCTTGAATGACTTCGGTCAGTTCGTTGATATTTTCGGGCCAATGGTATCGCTGAAATAGCTCCACGACCGCATCTTCAAAGCCTTCCAGTTGATGATCTTCCCCACGATTCAAATTTTCAAGAATCTCTTGTGAGAGTAGAGGCAAGTCTTCCAACCGATCGCGAAGTGGGGGAAGTTCAATCAACAAAGTGCTGAGGAGCAGTCGGTACTCTGGCAGCAATTGATCGTGATCCACGAGATCCTGTGGTTTGCGAGTGGAGGAAGCGATGACACGCACGCGACGATCCGCGGGAAAATGCTGTTGCCGATCCAGAAGTTCGATCAACTCTTGTTGTAGATCGCGAGGAAACTCTTCCGCCTCGATCAAAAACAGGCTTCCCGGTTGCAGGCTCGAAAAAGGTTCATCAGGATTGATCATTTCGAGCATGCGTTGCCAGGTTCTTTTCAATTCGATGGCCGCCGATCTGCGACAGTCGAGAGGAACGAAGGCTCGGGTTTGATAAGCACTTTCATAGTGGATGGTGCGTGCGAGATGTTCTCGACCGGTTCCCGTTTCGCCGGTGATCCACACAGGACAATCAGAATTCATGGCGAGTTGTGATTGGGAAATGACTCGCTGCATGCTGCGAGATTCTCCGACAATCGAAGCGCGTCGATAATTTTTGCGGATCGATTGTCGAACAGAAGCGAGTTCCGCGTGCCATTTTTGTGCCGCCGATGGTTTTGGCATTTTCCTCGGTTGCTCCAGAGGTGATAACACAACCAAAACGCCTTCCACATCACCTTGGGCATTTGTGAGTGGAAAACATTCCTGGACACAGGCAATTTGATGCCCCGACTTGTGAGTTAAAAAAGCGGCGACAGTGTGGCCGGTTCCCTGAAACACCGAAGGGGGGGGGCAAAGTTCTCCGCGGAATCGATCAACGCCTTCATCCTCGGTGTGGTAATCGCACACCTGTCCTAAAACATCGCCGGTCATCCATCCTGTGAGTTGAAAGCAACCTGTGTTATAGAAGCGAACACGTCGGCGTGCGTCGATAAAATAGATCGGAGTGATGACGGAATTCAGCCACGCGTCGAGTGTCGTTTTGCGTCGCCGTGATTGATTCATAATTGCCGGGGGGCTGGAACTGTTGTCGGAAAGTTACCACTCGGGGTCGAATTGCTCGTCGCTGAGAATCTTCAAATAACTATCATATCGCTGGTGGGAAATGAGTTCTGCAACCACAGCTTGTTTCACGCCACAACTTTTTTCGTGCGTATGGCTACAATCGGGAAATCGACAGACCGGCACAAAAGGACGAAACTCGACAAACAAGCCTTCAATTTCTTCCTTCACAACATCCCACAACGCCAACTGACGAATACCAGGAGTATCCACAACTGCGCCGCCAATATCCAGAGGATACATGATGGCTCGGCGTGTGGTGTGCCGACCTTTACTGCTCCACTCGCTGATATTGCTGGTATCCAGGTTCAGATCAGGTTGAATCCGATTGATGAGCGTTGATTTTCCGACACCACTTTGCCCGGTCAGAACGGTTTGTTTGTCTTTCAGAGTCCTCACCAGAGCGTCAATGCCCCAACCTTCGACACCGCTACATTGGACCACTCGATAGCCGAGTTGCGAGTACATGCCGATAATCGGTTGCAAGTCGGAAGGTTCAACCAAGTCTGCCTTGTTGATGCAGATGATCGGTTCGACATTTCCCTTCTCGGCACTGACCAGAAAACGATCAACCAGATTAGGTTTGAGTGGGGGATCGTCGGCAGAAACGACAATCAAGGCTTGATCGACATTGGTGACGATCAGATGCTCGCGGCCTCCCGATTGACGCGAGAGCGTTCCGTAACGCGGCTCGACCCGTTCTATGACCGCTTGTTCCTTATTGATGGGCTGAATGAGAACTCGATCACCCGTGACGACGGCGTTCCGGTTGTCTCGCGATACTGTCCGCACAACTTGACGTATGGTGCATTCATAATCGCGACCGGATTCTGTTCGGGCCAGAGAATTGAGACCCGCGGTGGAGAGAATTTTTGCTGATTCGCAGATGGATTCATCGATGGCACGTTGCGGGTCATTCTCGTCATCGCTGACTGATTTGATCGTCCGGTAACGGCTCAAATCGCCTTTGCCAGACACTCGCTCTTCCGAAGCCAGATCGCTGATTTGTTCAGAGCCGAGCTGCTCTTCTGTGATGCGGTTTTGCCGTGATCGAGTTCCGCGATTTTTACGGAACTGGACGCGGACTTTATTGGTCTTCTGTTTTTTCTTTTTTCCCACGTTAAACTCGATTCGTCCGGGACGTGCTCATGTGGAAGAGTCGTCTTTCTTTTCAACGTCGGATTCATCGAGTAGCCAGACGAGCGCTTCATCGTCGGGAGTTTCGATCACTTTTGGCGGATCGATTTTTGTGGGTTCGGGAGTGATGGGCCGGCCAGTATCACGGTCGCGTTTACGCGAGACGATACCTGCTTTTTCCATCAGACTGAGTGACATCACATCTTCTTCAATGTCTGGCGGAGGCTCTGTCCCTTGTGGTTCGTAGAGCACTTTATAGTCGTGCTTGGCGATGGAGAGGATGTCTCCTGGCAGCAGATATTTTTGCTGACAACTAACATCGTTGACCTTGATGCCGTTGCGGCTATTTGTGTCTTCGATGTACCAGTAACCATTGCGATACGTCAGCAGGCAGTGGTGCGACGAGACATTCGGAAATCGCAATGTAATATCACAATGACTGCGGCGACCAATTTGCAGTTCTTCCTTGAGCAGCGGGATTGGGTCACCGCCACCAACGGGATCGAGTTTTCCAAGATTGTCCGACATGGAGATTCAAACCATTCAAAGTGAGGGGAATCACTCTGTGTTAAGATCGCGAGTTGGAGAAGGGTTGTTCCTCTGTATACAGTCTAACCTCTCTTCGGCTGGAGTCAAAATGGTCCTGCTTCAGTGAGAATATTTTGTGTGATCTGTTCAAAGAGTAACGGTTATCACTACTTGTGAAGGCAGGCAACCTTATCGATAACGTCCGACAGACCGATGAGACGCCAATCGGGACCGTGCCGCCAGGTAAGCACCCAGCGCGACCTGATATGGTTGATCGGTCACGATTTTGTGATAATCGATACCAATCGCTCCACAACCTGTGGTGATTGCTTCTTGAAACTTTTGATACTGTTCCAGATAAATCTTTCGTAGTCTGTGGGGATCGACAAGTTTACGGTGGTTGGGGTTTTCCAGACTCCGAAACTGGGTCGGTTTACTGAACGGAAACGATTCTTCTTCGGGGGTCGTGATTTGGAACAGAATCACTTCGTGTCTCTGATGCCGGAACATTTTCAACGCCGTCATTAACGGTTCGATGCGGTCGAAGCAGTCTGAAAAAATCGTCACCAGACTTCGGCGTTTCATCTGAGGGACGATTGTTTCAAAGACATTCGCCAGCGAGGTTTCGTTTCCCGGTTGGCGTTTTTCCAGCGCGTCTGTGATTCGTTGAAAGGTATGCGGACTTGTGGAAGGTTCTAATTGGTCGCGGACCTTTGTGTCGAAGGTGTAAAGCCCGGCGGCGTCTCGTTGAGAGAACAGCAGGTATCCGAGCGAAGCGGCCAATTGTCGCGCGTAATCGGCTTTTGAGATTGTGCTTTCGCCGTACCCCATGCTGCCCGAGCAATCGACAATTAAGTAGCAGCGCAGGTTCGTCTCGTCTTCGTATTCTTTGATGTAATATCGTCCCGTTTTGCCGTAAGCGCGCCAATCGATATGACGAATTTCGTCGCCCGGATAATACTGGCGGTGTTCGACAAATTCGATGCTCGAACCTTTGTAGGGGCTTTTGTGTTGCCCCATCACGTAACCCTCGACAACCAGCTTCGCGACCAGATCGAGATTTCCGAATCGTGCCAGCGCGGTGGGATCGTGCAACGGTGCAGCTTTGGAAGTGGGATTAGGTTTCGGCATGGATGTTAGGATTATGTTGCAGGTTGAGACGTTGTCGGGAAATAAGAACACCACTTCGGTAAATTGTGCCGAAGTGGTGTCTCAGTCAGGTCGTAAATTACTTGTCGTAAAGGTCACTCAGCAGCAGGTTTTTCTGCGGCTTTCTCTTCATCTTTGTGGTCGTCATCCTCCTCATCATGATCGTGTCCTTCGTGGTCGTCATGATCGTGATCGTGTTCAAGTTCACCTTCGTACTCTTTTCCATCGATGGTGATATGAATGTGGCCGTGCAGTTTTTCGAGGTTGTCGATTTCTGCGGGAACGATCTCACCTTTGACGACAAAGACAGACGACGTTCCTTCCGGTTCGCCTTCGGCCGGCATGGGAGTCAATTCCAGTTTAATTTCGGAATCGTCTTCGCCTTCCAATTCAAAAATGACATCTCCAACGGCAACGGGAATGGCCGTCTCAACATCATCAGCAAGAACATAGATGGTGATGGTGCGATCTTCGCCCATCGTGACTTCGAGATGAGCCGAGTGATCTTCGGTTAATTCAATCACATGTCCGCCATGCGGGCCTTCGTGGTGTTCATGACCGTGATCGTGTCCATGATCATCATTCTGATCGGCGTCGCTATAATTCTGATACTCGGCTTCTTTTTCCGGGCAACCGGTAAACAACGCCAAGACCAAGACAGATAAAAACGTGTGAATCGTAATGCGTAACATGCTGAACTCCGTTTTGGGTAATGAATTAGAATATTAAAGTATTCGCTTTGAGGATAGCTTAGAAGTCGTCGATGATTTCGCCACCATTTCTGGTAATTAACGCTTTAATTGTTTCGTTCGAAATGGTCTCGATATCGACCGTCCGGACCGATCCATCGGAGATGAGGACCGATAACGTTCCTTCCTTGATAGTCCCGAAAGTTTTGATGGGATTTTCTTCATCCAACGTCAATCCTCCCGGTTTGGTCCAAGTGTCGGCTTTGTCGGCTCCTGCTTCAACGACCATAATCGTGTTGGATAGTCCGTCGGTGAATTCGCCAAACCCCAAACCCTTTTCCAGATTGAAGGAGGTGTTTTCACCCACGACGACCTGAAACACGGTTTTCCCCTCTTCGTTCACGCCGGGAGTCTGGAACAGTTCGGGTATCTGTGAGATCAATGCTTTGTTGTGCTCGCTGTCCCAGGGTTCGTCGAGATTAAACTGGTTGTACAAGTCCACCTCTTCGATGAATGGCAAAATGTGGACTCGCCAACTCAGTCCCTTTTTCTCACCCGAGTAATCTGTGCCAGCCGATGGCAGACTATTGTAGACATCGTGATAGTTGTGGAACGCCAGACCTACTTGCTTGAGTTGATTGCTTTGCTGTGCGCGTCCGGCTGCTTTCTTGGCATCCTCGATGACCGGTTTTAATATCGCTGGTAGCGAATTAAGGTCAGCCGGTTTGGGGATCGAGATCGTCAAACGAGTGCCGTCGGCTTTGTTGGTGATTCCTGCCACCAACTGGTCGGCCATCGCTTCGAGAACTTTCTTGCCAGCTTCATCGACAGGAGCTTCTTGTTTGAGCATCGCCGGTTTCATCATCTCGTATTGCTGACGCCCCAGGTTGGCCAACTCGGTCAGTTTGTCGTTCACCGTACTGACGGTTTCGGTCGATGCACCAACGAAGCTGACACTCAATAGCGAATCTGAAGAAATACCTCCTGTGATCGTCAATGTCTTCAATTCTGAGACAAGCTTCAGTCCCAGCGCCATATTGGGATCCTGCCCTGCGCCGAATATCTGGCCCAAGCCGACCAGCATCGGGCTTAGATGGGTCATGTCGATCACGACAATCAAGTCGTTGGCCGAGTCGATCTGTTTGAGTTCCGAGATCAGTGGGCTGTTTGCTGACTTGGTCTCGACCATTTTTTTCAAAAGAGTCGATTTGGTCACAATCATTGTTTTTGAGTCGGCAAAATGGATCACCAAGTCCATCGAGGGATCGGGAACGATTTTCACGGCGAGTCCATCCTGCTTCCCATCTTCGAGCGGAGGAATCGGCTTGTCATCGAAGAATGTCTTCGGATCAACATTCTCCGTGAATCGAACGATCACCGTGGGGACAGAAGGTGCTCCCATGTCGCCCGGACCATCCAACGGTGGTTGAAAATTGACCGGCTGCAGTGTTTGATTCTGCGGAGAAACCTTGCCTTGATCGGGGAGTTCTGGTCCCTTTTCCTCTTTTGGAATCGCAGGTCCATCGAATCCACCTGGACCATCCAATTGAGGCCCCACATCGTCAAACTGGCCTGGAGGGCCACCACCAAAGCCGAATAATCCGGGAGCCTGCATGGCTGCTGCCGACGCGGAGTTTTCATCACCCAGCACGATAATATGAGCAATTGTTCGAGGATCAATTCCGGATTGATCAATGAAGTCTGTCATTCCTTTTTCGAGAGGAATTGCCGCTTTCTCCAAGCCACTCAATAAAGGTGATGACAAGATTCGAGCCGGATGAATAATCACCGCACTCGCGAAGTCGTCGGTGATGTATGACAAGTCGAGTGAGGAGGCAGTCGCCAAAGATGCCACACTCGATGTGATCGTTTTTGTGACGTGGCTCTCGGGTGTCTCAGAGGTTGCAGCGTTGGAGGTTGGGGCTTCTTCAGTGGGAGCAGGCTCGTCTGAGCCGCAACCTGTGAAAACAAAAACCGCAAGAATCAGTGCGAAAATCGCGAATTTGTGCGAGAGCTGCATTGTGACTTCTCCGTGATGATGAAGTTGTGAGAATCAAGAAAGCCAGATACGGGCTAGTAAATGCGCATTGGAAATGGTTCACTAAGGTTGAATAAACCCTTCTAGAACTAGGCTGGAAACAACATCCACTTGACGTGTGTTTGTTTATGAATTATGATGAGCACAC